>NZ_JBIRBB010000030.1:0-61571 GCF_044326295.1 Spongiactinospora sp. 9N601
GGGGGGGGGGGGGGGGGGGGGGGGGGGGGGGGGGGGGGGGGGGGGGGGGGGGGGGGGGGGGGGGACGCGGTGGACGGGGCTGTTCGGGCCCTCCGAGCCGGTCAGTACGGCGGCGCCGTCGCGCGTGTACGTGATGGACTCGGCCTGGTCCGCCGCCGGCATGGAGAGCCTGCCGAGGGAGTTGCCGGACGCGTCGTAGATGTTCGCCGAGAAGTAGGTGCGGATGACGTAGCCGGACCCGTCAGGGGCGTAGGCCGCGTCCGTGGCCATCATCGGCGCGGAGGCGATCCGGCGCAGGGTGTTGGGCTTGGTGGTGCTGAGCCGGCGCGGGGCCGCGTACACCGAGCCGCCGAACTCCTTGCTCACGATGTAGAGGCGGCCCGTGCGCGGATTGACCATCAGGCCCTCGGCGTTGCGCGCGCCGTCCTTGTAGCGGAAGCGGTAGCGGGTGGCGGGGAGGGTGGCGTCGCGCATCCGGGTGGGTTCGAGGACGCGATAGACGGAGATGTCGGGCCAGGCGCCGTCCATGTTGTCGCCGATGTCGGCGAACCACAGCACGCCGCGCCCGGTCTGCGGATCGACCGTCGCGGCCATGCCCTCCCAGTCGCGGGCCTCCGCGCCGCTCAGCCGGAAGGTCGCGCGGGTGGTGCCGCGCGGGCCGATGGCGTAGAAGACGGGGCCCGCGTCGCTGTCGTTGTGGGTGTAGACGATGCCCCGGTGGGTCGGCGAGGTGGCGAGCCCGCTGGACTCGGTGATCCGCGGGTCCTTGATGCGGAACACCAGCCGTTCCCTGTCGTCAGCGGCAGCCCAGGCGAGCCCCGGCGCCGACACGCCCAGCACCAAAAGGAGTACCAGCACGGTCCGTGCGAGTACGGTGAGCGGTGCGGTTGAGGCCGCGCGGATCAATACCCCCATGCCGCCCATCATGCCCCGCACAACCCCTGTCCGCTCGTGACGTGGCCGGAGCCCATCGCCTGGAGTGCGCTCCAGGTCCCTAGGCTTACGCCATGCAATATGTGAATCTCGGCCGCAGCGGTCTTTCCGTGAGCAGGCTCTGCCTCGGCACGATGAACTTCGGACCGGTGACGCAGGAGGACGAGTCCTTCGCCATCATGGACCGGGCTCACGAGCTGGGCATCAACTTCTTCGACACCGCCGACACCTACGGCTGGCAGGCGGGCTGGGGCCGCACCGAGGAGATCATCGGTGACTGGTTCGCGCAGGGTGGTGGCCGCCGGGAGAAGACGGTGGTGGCGACCAAGGTCTACCAGCCGGAGAGCGAGTGGCCCAACGACAGCAGGCTGTCGGCGCGGCGCATCCGGCTGGCCTGTGACGCCTCGCTGAAGCGGTTGCAGACCGACCACATCGACATCTACCAGGCCCACCACATCGACCGGGACACCCCGTTCGAGGAGTTCTGGGAGGCCATGGAGGTGCTCCGGCAGCAGGGCAAGATCCTGTATGCCGCGTCCTCCAACTTCGCGGGCTGGCACATCGCCAAGGCCCAGGAGCGGGCCGAGCGGCGGGGCTTCTTCGGGCTGGTCTCCGAGCAGACGCACTACAACCTCGTCCACCGCAAGGCCGAGCTGGAGGTGCTCCCGGTCTGTGAGGACTACGGGCTCGGCGTCATCCCGTGGAGCCCGCTCGCGGGCGGCCTGCTCAGCGGCGTACTGCGGAGGACCGACAAGGGCCGTACGGCCAACGAGCGGGTGACCAACGAGCTGGACAAGCACCGCGAGAAGATCGAGCGCTATGAGGCGTTCTGTGATGAGATCGGCCACGAGCCGGCGCACGTCGCGCTGGCCTGGCTGCTCAGGCAGCCCGCCGTGACGGGGCCGATCGTCGGGCCGCGCACCGAGGAGCAACTGATCGACTCGGTCAAGGCTCTGGACGTCGAGCTGGACGGCAAGGCGCTCGCCCGCCTCGACGAGATCTTCCCCGGCTACCGGACGGCACCGGAGGACTGGGCCTGGTGATCAGGCACACCGAGCACGCGGTCAGGTCAGCAGCGCGCCGAGCACCACGATGAGCACCAGCACGGCGAGCACCGTGGGCAGCAACCACCTTCTGGGACGATCCACGTTACGTGAGCCTAGCCCCCGCCCTGGGTGGTCCCGCCAAGTGGCCACGACTCCACGGTCTCGTACCGCACCCTCGCCCCCAGGTGGCTGCGCACCAGGTGGACATCCGGGGCGTCCCAGGGCATGCCCTCGAACGCCGCCAGCGCGCTGACCAGAGGACGCACGTCGACCTCCGCCCGCGCCCTGGCGACGCTCAGGTGCGGGCGGAACGGCTTCTCGTCCACCTGCGTCGCGCCCGCCCTGCGGGCCCCGGCGGCGAGCGAGGCGGCCAGCTTGGTGAGCCGCCCGACCGGCCCGGCCAGGCCGTACCAGACCACCCGCCCGCGCCTGGCCGAAGGGAACGCGCCCGCCCCGGTGAACGACAGCGTCACCGGCGGGTAGCGGGAGGCGGCGCGGGCCAGCCGTACCGAAAGGCGGGGCAGCGCGCGGTCCGGCACCTCACCGAAGAACGACAGGGTGAGGTGCCAGTTGTCCCTGGCCAGCCAGCGCAGGTCGGGCCAGTCGTCCAGGTGCGGGGTGAGCGCGCCGGCCAGCTCATCGAGCGCTTCCGGCGGTGGCAGCAGCGCCGCGAACAACCGCATGCGAACCCCTCCGGCGCAAGATCGCGTTGGCCAGCAGCACGGCGAGCCCGGTGCCGACCAGGGTCATGATGCCACCGATGACCACGCCGATGCGCGGACCGCCGAGTTCGGAGACCCAGCCGATCAGCGGCGCGCCGATGGGGGCGCCGCCGGTGAACACCAGGAAGTAGATCCCCATGACCCGGCCGCGCATCTCGGCGGAGGTGGCGAGCTGGACGATGGCGTTCGCGGCGGTGTTGACGGTGATCAGGGCGATCCCGGCGGGCACCAGCAGGACGACGTAGGAGATGTACCAGGGGGCGAACCCGGCCACGATCTGGGTCACCCCGAAGGCCAGCGCGCCGCCGATGAGCAGGCGCCGGCCCGGCCGTACCCGGCGGGCGGCGAGCAGCGCGCCGCCCAGCGCGCCCACCGCGAAGCCGCTGGAGGCCAGGCCGAACGACGACGCGCCCGCCTGGTAGACCTCCTTGGCCATCAGCGCGATGGACATCATGAAGCTCTGCGCGAACATCGACATGAACGCCATCAGCAGAATCGGGGTCAGCAACTCCCTGCGGTCGAGCACGTAGCGCAGCCCGGCGCGCAACTGGCCCTTGGCGCGCGGCACCGGTTCGGCGGTGCGCAGTTCGGCGCGGCGCATCAGCAGCAGGCTGGCGATCACTCCGGCGAACGTCAGCGCGTTGAGCAGGAAGATCGGCCCGGTGCCGCCGAGGGCGTAGATCAGCAGACCGGCCAGCGCCGGGCCCACCACGCGGGCCAGGTTGAAGATCGAGCTGTTCAGCGCCAGCGCGTTGGCCAGGTTGTCCCTGCCGACCATCTCGACGACGAACGCCTGCCTGGTCGGGATGTCGAGACAGGAGATCACGCCGACCAGCAGGGCCATCGTGTAGACGTGCCAGACCTGGGCGGTGCCGGTCACGGTGAGCAGGCCGAGCGTCAGCGCGAGCACGCCCATCAGGGACTGCGCGGTGATCAGGATCGGCCGCTTGGCGTAGCGGTCGGCGAGTACGCCGCCCCACATGCCGAGCACCAGTTGGGGGGCGAACTGCAGGGCGGTGGCGACGCCGAGGGCCGCCGCGCTGCCGTGCGTGAGTTCGAGTACGAGCCAGTCCTGGGCGGTGCGCTGCATCCAGGTGCCGACGTTGGAGACGATGCCGCCGGAGGCGTACAGGCGGAAGTTGTGGCTGCGCAGCGAGCGGAACATCCCGCCGTTGCGCTTCTTGCCCGCCGGTACGGCCTGCGCCGTGCCGGACTCGATCGCCTGCACCTCACGCGCGGCGGCTTCCCTGGCCGCGGCCTTGCGACGTGACCACGGACGGTGCGACCAACGACGTACCTTGCCCGCGGCGGCCTCGCGCACGGATGCCGCCGCGCCGGGTTCCTCCGGTTCGTCCTCCGCGGGCTCGGTGGAGTCGTCCACCGCGCCTGCGGCGGAGTCGGCGACCGCGCCCGAGGAGGTCAGATCCTGCTGAGCTTCTCCAGAATCGGCGCCGCCGCCCGCAGCACCGCCCGCTCCTCCGCGGTCAGTTCTTTCAGGCGCTGGGTCAGCCACGCCTCCTTGCGCCGGCGTTCCTCCTTCAACAGCGCCGAGCCGGCCTCGGTCACGCTCACCGAGACCTGGCGCCGGTCGGTCGGGTGCGCGGTTCGCACGACCAGGCCGCGCTCGTCCAGCGCGGCGATCACCCGTGTCATTGAGGGCGGCTGCATCTTCTCCAGTTCGGCGAGTTCGCCGGGGGTTATCCCGGAGTGGTACTCGATGGCCGCCAGGGCCGCGAACTGGCTGGGGGTCAGTGAGTTGACGGTGGCCTGCCGCCGCAACCGGCGATTCAACCGGGCCAGCGACACGCGGAGCGCGGACGCCAGGCCGGCGTCGCTGCGCAGGTTCGCGGCGTCGCTCTTGGCTTGGTTCATTAGCATGGCTCATTACCCTTGCTAACTATATACGCTCTCAACCTATTCCTCCAGGTAGTCCTCGCAGCCCAGGCACCTCCCGAGGGTACAGAGACGGCCTGGCACTACGCGCCGAGAAGCGACTTGATCGGCTCGACGGTGAAGTACACCAGGAACAGCGCGCCCACCACCCACAACAGCGGGTGAACCTCGCGCGCCCGGCCGCGCAGCGCCTTGATCACGATGAAGCTGACGAAGCCCGCGCCCATCCCCGCGGTGATCGAGTACGTGAAGGGCATCAGCACGATCGTCAGGAACGCCGGGATGGCGATCTCGTAGTCGCCGAAGTCGATGTCCTTGACCTGGGTCATCATCAGGAAGCCGACGATCACCAGCGCGGGGGCCGCCGCCTCGGCCGGGACGATCTCGGTCAGCGGCGCGAAGAACATGGCCAGCAGGAACAGCACCCCGGTGACCACACTGGCCAGCCCGGTACGCGCGCCCTCGCCGACCCCGGCCGCCGACTCGACGTAGGTGGTGTTGGAGGAGACCGAGCCCGCGCCGCCCGCCGCCGCGGCGAGCGAGTCGACCAGCAGGATCTCCTTGGTGCGCGGCAGCGTGCCGTCCTTGCCGACCAGTCCGGCCTGGCGGCCGACGCCGACCACCGTGCCCATGGTGTCGAAGAAGTCGGCCAGCAGCAGCGTGAACACGAACAGCACCGCCGTCACCACGCCGACGCTCGCCACGTCGAACGCGCCGAACAGGCTGAACTGCCCGAGCAGCGACAGATCGGGCAGGCTCGCGATCTGGTCGGGGATGCCGGGCGCGACCATGGCCCAGGCGTTCGGGTCGGCCGGCTTGCCGCCGACGACCTGCGTACCGAGGTCCGCGACGGCCTCCACCACGACGGCGACCACGGTGGTCCCGAGAATGCCGATCAGGATCGCGCCCTTCAGCCGCCGGGCCACCATGAACGCGGTGGCCAGCAGGCCGATCACGAACACCAGGGTGGGCCAGCCGCTCAGCGATCCGGTCCCGGCCACGCTGAGCTGCACCGGTACCGAACCGCCCGCCGTACGGCGGACGAAGCCCGCGTCCACGAACCCGATCAGCGCGATGAACAGGCCGATGCCGACGCTGATCGCGGTCTTCAGCGACGGCGGGATGGCGTTGAACACCGCCACCCGGAAGCCGGTCAGCACGAGCACCAGGATGACCAGCCCTTCGAGCACCACCAGGCCCATCGCGTCCTCCCAGCTCATGTGGGGGGCGATGGCGTAGGCGAGGAACGCGTTCAGGCCGAGCCCGGTCGCCAGGGCGAACGGCACCCTGGCCACCACGCCCATGACGATCGTCAGCACGCCGGCCACGAAGGCGGTCGCGGCGGCGACCAGGGGGAGGTTCGGGGCGTTGCCGTCGCCGAGGTACTGGCCGGTGCCGTCGGCCGCGGCGCCGATGATGATCGGGTTGAGCACCACGATGTAGGCCATCGTGAAGAAGGTCGCGAGCCCGCCACGTACCTCGGCGGCCACGGTCGAGCCGCGTTCACTGATCTGGAAGAAACGGTCGAGGCCGCCGCGAGGGCGGGTAGGGGCGAGGGTGGTGGTGTCGTTCACGGGCGCAGCGTCGCAGTCACAATCAAAGGGGAAAAGGGGGACATAGGGGATTTGATGGTACCGAGATGAACTCGTAGCTCGCCCACCGCCTGCCCGCGTGTCGCCTAGGCTGGAGCGTGTGAACCCGGCACCGCGCTCCGAGCAGACCCCGGCCCCGCCCCAGCGGCCGGAGCTGGAGCCGCTGCGGACCGACGACACCAAGGCGATCTTCGCCGGCATGGCCCTCTGGGCGGTGGCCCTGGTCGTCCTGCTGGTCGCCCCGCCCGCCGGGGCCGCCACCTGGTGGCCCTGGACCTGCGTGGCGGGCCTGGTCGGCGGCGTGTTCGGCCTCTGGTACATCCGCCGCCGCGACCGCGACGCGCCCGCCGTCCCGCCGGACGAGCAGCCCATCGAGCCCAGCACCGCCGTCCCTCCGGCGTCCGGGTAGCACACGAGCGGGTCCCGCCGTGAGCGCGATCACAGGTGTGGCCTGTCACACCGGTCGCCGCGCGCCCATCTGTCTGGGTAGCGACGAGCGATACGAGGGACCGATCATGACTCGACTTGACGAACGGCCGCCCGCCACCGCGACCCGCCCACCCCGCAGGAGAAGGCTCCGGCGCTGGGTGCTGGGCGTGCTCGCGGTGGTGGTGGCCGCGCTGCTGTTCGGCGCGTACGCCTGGCAGCCCGCCGAAGCGGACTTCCGCTCCCCCTACCTGGCGAAGATGGGCTCCCGATACGCCGACACCCCGATCGCCCGATTCCACTACATCAAGGCGGGTACCGGCTCGCCCGTGATCCTGATCTCGCCCGGCGGGACCTCGGTGATCGGCTGGAAGGAGCAGGTCGGCGTACTCGCCAAGGACCACACCGTCTACGTCGTCGATCTGCCGGGCCAGGGCTACACCAGCCTGAAGGACCACGACTTCGGCTACGACCTGGACGCCATGACGTCCGCCATCGGTTCCTTCATGGACGCCGTCGGAGTGCGGCAGGCCGCGCTGGCGGGCAACTCCTGGAGCGGCGGCTGGGCCCTGGCCTTCGCCCAGCGCCACCCCGACCGGGTCGCCAAGCTGGCCCTGCTGGACGCCACCGGGCTGGACCTGCCGGGGACCTGGATGTGGGAGGCGCTGAAGGTGCCGGTGGTCGGCGAACTGGCGGTCAAGCTGGCGTCCGGGCGCTCGATGGCCCGGTCCACGGCCGAGGCGATGATGGTCAACAAGAAACTGATCACCGAGGACCTGCTGGACGAGTGGTGGGCGCCCTCGACCTTCGAGTCCAACATCCGTGCCACGGTACTGCTGGAACGCCGGCTGGACTGGTCGAAGACCGAGAGCGCCCTCCCCTCCACCAAAACCCCGACCTTGGTGCTGTGGGGCAAGGAGGACACCGTCCAGCCCGTCGAACGCGCCCAGCGCTTCGCCGACCTGCTGCCCAACGATCAGACCCACATCCTGGAGGGCTGCGGCCACGCCCCTCAGCTCGACTGTCCGATACCGGTCAACCGCCACCTCCAGACCTTCTTCACCGACTGACCTGACGTTCCGTTCGCGCGGCCATGACAGCGACCGTGGCAAGAGACGGCGGGCCGCACCGCGTACATGGTCCCGGCGAACGAGAGCAGGATCGAATACGGGTCAGCCGCCCTGGGCGTCGAGGTCGGCTTCGGCCAGGAGAAGGGGGACGGCGTCGGGGTCGCGGAGCAGGGCGGCCACGGCGAGCCGGTCGCCCCACTGGCCGGTGGCCCAGGCCAGACCCCTGGCCAGGCCGTCCACTCCGGAGGCGTGGACCACGCCC
The DNA here is from genome assembly GCF_044326295.1 of Spongiactinospora sp. 9N601. Lineage (NCBI taxonomy): Bacteria > Bacillati > Actinomycetota > Actinomycetes > Streptosporangiales > Streptosporangiaceae > Spongiactinospora > Spongiactinospora sp. 9N601. Next base: position 7,945 of record NZ_JBIRBB010000030.1, read on the forward strand.
TCGTGGAAGCGCCAGGCCGCCACCACGCCGTCCACCAGCAGCGTCTCGTGCTCGACGTAGGTCTGCGGGGCGGCCGGGAGCAGCGAGCGCACCTGCGGCGGGACCGGGCGGGTCTGGCCGGACGAGGTCACCGCACCCGTGACGGCCTCCCCGGCCAGCTCCAGGTCCAGCAGCTCCGACAGGGACTCCGCCAGGTCGAACGGCGCGAGCACGAGCGGCCGGTCGGCGACCAGCGGCAGCAGGTCGGGGGCCTCCACGACCACCGGGCCGCCTTCGTCGACGTCGGCGTCGGCCACCACTATCTCGCCGTCGAGCACCGCGCGCACGGCACGCGGCGGGGCCACCCGCTCCGGCTCCACCCCGGCCAGGGCCGTCCACAGCGCCCGCAACTGGGCGCGGTCCACGGGCCGCTCGGGGTCGGCGAGCAGGTCGAGCAGTTCTTCCGGGCCGCCGTGCCCGGCCAGCAGGTCGGACAGGGTGGTACGGACGCCGATCATGGCGAGGGCGGCGGCGTCGAGACCGGCGGGGGCCTCGCCGTACAGGCCGTACAGCAGGGCGTCGGCCCCGGGCACCCGCAGCGAGCTGGGCAGCCGGCCGCCGAGCACCGGGTGCGTACGCAGCCACCACGCCGTGTACGAGGGGACTTCCACGACCTCGCCCCCGGCCAGCACCCGCAGCGGGGCCAGCGCGGCGCGCAGCGGCGGGCGGGTCAGCAGGGCGAGCGCGGCCGGCCAGTCGGCGACGTATTCGAGGTCGCGGATCGCCGAGAACTCCGGCGCGACCGGCGGCACGTCGAGATCGGGCAGCAGGTCGAGCACGGTGTCCAGCCAGTCGTCCTCGCCGTCGAGGTCGTGGTCGCACTCGTCGGGGTCGAGCAGCACGTCGGCGTCGTTGGCCACGGCGAAGCCGTCCAGCACGCCGGCCGCGGCGAGCACCCGCGGGCCGTACCGCTCGACCAGCTCGGGCGCGGCGGTGCCGAACGGCGCGTCGTCGAGGTCGACGACCGCGGCGAGCGCGCCCTCCTTCAGAAGCAGTTCGCCCGCCGGGTACAGCTCGCCGTCGGCGCCGCGCAGCGCCAGCTCCGCCAGCCACGGCGCGTCGCCGGGGGCCAGCCCGGCCGCGGCGACCAGCGCCAGCACGGCCTGCGCGACCGGCTCGGAGTCGGGGCTGTCCAGGGACTCCGAGACCGCGGCCTTGGTCAGCGGGTCTTCCAGCACGGTGCGCGGGGTCGCCTCGGCCGCGCCGAGGCGCAGCAGCACCGGGTGCGCGGCCTCCGGGTGGACCACCCGCAGGCCGAGCGGCACCAGCACGGCCGGGTCGAGCGACGAGCCGTCCGACAGCAGCAGCGTGCCGCGCGGGCCGCGGACCAGGCGGCCGTCCGCGAGCGGCACCGGCAGCGAACCGGCCGCCTCGGGGTCGTCGGCGGGCAGCACGTCGTACAGGGACCGCCACCAGGATGGGTCCTTGTCCTCGACGGCCTCGCCGGACAGCATGTCGATCACGTCGGCGAGGTCGATCCGGCGCGCGCCGAGCGTGATCAGCGCGGGATGCCTGGGCGGCCAGTCGGCCGGCAGCAGGCCGGGCACCATGGGCGCGACCAGCTCCAGGAACTCCGCGGACCCGGCCACCACGGCGGCCTCGCGGCCCGCCACGACGAGCCCGCCGCCACCGGCGGGCGGGGAGAGCGCGGGCAGCAGCGGGGCGTCGGGCAGCCGGCGCAGGATGGCCCGGCGGATCTCGGCGTCCAGCTCGCTCTTGCCCATCAGGCCCGGCACCAGGTCCAGCACCTTGGGGCTGCGCGGCAGCGACTCCAGCAGCTCGACGTACAGCTCGGCGGCGCGCTCGATCAGGAACTCCGCCAGCGGCCCGCGCGCCACGTGCCGCCGGTCGGTGGCCATCGGGAAGCTCGCGATCAGCAGCGCCGGGAGGTCCAGCGGCTCATCGCTGGGCGTCGGCGCGTGGACCACGCCGGGCACGGACGCGGGCAGCGGCCCCCCGGACCCGGGCACCGCCCAGCGCACCTGCCAGTACGGCCGGGCCCGCTCCTCGGTCGGCCGGTCGGCGAACAGCTCGGCCACCTGCGCGGGCGTGAAGTCGCCGGACGCGGACACGACGTGCCACCCGTCGGCGGCCACCGTGCGCAGCTCGCCGTCCAGCTCGACCTCGATGGCGGCCAGCGCGGGCATGCCGAGCAGCAGCGCGGGGCTGGTCTCGGCCAGCATCCGCCGCACCGCCTCCTCGGCGGTCTTGTCGCGCAGCGGCAGGCGTACGACCGTGTCGAAGCCCTCGGGCACGTCGATCGCGTCGGCGGGGAACGGCAGGCGCAGCAGCGGCACGTGCCCGCCGCGCTCGGCCAGCACGCCCGCGAGCGCGGGCTCGGCCGCGACCAGCTCGGCGGTCTGCTCACGCGACCAGCGGACCGCGCCGCTGGCCCAGGACCCGATCTCCGGCGCGTCGCACACCGACACCACGGCGGCGAAGCCGACGCCGAAACGGCCCGCGGTACCGGTCTGGTCACGTTTGGCGGACACCCGCAGGGTGGACAGGCCCTCCACGCCGCCGGAGTCGAGCGGCGCGCCGGTGTTGGCGGCGATCAGCACCCCGTCGCGCAGCGTCAGCCGCAGCCTGCCGGAGACACCGCCGCGCAGGGCCGCGTCGGCGGCGTTCTGGGCCAGCTCCACGATCAGCCGGTCGTGGTAGCCGCCGAGCGCGAAGTCCTCCTCGGCGTTGGCGTCCTCGCGGAACCGCGCCGGTGAGGCCGACCAGGCGGCCAGCACGGTGGCGCGGACGCCGGCGGTGTCAAAAATGTCGGTGATGTCGCTCATGCAGGTGCCAGCTCACGATCTCGTCGGGGGGTTGTCGAGGGCCGGGTAGCGGCGTTCGCGGCCTGCCCCGCCGCAGGGCGGGCGTGCCGTACGGCGGGCAGGCCGGTCACGAGTGACCGAGCGGCTCCGAGGCCGACTCGTCCACCGAACCGGCGAGGTCGGGCGCGGCTTCCTCCTCCTGGTCGGGCTTGTCCTCCATGAGGTCGAAGCCCAGGTCGTCAAGGATCGGCAAGGTCTGCTCGATGGGCGGCGGCCCGGCGGGCGCCTCGGAGTGGGCGCCGCACCCGTGGTCGGCGGAGACCACCCGGCCGTCGTCGGGGGCGTATTCGTTGGCGCACACGCCGAACCCGAGCCGCAGCACGCCCGCAAGCGGCCAGTAGAACCCGCAGGTCGAGCACTGCGCGGGCGCGGCGTGCGCGATCGGCGTGTGCGGGCCGGACTCCCCGGAGTGCCACCGCCGCACCGCGCGGTCGCGGCCACTGGGCGAGAGCACCCTGGCCCGGCCCAGCCCCAGCTCGAAGATCATCTGCCGGTCGGTGTCTTCCGCGGTCTCGGTGAAGCCGGGGGCCAGCCGGTCGTCGTCGGCGGACGTGGGCAGCAGGTCGCCCACGCCGAGGTCGCCGGGACGCAGCCGCTCGCTCCACGGCACCCACTCGGGTGGGAGGAGGGCGTCGGGCCCCGGCTGTAGCACGGTCTCGCTGACCGTGACGACCTTGGCCCGCGAGGCGCGGGTGACCGTGATGGCCCACCGCCAGCCCCGGTAGGCGCGGTCGAGACAGACGAAGGAGTGGGTGCCCGTGCGGTCGGCCTCCACCTCGAACCCCAGGTGGTCGCCGACCTCGCCGGGCCTGGCGATCTCTTCGGCGGCTGCTCGGGCCAGGTCGAGCGCCGCCAGGCAGGCGGGATCGGCGGGCGGGACGCGGGTCCGGGTGCGGCTCACGAGACCACCCCCGCCTGCCGCCGACGCTGCGGGCCGCGCGGGCTGATGGTGTTGGCTCGCCAGTTCACACTCCATTTTCACCCATCGCGAGCGGTGCCGACGACGTGCCCCGCCCATACAGGTCGTCACGCGGCGTGTCGCACGGCCTGCCGTACCGGACAAGGCGGGCGGGCTTCGGGTAAGACTGGATGCGTGAGAGGTGGCTGGGAGCAGGCGCGGCGTACGGTGGGCACCGCCGCGCGCAAGGTCGCAGGGTCGGCCGCGACCGCCGGACGGGCCACGATCCGCATGGGCCGGGCGACGGTCGGCGGGACGCGGGTGGCGGGCAAGGCGGCGGCAGGGGGCACACTACGGGTCGGCAGGGCGACAAGGCGGCTCACCTATGCCCAGGGGGCGGGGCGTACCGGGCTGGGGCGGCTGATCGAGCTGAGCGCCGTCGGCGCGGCGGGCGACGCGCTGATCACCGTGGCGCTGGCCGGCACGTTGTTCTTCGGCCTGCCCGTGGACGAGGCGCGCGGCCAGGTCGCGCTCTATCTGCTGATCACGATGGCGCCGTTCGCGGTGGTCGCGCCGCTCGTCGGGCCGGCGCTCGACCGGTTCCGCTCGGCCCGGCGTTACGTGATGGCGGGCACGCTGATGGCCCGCGGGCTGCTTTGCTGGTCGATGGCCGCCGCCGTGGTCTCAGAAGACGCGGTCACGCTGTTCCCGGCGGCGCTCGGGGTGCTGGTGCTGTCCAAGGCGTACAACGTGTCCCGGGCGGCGATCATGCCGAGCGTGCTGCCCGCCGACATCAGCCTGGTCACCGCGAACGCGAGGGTCGCGTTGTTCACGCTGGTCAGCGCGGGGATCGCGATCCCGATCGGCGCGGGCCTCGCGGCCTGGCTGGGCGGCGAGTGGGTGCTGCGCGGCACGCTCGTGCTGTTCATGGTGGCGGGCGTCCACGCGGTACGGCTGCCGCGTCACGTCGACGCGCCGGACGTCGAGGGCGACGAGGAGGAGGAAGAGGGTCACCGGGAGCGGCGACCGGCCCGCTGGCGGACCCTCCTCAACGTCGGCCCGGCGGTGGCCGAGGCGATGCGGGCGAACGCCGCGATCCGCCTGTTCTCCGGTTTTCTTCTGTTCTTCCTGCTCTTCGTGGTGCAGGACGGCAACCTGCCCGGCGGCCAGGGCAAGGAGATGATCATCGCGATGCTCGCCGGGGCGGCCGGCGCGGGCGGCCTGGTCGGCGCGGCGGTGGCCTCCTGGGTGCGCAACCACTCTCCACAGGTCACAGTGCTGATCACGCTGGCCGTGTCCACGGTGATGGGGCTCGTCGCGGGGTTCCTGTTCAACCTGTGGACGGCGGTGGCCGTCGCGCTGATCGCGGCGTTCGCTCAGGAGCTGGGCAAACTGTCGCTCGACGCGATCGTGCAGCGGGAGATCGGCGAGGAGGTGCGGTCCTCGACGTTCGGCGTCGTGGAGGCGCTGCTCCAGATCGCCTGGGTGGCCGGCGGGCTGGCCGGCCTGATCATGTCGCTGTACTCCCGTGGCCCGGCCGCGCTGACGATCATCGCGGCCCTCATGGGCGGGACGCTGGTGTGGCTGCTGATCGGGCGGCGGCGCAGGCTGCGCGGCACGGAGGCGCGGGTGGCCGCGGCGCGGGCAGGCTCACGCCGGCACCCGGCCCCCGAAACGGCCGGGCACGCCGCCGACCCGAACGCCACGACCGCCACCGATGTCCTGCCGCGCCCTGCCGACCGCGGCGACCGTGGCGACAACCCCGGGCACACCAAACCGCTCACCAACCCGCACGGCTGAGGGGCCGACCCCCGGCGACCCACTGCGAACCGCGACGAACCCGCGACGAACCGCGACGCCCCTCGGCGACCCGCGGCGCGGGAGCGGCGATCAGGCGTCCAGGTCGTCGGCGACCCCGCGCAGCACCGCCGCGATCTTCTTGGCGTGCTGGGCGTCGGGGTGCTTGCCCTTTTGGTAGGAGGTCGAGATCGCGTCGAGGAGCTTTATCAGGTCTTCGACGATGACCACCATCTCGTCGGGCTTCTTCCGTTTGGTCTTGGTCTTCGTCTTGGCGAGCGACGGCGGCTGGTCCATCACTCGGACCGACAGCGCCTGCTGGCCGCGGCGGCCCTCGGCCACGCCGAACTCGACCTTCTGGCCGGGCTTGAGCGACTCGACGTCGCTCGGCAGCGCGGAGGAATGCACGAAAACCTCACCGCCGTCGTCGCGGGTGAGGAAGCCGAAACCCTTGTCGGCGTCGTACCACTTGACCTTGCCACTCGGCACAGGGGTGACCTCGTTCAGACTGTGTTTAAAGGTGAATGGATGTAGGTTATGCCCACCCGGGGCGAAGAGCGACCATGTATTTCACCGCGAAATCAGGTGAATGACGTTTCCCCTCGCCACCGCCGGAACCACGTGCCGAACTCGGTCAGATCGCCGAGGACGACGTCCGCTCCGTGCTCACGTAGTTCTCCAGCGGTGTAAGGGCCGGTGGCCACCGTGACGCTGACGGTGCCTCCCGCCCGCGCCGCCGCGATGTCCGCGACGTGATCTCCAACATATGCCGCCGCGCCGAAAGACGCGAGCGAGACCCCCTTCTCGGCACCGAAGAGCGATCCTTCGACCGCCTCCACGGGCAGGTCTAGGGCATCGAGCGTGCGCTTCGCATCCGCCGTGTTCTTCCCTGTGACGACGATCACGCTGCCACCGGCGTCGTGTACGGCGGCCAGGGCCTCCCTGGCTCCGGGCATGACGGACGTGGCGGGCACGGCGATCCCGGCGTACAGGTCGCGGTACAGGGCGGCGGCGGCCGGGATCTCCGCTTCGGGCAGCCAGTAGGCCAACTCCGTCTCCAGCGGCGGACCGAGGCGGGACACCACGGCGGCGGTGTCGATCGGCACTCCGAGCCGCTTGGACAACTCATCGTAGACCGCCGCGATCCCGACACGCGTATCGGCCAGTGTCAAATCCAGATCAAATCCCACGAAGTACACGGAAGCCAGGATGCCAAACGCTTGACGCGGGGTCGAAACGGCGCTCTGCCCTTGTCCCCCTGGAATCCAGGAAAATGCCTATTTATCACCAAGGGGGGGTGAGTGTAGGCGCGTGGGTGTACGAAATTGGGTCACCCACTGGGCCGGCACCGGCAGGGCCACGAGCACGACGGAGCGAGCGACACTGCGGTCCCAACCGGCCCAGCCACCTGAGCGGACCGCAAGCCCGGCGCCGACCCCTCAGTGGCGTTAGTGGTCCCGCTCTCAGCCCCCTCAGCAGCATTGGCACTCCCGGTCCCACCGGGGCCGCGGACACGGTAGCGGCCTCAAACAGGTACGCAAGCGCGCCGGCACCGGCGGCGTGAGCTACGCCAGCGGTCTCAGGGGCGTCAGTGGGTCCCGGTCTCAGCGGGGTCGCGGGCGGGGTGGGGTGAGCAGCCGGTAGGCGAGCCAGAAGACTCCGGCCGCGGTGCCCACCATGAACATGATCTCCCCGACCCTGAAGTACTCCGCTGCCAGGCCGCCCAGGTCGGCCGCGCCCTGTGCCCACCGCAGCGCCGTGACGGCGAGGCCGCCGACGACGTAGCAGGCCACGGGCGCGCCCGCACCGGTCAGCCGGTCGCGGAACGTCCAGCCGCCGCTCGACAGTGTGACGGCCGCGGCCGTCGCCCACGCGACGAGCGGGACCGGGAAGATCGCTAGCGGGTTGAGCCGGAACGGCAGCAGCATCGCGGCGGCGATCAGCAGTAGCACGGCCAGGGCCTCGCGCGGGTATTCCTTCAGGATGGTCCGCGCGTCCCTGCCCGCGGTGGCCATCGGGTTCGCGCTCGCCATGGCCGCGCGGCGCAGCCGTACGCCGGGCAGGTTCATCCCGCGCCGCGAGCCACCGCCCTGGCCCGCCGTACGCCACTGAACGGACCGCCTGGCGGTCTCCCGTTGCCGCCGCGCACCCGCGGGTACGCCGGGATCGGCCGCGCCCACCCGCCCGTCCTGGTCGTCCACCACCCGCGGAAACACCGCCGTCCTGGCCCTGTCACCCTCGGGATACCCCGGCTGAACCATCGGCACCGGCTCCCCAGAATCCCCCGAACCACCAGCACCGGGGCCAGCGGCACCGGCAGCGGATCCAAGGCCGAGGCCGGGGCCAGCCGTACCGGGAGCAGGACCGGGGCCACCGATACCAGCATCGGGACCGACGCCGAAACCGGCACCGGAGCCAGGGCCGGTGCCAGCGGGACCCGGGCCGGTACTGCCGGTACCGGCAGCGGGACGGGCGGCCTGGGGACCGGCAGCACGGACATCGGCACCGGCCGTACCGTGGCCGAAGGTACCGGCATTGGTAGCGGGGGCTGGGTCGGTGGGCGTTGGCGGGCGGCCGGGCTGTGGGGTGGGGCGGACTTTGGCCGCTGCGACCAGGGCGGCAGGGTCGCCGAGGCGGGCCAGTACCCTGGCCACGGCCTTGGGGTCACCGGTGCCCGCCCGGTCCGCCTCGATCCGCGCGCGCAGCTCGGCCACGAACGCCAGCCGCTCGTCCTGGCGGAGTACGCCGTGCGCGAGGTCGGCCGCCCTACTCACATAGTCCAAGACCAGCCGATCGGCACGCTCGCTCACACCAGCACCTCCTCCGCACGGCATCCACGCCCAAAACCGGCCATCCTACTCACGTACTCCAGAACCAGCCGGTCAGCACGCTCAAGCACGCCGTCACCGCCGACGCCTCGCCGACATCCGCGCGCGACGTGCTCACATGCCCCGAACCCAACCGGTCGGCACGCTCGTTCATACCGTCGCCTCCTCCGTCGCGCAGGCATCCCACGGTAGTGGCAGGAGGCGATCATGACCTGGTCGTTCGCCGCCATACCATGAAAGCTGGACCTGAGAGGGGGACGCCGGTGAGCGTCGAGTTCGCCGACTGGCTGCGCGGACGCGACGATGAGGAGTTGCGTGCTCTCGTCGCCGCCCGTCCTGAGCTGGTCACCCCCGTGCCCGCGCACGTCGAGGGGCTGGCCGCGCGGGCCGTCACGCCGTCGGCCACCGGCCGGGCGCTGGACCGGCTGGACCGCTTCGCGCTCGCCGTGCTCGAAACCCTCGTCCTGTTGCCCGCCCCCGCCGACATCGCCGAGTTGCGCGGCGTGCTGGCCCGTGGCCTGCACGAGAGCGCGGCCGGTGACCTCGAAGCGGCCCTCAACGGCACGCTGCGCCGGTTGCGCGACCTCGCCCTGGTCTACGGTCCCGACGACGCGCCCATGCCCGCTCCGGGGGTCAGGGAGGCGCTGTCGCCGCCCGCCGGGCTCGGCCCGCCCGCCGCCGACGTCTTCCGCCACCACTCGCCGGAACGGCTGGCCGAGATCACCCACGACATCGGCGCCGGCCACCGCGATGGCGAGGTGCCCGTCCTGCTCGGCGATCCTGCCGTGGTCGAACGCTTGGTCACGGAGGTCTCGCCGCAGGCCAGGGCCGCACTCGACGAGCTGGCCTGGGGTCCCGCCGCCGGGCGGCTGGCCAACGCCCGCCGTGCCGTACGCGCGGACACGGCGCAGTCGCCCATCGAGGAGCTGCTGGCCCGCGGGCTGCTCGGCGCGACCGGCGACGAGACCGTGGCGCTCCCCCGCGAGGTCGCCCTGTACCTGCGCGGCGGCCGCCTGCACCGCGACCTGCTGACCTCGCCGCCGCCGCTGCGCGGCCCCGAGCGTGACGCCGCGCTGACCGACCGCACGGCGGCGGGGCAGGCGTTCATGTTCATCCGCGCGGTGGAGGAGCTGTGCGAGCGGTGGAGCTTCGACCCGCCGGGCGTACTGCGCACGGGCGGGCTCGCCGTACGCGACCTGAAGCGCGCCGCGCAGGTCCTCGAACTACCGGAGTGGTCGACGGCGCTGGTCGCGGAGGTCGCGTACGCGGCCGGGCTGATCGTGGCCTCCGGCGGGGTGGACGGCGAGTGGCTGCCCAGCCCGGCGTACGACGCCTGGCGCGTCAAGCCGGGCGAGGAGCGCTGGGCGGCCATGGCCGGGAGCTGGCTCGCCACGGACCGCGCACCCGGTCTCGCCGGTGAGCGCGACGACCGCGACCGGCTGTTGAACGCGCTCACCCCCGAGCTGCGCAGAGGGGCCGCCCGCGAGGTCCGCACCGCCACGCTGGCGATGCTGGCCGCGGCCGGGCCGGGCGTCGCGCCCGATCCCGCGTCCGTCCGTGAGCGGCTGGCCTGGGAGCAGCCCCGCCGCCGCGGCGCCTACCGCGACCGGCTGGTGGACTTCACGCTGCGCGAGGCCGAGCAGATCGGCGTGACCGGCCTCGGCGTGCTGGCCGGGCACGGCCGCGCGCTGGCGTCCGGCGACACCGCGCAGGCCGCCAAGCTGCTCGGACCACTGCTGCCCGAGCCGATCGACCACGTACTCCTTCAGGCCGACCTCACCGCCGTCGCGCCCGGCCCGCTCACCGGCGACCTGCGGCGCAGGCTCACGCTGGCCGCCGACGTGGAGTCCACGGGCGGGGCGACGGTCTACCGGTTCAGCGAGGGCTCGATCCGCCGCGCCCTCGACGCGGGGCAGAGCGGCGAGGAACTGCTGGCGATGCTCGCCCGCCACTCCGCGACCCCGGTACCGCAGCCACTGCACTACCTGGTCACCGACGTGGCGCGCCGGCACGGGCGGATCAGGGTCGGTACGGCGGGCGCGTACATCCGCTGTGACGACCCCGCCGTCCTCGACCAGGTGCAGGCCGACCGCCGGGCCGTGCCGCTGCGGCTGCGCCGGCTCGCGCCCACCGTGATCGCGTCCCGCTCGGCGCGGGCGGCCCTGGTGGACGGCCTGCGCGCGATGGGGTACGCGCCGGTCGCCGAGTCGCTGGACGGCGATGTGATCGTGTCCCAGCTCGACGCCCGCCGCGCGGAGGGCGCGCCGCCCGCCCGCCCGGTCACGCTGGTCGGCGGGCTGGACCGCGACGTGGTGGCGGCGGCGGTCCGCGCGATCCGCGCGGGCGACGCCGCGCACCGGGCCAGACGGCCGCCGGTGGAGTCGCCGGGCGGTCAGGTCCCGCGGTCGCCCGCCACCGCCACGATCAGTGCGTTGCAGCAGGCGATCCGGCAGGGCGGCCGGGTGTGGATCGGCTATCTGGACAACCAGGGGCAGGCGACCAGCCGCATCCTGGAGCCCGCCCGGATGGAGGGCGGCTACCTGACCGCGTACGACGAGACGCGGGCGGCGGTCCACCGGTTCGCGCTGCATCGGATCACCGGGGTCTCGGAGGTGTCGGACGGCGGCTGAACGCTCGCCGCCACAGGACTCCGCCCGGCATACGTGGTATCTCTTGACGTGTCCACGCACGGCCGAACGAAAGACACGAAGTGAGCACCCCACCAGATGACCCTCAGGGGCCGGGCTACGGGCAGCCGGGGTACGGGCCTGCTCCGGGTCAGCCGGGGTACGGGGAGTCGGACCAGGGGCAGCCGGGTTATGGACAACCGGGTTACGGGCAGCCCGGATACGGGCAGTATCCACCCTACGGTTACGGCCAGGGATACCCGCAGTACCGCAACCCGGACGCGCCGCGCACGCACGCCATCATCGCCCTGGTCGTCAGCATCGTCCTGGGCTTCAGTTGCTATGTCACCCTCGGCGGCGTCGCCGGGGCGATCCTTTCCGGCATCGCGCTCAGCAGGGTGGACACCGAGCCCGACCGGGCGCGGACCCTTCTGCGCTGGGCCTGGATCAGCATCGGCATCAACATCGCCCTGCTGGTCGTGGGCCTCGTACTGATCATCGTGGCGGCCAACCAGGACTTGATCTGACCGCCCCGTGGGCCGCGGCCCACGTTTTAACCGTTCGCGGGATTGCGGGGACCCGCCGTCTTGTTGGATAGAGGTCAGCCGTACGGACCCCCAGGAGACAGCCTTGAACGACGGCCCGCTGATCGTCCAGTCCGACAAGACCCTGCTGCTGGAGGTCGATCACCCCGCGGCCGACGCGTGCCGTAAGGCGATCGCGCCGTTCGCCGAGCTGGAACGCGCGCCCGAGCACGTCCACACCTACCGGGTCACCCCACTGGCGCTGTGGAACGCCCGCGCCGCGGGTCACGACGCCGAGCAGGTGGTGGACGCGCTGATCGCGCACAGCCGCTACCCGGTCCCGCACGCGCTGCTGGTCGACGTGGCCGAGACGATGGCCAGGTACGGCAGGCTGCGCCTGGAGAAGCACCCTGTCCACGGGCTGGCGCTGTCCTCCTCCGACCGGGCGGTCCTTGAGGAGGTGCTGCGGTCCAAGAAGATCGCGCCGCTGCTCGGCCCGCGCATCGACGGCGACTCCGTGGCCGTCCACCCGTCCGAGCGCGGCACCCTCAAGCAGGCTCTGCTCAAGCTGGGCTGGCCCGCCGAGGACCTGGCCGGCTACGTGGACGGCGAGGCCCACCCGATCAAGCTCAACGAGGACGGCTGGCAGGTGCGCCAGTACCAGCGCGACGCGGCCGACTCGTTCTGGCACGGCGGGTCCGGCGTGGTCGTGCTGCCGTGCGGCGCGGGCAAGACCATCGTCGGCGCGACCGCGATGGCACACGCCCAGGCCACGACGCTGATCCTGGTGACCAACACGGTCAGCGCCCACCAGTGGAAGCAGGAGCTGCTGCGCCGCACGTCGCTGACCGAGTCGGAGATCGGCGAGTACACCGGCACCCGCAAGGAGATCCGCCCGGTCACCATCGCGACGTACCAGGTGATGACCACCCGGCGGCAGGGCGTCTACCGGCACCTTGAGCTGTTCGACGCCCGCGACTGGGGGCTGGTCGTCTACGACGAGGTCCACCTGCTGCCCGCGCCGATCTTCCGGATGACGGCCGACCTCCAGGCCCGCCGCCGCCTCGGGCTGACCGCCACGCTGGTGCGCGAGGACGGCCGGGAGGGCGACGTGTTCTCGCTGATCGGGCCCAAGCGGTACGACTCGCCGTGGAAGGAGATGGAAAACCAGGGCTGGATCGCCCCGGCCGACTGCGTCGAGGTCCGTGTCACGCTGAGCGATGACGAGCGGCTGGCGTACGCGATGGCGGAGGCCGACGAGCGCTACCGGTTCTGCGCGAGCACCCCGGCCAAGACCAGGGTCGCCGAGGCGCTGGTCCGCCGCCACACGGATGAGCAGGTGCTGGTCATCGGCCAGTACATCGACCAGCTCGACGAGCTGGGCGACCATCTCGGCGCGCCGGTCATCAAGGGCGAAACCCGCATCCGCGAGCGGGAGCGGCTGTTCCAGGCGTTCCGCGACAAGGAACTCCGGGTGCTGGTGGTGTCCAAGGTCGCGAACTTCTCCATCGACCTGCCGGAGGCGTCGATCGCCATCCAGGTCTCGGGCACCTTCGGCTCACGGCAGGAGGAGGCCCAGCGGCTCGGCCGGGTGCTGCGCCCGAAGGCGGGCGGCGGCGGGGCCCGCTTCTACTCGGTGGTCAGCCGCGACACCGTGGACCAGGAGTTCGCCGCACACCGGCAGCGCTTCCTGGCCGAACAGGGGTACGCCTACCAGATCGTCGACGCCGACGACGTGCTCAGAGAAGACCGGCCCTCAGCGGACTCATAGCGCCCGATAGCGACCGATCACGACTAATAGCAACATTCCACGCAAAGCCGGACATATAACGCGAGGCGTTTGCTGACGTGCTCGCCGGCGAATAGCCGATCGCCCGGCTGGACGCCGGCGAACCGGCTGGACGCTGGCGAACACGTCACGGATTTGTCAGGTCCACGAGATTCCGCGGGTCTTTGACATTCCCACCACCCCCTCGCTTGGCCCGGCCTTGGCCAACTGCGGCATACCCCATGATCCGATCCAATCACCGGACTCGCGAGGCTTTTTCCGGAAAAACTCCTAGAATGACGCACGGTGCCGGAATAATCACCCGACGAGCATTCCCCCCAAGAACAACACGGCCTCCGCAGCCACCCACGCCCCGATCGCCACGATCATGAGCGGCAGGAAGGCCCGCGGCGAGCGCGTCAGCCACGCCGCCACCGAAGAGCTTCCCGCCACCACCGCGAACAGGCCGGAGATCGTGGAGACCACCTCCAACCGGCGGGCGCACTGATCCCCCGGCTCCCCCGGCGAACAGAACGCCTCAAGCCCCCACCCCGCGTAGACCGACGCACCCCACAGTGCGGCCAGCAGCAGCACCGCCACGGTCGGTATAACAGGAGATATCGCAACTTGCCGGCGTGTCACTCCGCAAAATTACCCGGTCCGGCACCATCTCAGTCAGCGAACCCGCCGCGAAGCGCGCCGATTTAATACGTGGAGCCCCCGCTCGCCGTAGCGCTAGGCTAGTGGGTTCTGACCTCAATCCAATCATCACCTCCGTTCCAACGTCGTACGCGCGCGCGGCTCCCCCGCGCCGCCGTACCGTCCCCGATCCGGCAAGGAGGCCGCTTCAGCATGCCCGCGAACAGGCTCACCCCAGACATACGGGAGGGTGACGACCCCGGCGACGTACTCGCCGCCGAGCGGCAGCACCTGACCGTCTCCCGCGCGGCGTTGCGCACGATGCGCGAACACGCCCGGTCGCTGTCCGCCGACGCGGCGGGCGACTGGGTATCCCAGCAGATCCTCCAGGCCCTGCTGGACGAGCGGGTGGAGGCGCTGGCCGACCACCCCGACGCGCCGCTCTTCTTCGGCCGCCTGGACCGCTCGGCCGACGACGACCTGCCCGGCACGATCTACGTCGGCCGCCGGCACATCCACGACGAGAGCAGCCGCCCGCTCGTCATCGACTGGCGCGCCCCGGTCTCCCGGGCCTTCTACCAGGCCAGCCCGGCCCAGCCGATGGACATCACGCGCCGCCGCAGGTTCGGCTACCACGGCGGTACGCTGACCGCCTTCGAGGACGAGCACCTCGAAGGCGGCGACGGCGACGCGCCCGCCGCCTCCCGCATCCTCACCGAGGAGATCGAGCGCCCGCGCACCGGCCCGATGCGCGACATCGTCGCCACCATCCAGCCCGACCAGGACGACATCGTCCGTGCCGACCTGGGCCTGACCGTGTGCGTGCAGGGCGCGCCGGGCACCGGCAAGACCGCCGTGGGGCTGCACCGGGCCGCGTACCTGCTGTTCACCCACCGGGAGAAGCTGGCCCGCTCCGGCGTCATGATCGTCGGCCCGAACCGCGCGTTCCTGTCCTACATCTCCTCGGTGCTCCCCGCGCTGGGCGAGGTCAAGGTGGAACAGACCACCATCGCCGGCATCGTCGGCCAGCACGCGGCCCCCGAAGACCCGGCGGTGGCCACGCTCAAGGGCGACCCCCGGATGGCCGCGATCCTGAAGCGCGCGCTGTGGCTGCACGTCACCAAGCCCACCGAGGGCGTCCTCTACACCCGCGGGGCGAGCCGCTTCCGGGTCGCCGACCACGAGGTACGCGAGATCGTCGCCTCGCTGCGCGGCACCACCCGGTACGGCCCCGGCCGCGCCGCCCTCGCGCAACGGCTGGCGCACGCCGTGCTGGTGCGGATGGAACAGCGCGGCGAGTCGCCGGACGACCGAGTCCAGGACGCGGTCGCCCGCTCCAAGCCGGTCAAGCAGATCCTTGACGCCGTGTGGCCGAAGGTGACGCCCGAGCAGGTTCTGTTCCGCCTGCTGAGCGACGCCGAGTTCCTGGCCGGATCCGCCAGATCCGACCTCGAACCGGCCGAGCGCGAGCTGCTGACCTGGGCCAAGCCGCCGCGGTCGCACAGGTCGGCCAAATGGACGGCGGCCGACGCGGCGCTGCTGGACGAGCTGGCCGACCTCATCGAGCGCACGCCGTCCATCGGCCACGTCGTGGTGGACGAGGCGCAAGACCTCTCGCCCATGCAGTTGCGCGCGCTCGGACGGCGCTGCCGTACCGGGTCGGCGACCGTGCTCGGCGACCTCGCCCAGGGCACCACGCCGTGGTCGACCCGCTCGTGGCACGCGGTGCTCACCCACCTGGGCCGCGACTCCGGCGAGGTGACCGAGCTGACGCTCGGCTTCCGGGTGCCCAGGGAGGTCCTGGACTTCGCCGCGAGGCTGCTCCCCGAGGTGGCCCCTGAGCTGGCCGTCCCGCGTTCGCTGCGGCCCGGCGCGGGCTCCCTTTCGGTACGGCGGGCCGCCGCCGACGCCCTGCCCGGCGCGGTCGAGACCGCGGTCCGGCAAGCGCTCGGCCGCGAGGGATCGATCGGCGTGATCGCCCCTGACGCCGCCGTCGCCGCCCTGTCGGCCGCGCTCGGCACGGCCGGCCTGGAGCACGGCGTCCTCGGCCCCGACTCCACGGGCGAGCACCGCCTGCTGATGGTCCCGGCGACGCTGGCCAAGGGCCTTGAGTACGACCATGTGATCGTCGTGGAACCGGCCGACATCGTGGCCGCCGAACCTCGCGGCCTGGCCCGCCTGTACGTGGTGCTGACCCGTGCGGTCACCACGCTGACCGTCGTACACGCCCATGAGCTACCGGCCGCCCTCGTCGACGGGTCGCCGTCGGTTTCGTAGTAGTTTTTCGGTTTATGGGGGAATTTGGGGTAGAAGTTCGGTTCGGCACTCTGGCGGACATCGCGCCGGTGCTGGACTTCTGGCGCGAGGCGGCGGAGGACACCGACCGGCACGATTCCGCCGATCAGGTGACCGCGCTGATCCGGCACGACCCCGAGGCGCTGCTCCTCGCCGAGCTGGACGGGGAGCTGGTCGGCACGCTGATCGCGGGCTGGGACGGCTGGCGCGCGCACTTCTACCGCCTGGCCGTACATCCCGATCACCGGCGCAAGCGGATCGCGACGACGCTGCTGGCCGCCGCGGAGGCGCGGTTCATCCGGTTCGGCGCGTTCCGCGCCGACGCGATGGTGCTCCAGGACAATGCCCTCGCGCACCACGCCTGGAACGCCGCGGGCTACACCCGCCAGCCGCAGTGGCGGCGCTGGGTCAAGCCGCTCCCCCGATGACCCCGGCCCCACCGCCGCGCGCGGCGGCCGTCCGGAAATGAGCCGGCGGGGGCTGTGGAACGAGTTCTACCGGCCGTCGTTCCCCATGCCCCCGCCTATCACGGTCCCGGGCCCTGTCGTGGTCCCGGGGCCTGTTACGGTCGCGGACCGTTGATCAGCCGGCGACCGGGAGGTCGACCTCTGCCGGCACCGGGGCCGGGGCCGCCTCCTCGACCTTGTCCCGCCGCACCACGTCGGAGACGTCGGCCGGCTTGATCGCGTCGCCCTCCTGGGCCCGGTCCACGGCGCTGCCGTCCTCGTGGGCGCCCTGGTCGCCGTGGTCGCCGTTGTCGGCGCTCTGGTCGATGGAGCCGGCGTCCTCGCCCGTGCCGCCGCACGCGACAGAGGCGACGTCCACCGTCTGGGACTTGCCCTCGCTGACCGGGACGGTCACCGCCATGCCGGTGACGTTCAGCCGGCCGTCAGCCCCCCGGACCTGCTTGTTCAGCGTGACCGAAGCGGTGCCGGCCTTGCCGAGGTCCACCGGGATGGTGGTGTTGGGCGCGGGGTTCGCCTCGATGGGGCGGTCCCCGATACGGGCGCCGGCCAGGGTGGTGACCCCTTCGCCGCCCGCGCACGTGGACTTGATGGCGTCCGCGGTGATCCGCTTCTCCAGCGTGCGGATGTGCGCCGCGCTGGCCTCGGAGCGGGACTCGTCCGCCGTGGCCAGCAGGCCGGTGGCGGTGATGAGCTGGTCTTCGTGGCTGCCCAGCGCGACCCTGCGGGCCGCCTGGCCCTGCGGCGACTCGACCTTCGGAATCGGGTTGATGTGCACCGGCCCGTTCGCCGAGAGCACGTGGGCGGTGGACGGCGAGTCGGTACTCGCCTGTGAGGCCGACGCGGCGGCGCTCACCAGCGTCGAGGCGGCGGCGATGGCGAGTGCCGCAGCCCCGACGAGGTGTCTGCTGAGACCCATTTTCCCCCCTGTGGGTGACAGATTTCGAATGCGGCCAGGCGTGGTGCTCCGGCGGACGCCTAGCGCGTGATGATGACGACGGTGCCGAGCGGTACCCGCGACAGCGCTTCGAGCGCGCTGTCGGGCGCTCGGATGCACCCGTGACTGACGGCCCTGCCGAAGACCGACTTGTCGGGCCAGCCATGGAACGCAACGGTCCCCGGCCCGCCACCGTAGGAATCCAGCGTTGCGGAATGCGTTCCCGTGGGCATGACAGTCGAGCCGGACTCTCCCTGCCCGCGCAGCAACGCGAGCACGAAGGTCCGCCCCAGCGGAGTGGGCGTCTTGGGAGCGCCCACTCCGACGGTCCACCGGCCGATCGCCCGCCCGGACCTGTAGACCGTCAGACGCCGCGCCGCCCTTTCGACCCTGACCAGGTAGGGCGTCCGAGCGACCCGAAGGCCGCCCCCCGCCCCGGAGATCCACCCTGTCGCGCGGTTGGGACGCGAAGGAAGAAGGACCTTGAGCCATCCTGGCCTGGTCTGGACGACGGGCACCCACGTCGGGTTGCCGAGCTGCAGACTCGGCAACACCGCGACGGGCGGACCGCCGGGACGCGCGTGGACCGGCCGATCGCCGACCGGATGAACCACCACGCCCGTCCCCTCCGAAAGCGGCGCGGTGTCCCGCGCCACCCCGCCCAGCGCCGTGAACGTGGTCGCCTGCGGCAGGAAGGTCATCCCCGCCTCAGGCGACACGCTCGAACCCGCCGCGAACATCATGAGCACGGCCACGATGGAGATGCCGCCGTACGGTCTCCTCCTCGCCGCTCGCTGGCTCATGAAAGCTCCCCTGCTGGCTGTCCGACCCGGGGGACACTATCGAGGCCCCGATCGGCCGATCAGCCGCACGGACAAGTGCAGACCCAGGGTTTACGGGCCGCTGGCACACGCCCCCTCGGCCCTGCCCGCCGCAGAACCGGCCTTGTCCCGCCCGCGAGCCGCCGTTCGAGGCCACGGAACGAGCCGCCGGAACGCGAAGAGGGCGGCCCCCGATGGGAGCCGCCCTCTTTGTGTCGCTGTGGTGACGTGGTGACGCGGACTCAGAAGTCCATGTCGCCGCCGCCGCCCGGCATCGCCGGAGCCTTCTCCTTCTCCGGCTTCTCGGCGATGACGGCCTCGGTCGTCAGGAACAGCGCCGCGATCGACGCCGCGTTCTGCAGCGCCGAACGGGTCACCTTCGCCGGGTCCAGAATGCCCGCCTGGAACATGTTGACGTACTCGCCCGTCGCCGCGTTCAGGCCCTCACCCGGGGTCAGGTTGCGCACCTTCTCCACGACCACGCCGCCCTCAAGCCCCGCGTTCACCGCGATCTGCTTCAGCGGCTCCTCCAGCGACTTGCGCACGATCGCCGCGCCGGTCGCCTCATCGCCCGACAGCTCCAGCTTGTCGAACGCCTTGGTGCCCGCCTGCAGCAGCGCCACACCACCGCCGGGCACGATGCCCTCCTCCACGGCCGCCTTGGCGTTGCGGACCGCGTCCTCGATGCGGTGCTTGCGCTCCTTCAGCTCCACCTCGGTCGCCGCACCGGCCTTGATCACCGCAACGCCGCCGGCCAGCTTGGCCAGCCGCTCCTGCAGCTTCTCCCGGTCGTAGTCCGAATCGGTGTTGTCGATCTCGGCCCGGATCTGGTTCACCCGGCCGGCGATCTGCTCGGCATCCCCGGCGCCGTCCACGATCGTGGTCTCGTCCTTGGTCACCACGATCTTCCGCGCCCGGCCCAGCAGGTCCAGGCCCGCCGTCTCCAGCTTCAGGCCCAGCTCCTCGGAGACCACCTGGCCACCGGTCAGCGTGGCGATGTCGCCCAGCATGGCCTTACGACGGTCACCGAAGCCCGGCGCCTTGACCGCGACGGAGCGGAACAGGCCACGGATCTTGTTGACCACGAGGGTGGCCAGGGCCTCGCCCTCGATGTCCTCGGCGATGATGACCAGCGGCTTGCCGGCCTGCACGACCTTGTCGAGCAGCGGCAGCAGGTCCTTGTTGGCCGAGATCTTGGAGTTGACGATGAGGATGTAGGCGTCCTCGAAGACCGCCTCCATGCGCTCGGGGTCGGTCACGAAGTAGCCCGAGACGTAGCCCTTGTCGAAGCGCATGCCCTCGGTGAGCTCCAGCTCCAGCCCGAAGGTGTTGCTCTCCTCGACGGTGATGACGCCTTCCTTGCCGACCTTGTCCATCGCCTCGGCGATGAGCGAGCCGATCTCAGGGTCGGCGGCGGAGATGGACGCGGTGGAGGCGATCTGCTCCTTGGTCTCCACGTCCTTGGCCAGCTTGGACAGCTCCTCGCTGACCCGCTCCACGGCCGCCTCGATGCCCTTCTTCAGGGCCATCGGGTTGGCGCCCGCCGCCACGTTGCGCAGTCCTTCGCGGACCAGCGCCTGGGCGAGCACGGTGGCCGTGGTGGTGCCGTCACCCGCGACGTCGTCGGTCTTCTTGGCGACCTCCTTGACGAGCTCGGCCCCGATCTTCTCCCACGGGTCCTCCAGCTCGATCTCCTTGGCGATCGACACACCGTCGTTGGTGATCGTGGGGGCGCCCCACTTCTTCTCCAGCACGACGTTGCGGCCCTTGGGCCCAAGGGTCACCTTCACGGCGTCGGCGAGCTGGTTCATACCGCGCTCGAGACCGCGCCGGGCGTCCTCGTCAAACGCGATCATCTTGGCTGCCATAAGGCTAGACCTCCCAGATACAGGGTGGCTTGCAGCGGATCGAGCCGACGCCCGCGACGGCATGTGGACCCGCTTCCGCACGACACCGGACGTCGTGGTCGGCGAGGCCCCATCGCCTCGATCCCGGTTTGTCACTCTCGACAGGAGAGTGCCAACGAACTGTTTAGCACTCTACCCCGGGGAGTGCAAGCGTGAACCCTTGTGACCTGCTGACCTGCCGATCTCTCACCCCTCCTGGGGCGCCCGCGCGCGTCGCCCGCAACGCTGATCCGCCGGTGGCCTGGTGAGGGTCACCGGCCACCGGCGGATCTGGATACGGCGTGTGTTTGTGTGATTGTGCAGTTTTTGCGGTAAGGAAAGGGACCGAACTGCGGAAAGGGGAAGGCCCGGTCCCTTCGGGTGGGCCGGCGGCATCCGGCGGAACCGCGCGGACTGCGCTGCCGCACGCTTTCCGGACACACCGGCCCACCAGACGTTCCACGTGTGGATGACCCGCCTCACCTGCCCGGCGGCTCGGGGTCACCCTCGACGCCGACGGGCCGGCTATGCGGCTCAGACCGTCCGGACGGACTCAGCCTGGGGCCCCTTCTGCCCCTGGGTGATCTCGAACTCCACCCGCTGGCCCTGCTCCAACGAACGGTAACCGTCCATCATGATTGCCGAGTAATGGACAAACACATCCTTACCACCGTCTACCGCGATGAAGCCGTAGCCCTTGTCCGCGTTGAACCACTTGACGGTGCCCTGCGCCACTTTCCGACTCCTCTTGCTGGGCTCCGGGCCGCACCCATTCCTCTGCGCGGCCCGCGATCTCCGAGGCGGAGATAGAGCCGGAAGTGTGGAACTCCCGGATAGTTGGGAGACCAACTTCTTACTCGTACTCGGCTACGTCGATCGAACTCGACCATACCTGTGGGACGGCATTGAGCAACAGAGTCAGGGCGCAAACTCACTCTTGACGTTCGCTCATAGCTTGTTGAGAGACTTTTCTTCCATCGAATCTATGGTTAAATCTTGCACCATTACCTATGACGGGAATGGAACAGTGCCCGCTTAGCCGCCCGTCTTGGGGCGCCCCGGGCACAGACTTCCAGGGCCATAACCCCATTCCCTCCACGGACTGCGACGCTTCCCGCACAACCCGCACACAGCACCCCAACCCCCTCGCCCCGTTATGGGCCCCCACCCGATGTAATGAAGTGGTTGGAGTTCTGTAACCACCGCCTCCCCGCCGGGGCCTCTCCTAGCAGGTGGGAGCGCTTCCGGGGGGCGGGAGCGGCCGTCGTACGGACATCCGAACACCCCAAACGCGAATGACCCTCACCTCTGACGCGGTGCGGAAATAGCGGTACGCAAACACACGAATACCCATCAGTCACACTCGGGTCTGACAGGTGAGTCAGGGCTGACCGACCGGGGTGTCGGCCAATAGGGCCGGTAAGCCCTCATGTCACAAGTCCGCCCCCGGCACCGGCCGCCCCGGGGGCCGCAATCCGGCGCGGCGACCGGTGGGCGGAAGCCCGGCACAGGCCCTGGCGGGAATGGCGGCGAGGGAACGCCGAATACGGCACCGGCGGGAGGTGAAGGCGTGCCAGTCAAGCGCCGACATCCGTAATAGTGCCGATTACCGAGGCACGGCTATCACGTGCCAGGCGGGCTTTTAGCCGAGCTCACCGCCTGTCCTGAGGCTTGCGGGGGGCGCGGATGGGCCGCTGTGCCGGCGGTGGAACGCGGGCATGGCGGAGCTGGTCCCATACCGGGACGACATACTCGGCAGACGGCACACATCCGACGCGGCCACGAAGAATGATCTACCCGCCGCCCCGTCGATCAACCCGCCCCCACCACATACCGCGTACCCCCTACACGGTCCCGGCCCCCCGCCAGCGCCCGCCGGCGCGGGCACCGTGCGTCAAAGGAGCAGGCGGCCGAAGCAAGGCCAGACACGCACGCAGAAGCGGATGGCCCGGGACCTAGGGCCGAGTGTGCACACGCGGGAGCGGATGCCCCCAGGCCAGACCGGACGCAAATGCGCCCCGCCCAGCAGGCTCCCAGCACAGGCCGCCACCGCAAGGCCCCACCTCAGCAGGCCCCCGGCTCGGGCCGCTGTAAGGGCCGCACTCAGCAGGCCGCCACCGGCAAGGGCCGGAGGCGCATACGGCCCGCCTTAGCGGGCTCCTGGCGGGGGTCGTCGTCGCGGTCGGCCCGGTGGTGCCGTGATGGTGGGGGGCTCCGGGCGCCGGGCGATCATGCCGGTTCGGTATCGGGGCGAGCGACGCCGTACCGCCGTACTCGCTCGCTCCCGTCCAGGACACCGAAATGTACCGCTGGGGACACCCTCAGCGGGCGCCTCCCGCGACCGCCGGGATGACGGAGACCTGAACGCCTTCAGGCGTCGCCGTGTCGAGGCCATCCGAAAAACGGACGTCCTCATCCCCCACATACACGTTCACAAAACGCCGGATCTTTCCGGATTCGTCCAGGATGCGGGCCCCGATGCCCGGATAGTCCGCGTCCAGCTTCTGGAAGACCTCGCGCAGCGTCGCGCCCTCCCCGCCGACCTCCGCCGCACCATCGGTGTATGTGCGCAAAATCGTCGGAATACGCACAGAAACGCTCATTTTCAGCTCACTTTCGTCAGATATGCGGTTCACTCGGCAACGGTCGCGCGGAAGGCGTCGAGGGACGGGCGGATCACCGCCGAGGGACGCGCGTGGTCCGCGACCGCGTCGAGGGTCTTCAGGCCGTCGCCGGTGTTGAGGACCACGGTCTCGGCCTCGAGGTCGAGGCGGCCCTCGCGGACCAGCTTGGTCAGGACCCCGACGGTCACGCCGCCCGCAGTCTCGGCGAAGATGCCCTCGGTGCGGGCCAGCAGCCGGATCGCGTCCACGATCTGGTCGTCGGTGACATCTTCCACCACCCCGCCGGTACGGCGGACGATGTCCAGCACGTACGGCGCGTCCGCCGGGTTGCCGATGGCCAGCGACTTGGCGATGGTGTTCGGCTTGACGGGCTTGATCACGTCATGCCCGGCGCGGAACGCCGTCGCCACCGGCGCGCACCCCGCCGCCTGCGCCCCGATGACCTTGTAGGGCCGGTCCTCGACCAGGCCCAGCTTGATCAGTTCGGCGAAGCCCTTGTCGATCTTGGTGAGCTGCGAGCCGGACGCGATCGGGATCACGATCTGCTCGGGCAGCCGCCATCCGAGCTGCTCGGCGATCTCGTAGGCGAGGGTCTTGGAGCCCTCCGCGTAGTAGGGCCGCAGGTTGACGTTGACGAACCCCCACTTGTCGCCCAGCGGGTCGCCGATCAGCTCCGAGCAGAACCGGTTGACCTCGTCGTAGGTGCCCTCGATGCCGACGA
This sequence comes from Spongiactinospora sp. 9N601, assembly GCF_044326295.1. NCBI lineage: Bacteria > Bacillati > Actinomycetota > Actinomycetes > Streptosporangiales > Streptosporangiaceae > Spongiactinospora > Spongiactinospora sp. 9N601. The sequence goes on from NZ_JBIRBB010000030.1 coordinate 31,638, forward strand.
GCCTGCCGCCGTACACCGACCCCATGACCACCTTGGCCTGCTCCAGGTCGGCGGGGATGAACACGCAGGCGTCGAGCCCGGCCCGCGCCGCCGCCGCCGTGACCGCGCCCGCGAGGTTGCCCGTCGAGGAGCAGGACAGGGTGTGGAAGCCGAAGTTGCGGGCGGCCTCGACGGCGATGGCCACCACACGGTCCTTGAAGGAGTGGGTGGGATTGCCCGAGTCGTCCTTGATGTGCAGCGAGCGCAGGCCCAGCTCGGCGGCCAGCCGGTCGGCCCGCACCAGCTTGGTCCAGCCGGGGGCCAGGTTGGGCTTGTCCGCCACGTCGGCCGGTACCGGGAGCAGCGCGCGGTACCGCCATACGTTGGCCGGCCCCGCCGCGATCTCCTCGCGCGTGACCGGCCCGAACTCGTAGGCGACCTCCAGAGGGCCGAAACACTCGATACAGGCGAAGTCAGGGCCGAGGTCGTAACGGGTGCCGCACTCGCGGCAGGAGAGGGCGACGGCGGCGCCGAAGTCGGTGGTGGCGGGCTTGTCGTGTGTCGCGAGCGCCATGGAAGCGAGGCCTTTCCCTCATCTTCGCCTGCGACCGCCTTGATCACAGGCCGGATTTGGCACCTGTCCCGGCCGGCCTCTCGCCATGTCGCGAGCGCTGATCACCGGGAAGGTTGCCGGGGCTTCGCAGGGCCGGTCCCTCCACCCCTCTGGATGAGCAATATGAAGTTGTGAAGTCTGGCGAGCCTGACGCACAGGCTCGCTCGCACTCTACCCGGCAATCGGACATCCGTGACGAGCCATCTCAACATTCAAGACGGCAACCGTCCAGAGATCGGTCCGGATCAGCCTCCGTAGGCGTCGCCCAGAGCCGCCTGCACGAACTTGCGCGCCTGGTGGATGCGTGACTTGGCCGTGCCGAGCGGGATCTGGAGCTGCTCTGCCACCTCCGCGTAGTCGAGCTGGCAGATGTCACGTAACACCAGCGCCTGCGCGAGGTCCGGCTTGTCGGCCTCCAGCGCCTCCATCGCGTCGAGCAGGTCGAGCCGCGACCCCGCGATCACGCTCACCCTGCGGACGTCGGGCCGCTGCATGGGCAGCTCGTCCGAACTCTGCTCGGCCGCCCGGCGCTTGAGCGTGCGGTACGTCGTGCGCGCGCAGTTGGCCGTCACGATGTGCAGCCAGGTGCTGAACCGTGCCCGCCCCTCGAACCGGCCGATGTTGCGGGCCACGGCGAGCAGGGTGTCCTGGCACGCCTCCTCGGCGTCGTGGTGGTAGGGAAGGATGCGGCCACAGTGCCGCAGCACGTCGGGCTCGATCCGCCGCAGCAGCTCGCCGAGTGCCCGGTGGTCACCCTGCGCGGCGGCGCGGGCCAGTTGCTCGGTCGTCTCGTCCAGCGCCATTCGGGTCCCCATCAGCCGTGAGTCCTGGACATCCTATGGTCAGGGATCAGGGTTGGTTAACCTTCCCGCAAGCGTCCCACGGCGAAGGAACGGTGGTCTAACGTTGAACGCTGTCCTGGTGGCCTCCAACCGCGGCCCGGTCTCCTTCACCCTCTCCGAGGGCGGCGAGCTGACCATGCGCAGGGGCGGTGGCGGCCTGGTCTCCGGCCTGTCCGGCGTGGTCAAGCAGATGGACGTGCTGTGGGTGTGCGCGGCGCTGTCCGACGGCGACCGCTCCGCCGTACGACTGGCCCCCGGCGGACGCCTGGACCACGCCGGATACGACACCGGCCCGCTGCGCATGCTGGACATCCCGCCCGCGACCTTCCACCGGGCCTACAACGCGGTCGCCAACTCGACCCTGTGGTTCGTCAACCACCTGCTCTACGACACGCCCAACGCGCCGCACTTCGACGGCAGGTTCCGCCGCGAGTGGGAGTCGTACCAGTCCTACAACGCGGCGTTCGCGCTGGCGCTCGCCGAGCAGGCCGGGCCGGGCGCGCGGGTGATGATCCAGGACTACCACCTCACGCTGGCCCCGGCGATGCTCCGCGGCGAACGGCCCGACGTGCGGATCGCGCACTTCTCGCACACGCCGTGGGCCCCGCCGGAGTACTTCACTCTGCTGCCCGACGACGTGGGCATCGAGGTGCTGTCCGGCATCCTGGGGGCCGACCACGCCGGGTTCCTCACCGAACGGTGGGCGGCGGCGTTCATGGACTGCTGCGAGGTCGTGCTCGGCGCCCGGGTCGATCGCGCCCGACGTACCGTCACCCACGGGGGCCGGACGACCAGGATCGGCGTCCACGGGCTCGGCGTGGACGGCGAGGCCCTGTGGGCGCGGGCGCTGGAACCGGACGTCGAGTCGCACATGGCCGCGCTGCGGCAGCGGGTCGGCGGCCGGCGGCTGATCGTCCGGATCGACCGTACCGAGCTGTCCAAGAACATCGTGCGCGGCCTGCTGTCCTACCGGGAGTTCCTGGCGCAGCACCCGGAGTGGCACGGCCGGGTCGTCCATCTGGCCTTCGCCTACCCGTCGCGGCACGACCTGCCGGAGTACCGGGAGTACACCGCGGCGGTGCAGCGCTGCGCCAAGGAGATCGAGGACGACTACGCCACCGAGGACTGGGACCCGCTGATCCTCAACGTCCACGACGACTACCCGCGCTCGCTGGCCGCCTACCGGATGGCCGACGTGCTGCTGGTCAACCCCATCCGCGACGGGATGAACCTGGTGGCCAAGGAGGGCCCGATCCTGTCACCGCGCTCGGCGCTGGTGCTCTCCCGCGAGGCCGGCGCGGCGGCCGAGCTGGGCCGGGACGCGATCCTGGTCAACCCCTACGACGTCTCCGGCACCGCACGGGCCCTGCACCAGGCCCTGACGATGCCGGAGGAGGAGCGCACGCGCAGAGGCGAACGGCTGCGCGACGCGGCGACCGCGCTGCCGCCCGCCGCGTGGTTCAGTCAGCAGCTCGACGCCCTGGGCGGCTGACCGCCCCGGCCAGCGCCCGCAGCAGCGCCACCACGCCGTCCGGGCCGTCCACGATGATGTCGGCGCGCTCGCTCAGCGCGGTCACCTCGGCCGAGCCGCTGCACACGGTCACGCCGGGCAGGCCGGACTGGCGTACCGCGTCGAAGGCGGCCAGGTCGCCCAGGTCGTCGCCGACGTACATCACCGAGCGGGCGGACCGCTCGGCCAGGAAGGCGGACAGCGCGTCGCCCTTGTCCGTGCCGGGGGGCCGCAGCTCCAGGACCAGGCGCCCCGGCTCGACGATCAGGTCGTGCCGGGCGGCGAGCGCGGTGAGCGGCTCGGTCAGCGCCGCGAACGCGGCGGCCGGGTCGGCGGTCCGGCGCGTGTGGACGGCCAGCGCCCTGCCCTTGTCCTCGACCCACGCGTCCGGCACCCCGGCCGCGGCCAGGACCTGGGGCAGCGCGGCACGGGCCGCGGCCACGCCCGCCGGGGGCGGCGGGGAGGTCAGCTCTCCGGCCTCCCAGCGCTCCACGCCGTACTGCCCGAGCACCACCAGCCCCGGCACGTCGGCCAGCGCGGCGTCCGCGCCGCCGCCGTACTCGATCGCCGAGGCCGCCGGGCGACCGGTAAGGATCAGGACCGTCCCGACGGCCGCGCCCAGCGCGGCCAGCACGCCGGGGGCGGCGGGATGCACGCGGGCGGCGGTGGGATCGGCCACGATCGGCGACAGTGTGCCGTCGAAGTCGAGCCCGATGACCGCGCCGGACGGATCGGCCACGATCTTGTCGAGCCCCACCGACCCCGCGGCCGTGCGCGGCCACGGCAGCTCCGCGGGGGTGGCCTCAGCAGGTTGGTCGCTCATCCGCTTCCCTTACCCTGACCGTCACGGACGCATGCCGAGCCGGCGGGCGGCCCGCTCGCGCTGCCTGGCGGCGCGCAACCGGCGCAGCCGCTTGATCAGCATCGGGTCGTGGGCCAGCGCCTCCTGGCGCTCGACCAGCTCGCCGAGCAACTGGTAGTAGCGGGTGGCGGAGAATCCGAACGCCTCGCGGATCGCCTGCTCCTTGGCGCCCGCGTAGCGCCACCACTGGCGCTCGAACGCGAGAATCTCGCGGTCGCGTTCGGTGAGACCGCCGGTCGTCTGCGCGGGAGCTTCTTCGGGGGCGTCATCGGGGGCGTCACTGTCACCGTCCACCGGCGCGGTGTCCATGCTGTCCTCCTCGGTCGGGCCCGCGACGGTCACGTCACGAGCGCGCGGCCCGGAGCCATCGTAGTAGGCAATTTGCGGGCCTTCATGTCGGTTGTGCAGACTTGGTGGGCGCAGCCGTGGGCAAGAGGCCGGGCGGGGCCCGGTAATGCCCGCGCCAAAATCATGGCCCTATCTCACTACCGTGGGTATCGGTTTGTTCACCGATACGCCGCGTCGGCGCGCGCTCGCATGTCAGAATGAGCCCGGCACCAGCGGATGATCGGGGAGCGGGCCCGTGAGCCGCGGCCTGATCCGTTTTGGCGAGGGCGCACTTGACCGAAGCACGTGACACGCGTCGCCGCGGCGCACACCGCAGACGCCGCCCGTGGCCGGTGTGGGCGTTCCTCCGCAAGCCGTACGCGCTGCCCGTCATCCTCGCCGCGGCGATCGGCCTGATCGCGCACTCCTGGCCGCCCGCGCACAGCGGCACCGGGGCCCCGGTCGCCGACCGCTGGCGCACCTGGCCCGCCGCGCGCATCTTCCCCGCCATGCTGCCGGGCACCAGCCCGTCGGGGGCCGCCGTCCGCTACCGCCTGACCGGGGTCGCCGCGGAGGCCCCCTGCGAGCGGGCGCTGCAACCGGCCGCCGCGCGGGCACTGAACCGGCTCGGCTGCCTGACCACGCTGCGCGCGACCTACGCCGACGGCACGCAGACCTACGTCGCCACGGCGGGGATCGCGGTGCTGTCCGACTCGGCGGCGGACGCGGCCTCGCGGGTCGCGCGGCGGCTCGCCACGCAGCAGTCGGGGCGGCCCCGGCTGCGCCCGCCGTCGGTCCGCCCGGCGGGGTTCGCGGGGGGCGCGGCGGAGGGGTTCGGCGAACGCCAGTACGTCGCGGGCGCGCTGGCCGCCGGGGAGCACCGGTACGTGGTGCTCACCTCGGCGGGTTACGCCGACGGCCGGCCGTACACACCGGGCTCCCCGATCGACGGCCGGCTGCCCCGGCTGGCCCGCGAGCTGGCCGTCACCCTGCACCGGGACCTCACCCGGTGAGCCCGGTGAGCCCGGTGAGCCGCGATGGCCGCCCGCCCCGCGCCCCGGTCGTCCTGGCGGCGGCGCTGTTCGCGCTGCCCGCCCTGGTCGCGGTCGTGCCGGGAGCGCCGGTCCGCGCCGACGACGTCGGCACGGCGGCGCGGGCCAAACAGTGGCCGCTCACCGCGTTACGCGCGGCCGAAGCCTGGCGGCACACCCGCGGCGAGGGCGTACTGGTCGCCGTGCTCGACACGGGCGTCGATCCCCGCCACCCCGACCTCGCGGGCGCGGTCACCGTGGGCCCCGACTTCACCGGCGACCGAGGCGTGTCATCGCGCTACTCCGGCCACCACGGCACCTCGATGGCCAGCCTGATCGCCGGGCGCGGGCACGGCGAGCACGACGCGAGCGGCGTGCTCGGCGTCGCCCCCAAGGCGCGGGTGCTGTCCGTGCGGGTCACCCTGGAGAACGACGACCCGCAGCGCAAACGCCTGGCCGGGCGGAGCACCAACGCGCTGGCCAAGGGCATCCGCTACGCCACCGACCACGGGGCCGACGTGATCAGCATGTCGCTCGGCGGCGGCAGCGGCACCTGGGAGGGTTCGGCCGCCGAAGAGGAGGCCGTCCAGTACGCGATCGACCGAGGCGTGGTCCTGGTCGCCTCCTCCGGCAACGACGGCGCGAACGGCAACAGAAAGAACTTCCCGGCCGCCTACCCCGGGGTGATCGCGGTGGGCGCGGTGGACGAGTCCCTGCGGGTGCCCCGGTTCTCCAACCGGCAGGAGTACCTCTCGGTGGTCGCGCCGGGGGCGCGGATCGTGAGCGCGGACGGCCCCGGCTCCTACGTGGTGGGCGACGGCACCAGTTCGGCGGCGGCCATGGTCGCGGGCGTCGTGTCGCTGGTCCGCGCGCGATACCCGGAGCTGTCCCCGGCGCAGGTGCGCCGGGCGGTGGAGCGCGGGACCGCGCGCCGCCCCGCCACCGGCCACGACGCGGCCTACGGGCACGGCGTGGTCCGCGCGGACCTCGCGCTGGAACAGGCCGAGCGGTACACCAGGCGCCGGGTCACCGCAGGGCTGCTGACGCCGATGGGCAACGGACACGCCCGGGATGCACATAAGCCCGAATTCACGAAAACCCCGGCGAATGCGCAATCTCCGGCGATTCGCCCCGGCGGGCCGCCCGCCGGTCCCGTCTACTTCGGCGGCGGTCCCCCACCGGATGACTCGACGCCCTCGCGGCGGCTCGTCGGGGCGGCGTTGATCCTGGTCAGCGTGCTCCTGGGGGTGAGCATCGCGATACGCGACCGGCGCGGGAGCCGGTCCGCCGGCGGCTGCTGAGCACCCCGCCGGATGGATCTATAGCGGCGGTTGTCAAGGGATGTTGGCGAAGGTGCCCGTATGCCACTATTGGCCCCATGAGCGCGCTCCGCACCGCAGGCGTCCCGGACAGCTCCGCAGTCTTCCACGAGATCCTCGCCGAGCTGGCACGCATCGAACAGGGCGTTTCCTCCGACCCGACCTTCGACGAACGCACCAAGGCCGAAGGTCGTGCCTGGGCGTTCTCGCTGCTGCGCGTGGCGCTCGACACACAGGTCTGGGCGCACCCCCACCGGCCGCGCTTCACCGACATCGTCTGGCCGTACGCCAAGTGGGGCGGCGACAACGCCGACGCCTACTTCTGCTTCACCCCGCTCGACCCCGAGCGCACCTACCTGATCACCGGGCAGCGCGCCGACGCCGCGTACATGTCGCTCACCCTGTACGGCGGGCCCGACGACGGCCGCTACGCCGAACGGATCGTCGCCACCGCCAACGACCGGACCCTGCGCTTCGGCGCGGACGGCTCCTTCGAGCTGATCCTCTCGCCCGACGACCCGCCGCGCGACAGCGCCGCCAACTGGCTGCGCCTCGAATCCGACGTCGTGTGCGCGATCACCCGCGACTACCTCGTGGCCCCGGAAACGAGCCGCCGGGCCACCTGGCGCATCGAGTGCCTGGACGCCCCCGACGACCCGCCCAGGGAGACCGACGCCGACCTCGCCCGGCGGTTCACGGCGGCGCTGACCTGGCTGCGCGAGCAGTCCACGCTGGTACTGCCGCTGGTGGAGGAGAACGACGTCGCCGAGCCCTACCCGGTGCCGACCACGACCTTCGGGTGGGCGGCGGGCGACGCGGCGTACGCGATGGGGTCCTTCGACCTGCGGCAGGGGGAAGCGTTGATCATCGAGGGGCGCTCGCCGGAGTGCGCCTTCTGGAACATGTGCCTGTGGAACCCGTTCCAGCACACGTACGACTACGCGTGGGAGCGGGTGACCATCAACGGGGGGCAGGTGGAGTACGAGCCGGACGGCTCCTGGCGCATCGTGATCTCGGCCACGGACCCGGGCATGCCCAACTGGGTCTCCACGGCCGGCCACGAACGTGGCCGCATCTGGTTCCGCTGGTTCCTCCCCGACCACACCCCCGAACGCCCCCTGACAAAGGTGATCCGCGTTTGATCGCGGTATGGGGATGTCCTCTGGACGCAATGAACGGCTGAGTTAACCGTCAAGTCGGCGCCTTGGGCGCTGGGTGGGGTGCGAGGCTGTCGGGGACATATCGCATCCACCCGGGGACGGTCAGTGATCACACGTACCCCGGGAGAGCTTCGGGGGAAGTAGCAAATGATCCGACGCATTTTCGTCGCGACCGCCATCGTCGGCATGGCCGCGTTCGGCATGGCCGGGGCCGCGTCCGCGGTGGCCCAGGACCCGCTGGGTGACCTGGTCGGCATGGTCACCGGCCTGACCAACGGCAGCGCCCTGGGCGGCGTCGCCGGTGGTGCGGTCGGCGGTGCCACGGGGGCCGCGGCCGGAGCCGCCGGAGCGGCGGGCGCGGCCGGGGCGGCCACCGCCCGCTGATCGCCGGCGCCACTGGCGAACCGAAACGGCTGAGCCCTCCACAAGACCGGCCTGTGGAGGGCTCAGACGCGCCTTGACGGCCCGTGTCAGGCGTGCACGATGTCCTGGCTCTCGGCGAAGTGACAGGCGCTCTCGTGAGCCGTGCCGGCGCGGATCTCCAGCAGCGGCTCCTCCTTCGCGCAGATCTCCTGCGCCTTCCAGCAACGGGTGCGGAAGCGACAGCCCGAGGGCGGGTTCGCCGGGGACGGCGGGTCGCCCTGTAGGATGATCCGCTCCCGATGCTCGCGGCCCTCCGGGTCAGGGACCGGTACGGCGGAGAGCAGCGCCTGCGTGTACGGATGGGCGGGCTTGTCGTAGATCTCGGTGTCCTTGCCGAGTTCGACGAGCTTGCCCAGGTACATCACCGCGACCCGGTCGGAGATGTGGCGCACCACCGACAGGTCGTGGGCGATGAAGATGTACGCCAGGTTGAACTCGTTCTGCAACCGCTCCAGCAGGTTGATCACCTGTGCCTGGATGGACACGTCGAGCGCGGAGACCGGCTCGTCACAGATGATGATCTCCGGCTGCAACGCCAGGCCCCTGGCGATCCCGATGCGCTGCCGCTGGCCGCCGGAGAACTGGTGCGGGTAGCGGTTGATGTGGTCGGGGTTGAGGCCGACCACCTCCAGCAGCTCCTGCACCTTGCGCCGCCGGTCGCCCCTCGGGGCCACGTCGGGGTGGATCTCGTACGGCTCGCCGATGATGTCGCCGACCGTCATTCTCGGGTTGAGCGAGGTGTACGGGTCCTGCATCACCATCTGCACGTTGCGGCGCATCCGCTTGAGCGCGCCGCCCTTGGCGGCGGCCATGTCCACGCCGTTGATCTTCACGCTGCCCGAGGTCGGCCGTTCCAGCGCCATCAGCACCTTGGCCAGCGTGGACTTGCCGCAGCCCGACTCGCCCACGACGCCCAGGGTCTCGCCCCTGTGCAGGTCGAAGGAGACCCCGTCCACGGCCTTGATCTGGCCGATCTGCCGCTTGAAGACGATCCCCTGGGTCAGCGGGAAGTGCTTGACCAGGTCACGGACCTCAAGGACCCGCTCACCCGTGGCTGCCATCGAGGACCTCCCTCCAGTAGTGGCACGCGCTGTTGCGGTCCAGGTTGATCTCGTTCAGCGGGGGGACGTCGGTGACGCAGTTGTCCTGGCGGTACGGGCAGCGCGGGTGGAAGGCGCAGCCCGAGGGCATGTCCAGCAGGTTGGGCGGGAGCCCCTTGATCGCGTAGAGCTCCTGGCCCTTCTGGTCCACGCGGGGGATCGACTCCAGCAGTCCCTTGGTGTAGGGGTGGCCGGGGTTCTTGTAGATGTCGCGTACCGGGGCGTTCTCGACGATGCGCCCGGCGTACATGACGGCGATCTTGTCGGCGACGTCCGCCACCACCCCGAGGTCGTGGGTGATGAGGATCAGGCCCATGTTGCTCTCGCGCTGGAGTTCGGCGAGCAGTTCCATGATCTGAGCCTGCACCGTCACGTCCAGCGCGGTGGTGGGCTCGTCGGCGATCAGCACCTCCGGGTCCAGCGCGATGGACATCGCGATCATGATGCGCTGCCGCATACCGCCGGAGAACTGGTGCGGGTAGTCGCTCACCCGCTGCCTGGCGGCCGGGATGCGGACGCGCTCCATCAGCTCGACGGCCTTCTTCATCCCGTCGCGCTTGGACATGCCGCGGTGTACCCGGAACATCTCGCTGATCTGCCAGCCCACGGTGAAGACCGGGTTGAGCGCGGACAGCGCGTCCTGGAAGATCATCGCGATCCGCTGGCCGCGGATCTGCGCGCGGGCGTCCTCGCTCAGCTTGAGCAGGTCGGTACCGCGGAACTTGATCGAACCATGGGGGATCCTGGCCGGCGGCATGTCGAGGATGCCCATGATCGCCTGAGCGGTCACCGACTTGCCGGACCCGGATTCGCCGAGCACCGCCAGGCTCTCACCGGGCCTGAGCGAGTAGCTCACCCCGTTGACTGCCTTGACCAGCCCTGCCCGGGTGACGAACTCCACATGCAGATCGTCCACCTCAAGCAGCGCGTCGTTGCCCAGCCCTCCCTCGGCGGGCAACACATCGGTGGCGGTTGTCTTCGCGGATTTCACGGATCCCCCTTATCGCAACTTCGGATCGAGCGCGTCGCGGACGGCGTCGCCGAGCATGATGAACGCCAGGACGGTGATGCTGAGGAAGATCGACGGGAAGATCAGCGGGTGCCACGCCTCCAGGAACCGGTCGCGGGCATCGGCGATCATCAGACCCCAGGAGATCTCCGGTGACTGGATGCCGACTCCGAGGTAGGACAGCGCCGCCTCGGCCGCGATGAACCCGCCCAGGTTGATCATCGCGATGACGATCACGGGGGCGAGCGCGTTCGGCAGGATGTGCCGGAACATGATCCGGCCGGCCCCCGCGCCGAGCGCCCGTGCGGCCATGACGTAGTCCTGGTTCTTGGCGGTGATCACCGCCGCCCGCATGATGCGGAACGTCATCGGCCAGGCCAGCACCGACAGCGCCAGCATCACCGTCCACACGTTGCCCCGGCCGAAGATCACCAGGATCAGCAGCGCGCCCAGGATCAGCGGGATGGCGAAGAAGATCTCCGTCGTCCTGGAGAGGATCACGTCGGTCGCCCCGCTGCGGAACCCGGCGATCAGCCCGAGCAGGCCGCCGAACAGGGCGGTGACGATCATCGTGGTCACGCCGACCATGATCGAGACCCGGGCACCGTAGATCGTCTTGGCGAAGACGTCGCAGCCCTGGTTGTCCTGCCCGAACAGGTGGCCCGCGCTGGGGGGCGTGCGGGCGTCGATGAGCTGGCAGGTGGCCGCGTCGTACGGGTTCACCGAAGTGAACAGTTGCGGGAAGATCGCCATGACCAGCAAGATGAAAATCATGATGGCCGAGCCGATGAAGAGCGGCCGGCGACGCAGGTCGTACCACGCGTCGGACCACAGGCTGGCCGGCTTGCCGTCCTTCTTCTTGGTCTTCGGCTGCGCGGACGGCGGCACGCCGGGCTGCGCGGTGTCGGGGGCGGCGGCCGGGGCGACCTGGTCCAGCGCTTCGCGCTGCTGGGTCTCAGGGTCCAGCGGGCCTGCGGGTCGAATGTCACTCATAGCGGATCCTCGGGTCCAGCACAGCGTAGAGCAGGTCGACGACCAGGTTGGCCAGGATGTACACGAGCACCAGGATGGTGACGATGCCGACCACCACCGGTTGTTGTCGCTCGTGTACCGATCTGAACAGCTCTTGCCCGATTCCGGGGATGTTGAAGATCGATTCTGTGATCACCGCGCCGCCCATGAGCGTGCCCAGGTCGGCCCCGAGGAACGTGATCAACGGGATCAGGGCGTTGCGCAGCGCGTGCCGTCCGACCACGCGTCTTCGTGGCATGCCCTTGGCCACGGCCGTTCGCACGTAGTCGGCGCGCAGGTTCTCCACCAGGCTGGTCCGGGTGAGCCGGGTCAGATAGGCGATCGACGAGCCCGCCAGCACGAAGCCGGGGACGACATAGCTGATCCAGCCGTCGGACACACCGGCGATCGGGAAGATCTCGACGCCGGTCCACCTCCTGAGCTGGACACCGAGCAGAAGTTGCAGCACGAAGCCGGTGACCAGGACGGGCACCGAGACGAGGATCAGCGTCGAGGCGAGGATCATGCTGTCGGTGGCCTTGCCGCGGCGCAGCGCCGCCCACAGGCCGAGACCGACGCCGATCAGCGCCTCAAGGACCAGCGCGGTGATCGCCAGGTTGACGGTCACCTGGAACTTCGCCGCGATGATCTCGGATACTTCCACGTTGGCGTAGGTCCGGCCGAGATTGCCCTGGAACACGCCGCTGATGTAGTAGCCGTACTGCACGATAAGCGGGTCGTTCAGGTGATACTGCTCACGCAGCAGAGCGACGACGACCGGATTGCCCCGCTTCTCGCCCGCCAGCGCCGCGATGGGATCACCAGGCAGTGCGAAGACGACAGCGAAAATCAGCAGGGTGGCGCCCAGTAGCACTGGGATCGCCTGGATAAGACGTCTTATGACGTAGCGGCCCACTAAAGCCTCCCATACATGCGCAAAAGGGCAGCCTCGGTACCCAGGGTTTGCGGTGCCAAGCAGACTGCCCTCATGCGATCTTCTCCCGGGCCGGGCGCGGGGTGCGCGCCCGGCTTCGGAGAATCCTTCTAGGCCTTCTCGACGGACTCCCACTCAACCTGGTTGAGCAGGTTAATCTTCACACTCTTGAGGTGCTCTGAATACCCCGCGTTGATCTTGTAGAAGTAGACCGGGACATATGGGAGTTCCTTGTTCAGGACGTCGGCCGCCTGGCGGTAGGCCTCCAGGCCCGCCTCCGGCGTCTCGGCGGTGTCGCCCTTCACCAGCAGGTCGTCGAACTCCTTGCTGGAGTAGCCGGCGTAGTTGGAGCCGGTCTTGGCCGCTTCGGTGGAGAAGATGGGGGTCAGGTAGTTCTCCGGGGACGGGTAGTCGATCGCCCAGCCCATCCGGAACATACCGGTGTACTTCTTGGCGTCCAGCTCGTCGAGGATCGCCTGGAACTTCTCGAACGGCTTGACCGTGACCTCGACGCCCAGGCTGGCCCGCAGGTTGATCGCGACGGCCTCGATCCACTCCTTGTGGCCACCGTCGGCGTTGTAGCCCAGCTCCAGCTTCTTGGGGCCGTTCGCCGCCGTGTAGACCTCCTTGGCCTTGGCGGGGTCGAAGATGCAGACCGTGCAGGCGCCCTGCTTGTAACCCGCGATGGCCGGGTTGATGAAGTCGTCGGCCGGGGCGCGGGTGCCGGAGAAGACCTTCTCGGCGATCGTCTTCCGGTCGATGGCCATCGCGATGGCCTCGCGGACCTTGACGTTCTCGTATTCCTTGTTGTACTTCAGCGGGAAGCCGACGTAGCCGATGCCGGCGTCGGGCTGCTCGATGTAGCGCTCACCGAGGTCGGACTTGGCCGAGGAGATCGAGGAGGCCGCGAGCTGGTCGATGATGTCGAGCTCGCCACCGCGCAGGTCGTTGTACGCCGTCTCGGTGCTAGTGTAGATCTTGAACTGCAGCTTGCTGAATTTCGGCTTCGCACCGGCGAAGGCGTCGTACCTGGTCAGGTCGATCGTCTGGTCGGTGCCCTTGCCGTACGGCTTGTCGATCGAGAACTGCCCCTGCCCGATGGGCTTCTTGGCGAACTCCTCGGTCACCTTGCCGTCGGGGCCGAACGCGGCCTTCGGCAGCGGATAGAACGCGGTATAGCCGAGCATGACCGGGAACTGCGAGAACGGCTTGGACAGCGTCACCTCCAGGGTGGTGTCGTCCACCGCCTTGAGGCCCGACATCTCCTTGGTGGTGGGCGTCTTGCCCTCACCCGGGTTCAGGTCGGCGTAGCCGGCGATCCGGCCGAAGAAGTAGCTGGCCGACTGGAGGTTCTCCTGGTTGGAGGCGAAGTTCCAGGCGTCGACGTAGTTCTGGGCGATCAGTTTCTCGCCGTTGTGCCACGTGTACCCGGGCTTGAGCTTGATCGTCCAGACCTTGTTGTCCTCGGTCTCGATCGACTGGGCGACCTCGTTGACGACTTCCTTGTTCTCGTTGTAGCTCACGAGGGGAGAAAAGAGAGCGGCGAGGACCTCGGCGCCCTCGGTCTCGGTGGTGTCGCTAGGGTAGAACAGCTTCTGCGGCTCGCCGATCTCCATCCGGACGGGAGCGTCGCTTGCGCCTGTGGTGGCTCCGGGCGAGCTGCCGGTGCTCCCGCCGCCACCGCCGCCGCACGCGGCTACCGCGAGGGCGAGCAGCGCGGTACCGGCGATTATTTGTGCGCCCTTGGTCACACGCATTGTGGGTCTTTCCTCCCTCTCAGGTGGGCATGGTTCTGAGCTGCGATGCTCTCCCGGCAGCCAAGGAAAGGGCCTGGTTACCCCCGCCTCGGCCGACACGGTCGAACCCTGCCGACGCCCTGCCAGTCGATCGCTACAATCCCGCACTACTTCTCACCAGGGAGTCTCTGGCGCGTTGCAGTTCGGTCACACGTGCGCCCGCTGGACGTCACACGCATACCACTACGGGCGCTCAAAGAGCCTTAAACAGGCATAAACTCGCCAGAAGTGTACAGACGGGGATCCCCCGTCTTACAGGGGACATGAGCGTCTGTCCAAAATACACATAAGGCCCCGATGCTCGCCTGCTTGCCGACACGGGGCCGTCTCCTGGGCTACGGTTGACCCGGCCGCAGCGCAGCGGATGAACCCGGGGTAACGCTTGCAGATCCTTGCAAATGCCCCGGAACCGTACTCGGAGAGATCACGTCCAACCGTCTGTGCGCGCCCGTCGCTGTACAGAGCACCATCGCAGGCATCCCCATCACCAGGATCCAATAGAGTCCTTGCCATGAGCCAGCCGGAATCCGCGCTCGCGGACGCCCGGGCGGGCGGCCGGAAAGACGGCACCCCTTCCGCCGGGAAGGAGTCGCTGGCCCAGCTCGCCGAGCGATACGGGCTTCGACGTGCCATCGCACGCCCAAGTCTGCCCGTCTACCTGCGCCAGCTTTGGGAGCGCAGGCACTTCGTGCTGACCTACGCCACTTCGCGGAACATCTCGAAGTACAGCAATTCGGCGCTGGGGCAGCTTTGGCAGGTGCTCACGCCGCTGCTCAACGCCGCGATCTACTGGCTGATGTTCGGCCTGATCCTCGGCGCCGCCAAGGGCATGGACAACTACACGGCGTTCCTGATCACCGGAATGTTCGTGTTCACATACACACAGCGGGCCGTCAGCGGCGGCGCCAAGTCGATCTCGGGCAACCTCTCGCTGATCAGGGCGCTGCACTTCCCCCGCGCGGCGCTACCGCTCGCCTACACGGTGCAGGAGCTGCAACAACTCCTGATCTCCATGGGCGTGCTGGCCGTGCTGGTGCTGGTGACCGGAGAGCCGCTGACATGGTCCTGGCTGCTCGTCCCGGTCGCGCTGCTGCTCCAGACGATGTTCAACATCGGCGCCAGCCTGGTCCTCGCGCGCATCGGGGCCTTCGCCCGCGACATGAACCAACTGCTGCCGTTCATCATGCGGACCTGGCTGTACTCGTCGGGCGTGTTCTTCGCGATCGGCGACAAGATCAGGGACGCCGACATCCCCCAGATCTTCGCTGACATTCTCTACATCAACCCCGCCGCCGCGTACATCGAGGTAATGCGCGAGCTGCTGCTCAAGTCGCACACCACCGCCCCACCATGGATCTGGGGGGTCTGCGTATTCTGGGCAGTGTTCGCCCTGCTCGTCGGCTTCTGGTACTTCTGGCGTGCCGAGGAGAGGTACGGCCGTGGCTGAGCTGACCGAGGAGCTGTCACACGTGAAGGCGGAGGAACCAGACGTCCCGTCCAACAAGGACGTCAAGGTCTATCCCAGGGACGAGAAGCCGGCTGGAGGCCCCGAACACTCCGGCACGCCCACCGTCATCGTGGACGACCTCCACATCATCTACCGGGTGTACGGCGCGGCCTCCGACGCCGAACGCGGCAACGCCGCCAACGCGCTGCTCCGCCTCGTCCGCCGCCAGGGCCGCCCCCAGATGCGCGAGGTCCACGCCATCAAGGGCGTGTCCTTCGTGGCCCACCACGGCGACGCCATCGGCGTCATCGGCCGCAACGGCTCCGGCAAGTCCACCCTCCTGCGGGCCATCGCGGGCCTCCTGCCGCCTCACTCCGGCGCGGTCTACACCGACGGCCAGCCGTCCCTCCTGGGCGTCAACGCGGCCCTCATGCGCGACCTCACCGGCGAGCGCAACATCGTGCTCGGGTGCTACGCGATGGGCATGAAGCCCAGCCAGGTCAAGGAGAAGTACGGCGAGATCGTCGACTTCTCCGGCATCGGGGAGTTCGTCCAGTTCCCGATGTCGACGTACTCCTCGGGCATGGGCGCCCGCCTCCGCTTCGCCATCGCCTCGGCCAAGTCCCACGACGTCCTCCTCATCGACGAGGCCCTCGCCACGGGCGACCGCGACTTCAAGCGCAAGAGCCAGGAACGCATCAAGCTGATGCGCCAGGAGGCCGGCACGGTCTTCCTGGTCGCCCACAACCTGGACGTGATCGAGGAGACCTGCAACCGGGTGATCTGGCTCCACAAGGGCAAAATCAAGATGGACGGCCCCCCCAAGGAAGTCCTGGCGGCCTACAACCGCGTTTAATGGCGCGCAGTGTTCATGGCGCTCGCGGAGTGTTCATGGCGCTCGCGGAGTGTTCATGGCGCTCGCTCCGCTCACGCGGGGCTGTGCTTATGGCGCTCGCTCCGCTCACGCGGGGCCCGGGCGCCCTCAAGGTCGCGCAGTGTTCATGGCGTTCGCTTCGCTCACGCGGGGCCCGGGCGCCTTCAAGGTCGCGTCCTCCGCTCCTCGCTCCCTCGTTCGTTCCTCACTCGATCGCTCGTCGCTCCGGACACGACCGCGCCCGGTCCCATGCCTGGTTGCGCTCAGTACGCCCCGGGAGGCCGCTCGCTGCGCTCGCGTGTAAGCCGCGCGACGCTAACGCGTCGCGGTACCCGCCCACTCGCTCGTTCCTCACCCCCTCACCCCTTCGCTCGTCGCTCCGGACACGACCGCGCCCGGTCCCATGCCTGGTTGCCCTCAATACGCCCGGGACCACTCGCGACGCCGGCGCCCCCTCAGTCCGTGGCACCGTCGCGGTGAGGGCGTTCCGGAGAGTACCGACACCACTACCGGTGGGGTGGGAGGTTCGCTTCTGGAGTGGTAGGCGAGCAAGATGGGGACCGTTCATGAAGGACAAGATCCATCGGAGGTAGACCCGTGTCGCAGCGGCCACCGATCCCGTACGACTTTCTTCCCCAGGTCCCCGCGCTGACCGTCGAGAGTGACGACGTACGCGACGGTGAGCGGATGTCGGACGCGCACGTGTTCGACGACTGGGGCTCGACGGGACAGAACATCTCGCCGCACCTGCGCTGGTCCCCCGGGCCGGAGGGCACCAAGAGCTACGCCGTCACCTGCTACGACCCCGACGCACCGACCGGCAGCGGCTTTTGGCACTGGCTGGCGTTCGACATCCCCGCCGACGTGACCGAACTGCCCAGGGGCGCCTCCGGCTCCGTTGCCACCAAGGGGCTGCCGCAGGGGACCGTGGAGAGCCGCAACGACTACAACCGGGCCACGTACGGCGGTGCCGCGCCGCCGCCCGGCTACCCCCACCGTTACCTGTTCGCCGTCCACGCGCTGGGCGTCGAGAAGCTGGGCCTGGACCCGGAAACGCCGCCCGCCGCGGTGGGCTTCAACATCACCGCCAACACGCTGGCCCGCGGCTACATCGCGCCGACCTACGAGACCTGAGGCCACGCCCCGACTTCCTGACATCGTGGTCGGCGTTCCGCTATGATTCCGAACGTTTATTCGATCCGGAGACGCCGTCGATGAGGGGCGCGCGATGAGAGATCTGTCGATCGCGATCGACCACCTGGCAGCCGAAGATCCGGGGGAGATCCCGCACACCCAACTCGCCGAACAGTTACTGGAACTGCACTGGCAGATGGCCCGCCTACAGGCCCAGATCGCCCGCCGCACCGGCGTACGGCGGCCATCATGCGGCCCCCGGGAGTACGCCCACGCCTTGGACTGACCGGCCGAGCGACCCCCGGGCGCGAGCACAGCGAGCGACCCCCGGGCGCGAGCACAGCGAGCGACCCCCGGGCGTACTGAGCGCAACCAGGCATGGGACCGGGCGCGGTCGTGTCCGGAGCGACGAGCGATCGAGTGAGGAACGAACGAGGGAGCGAGGAGCGGAGGACGCGACCTTGAGGGCGCCCGGGCCCCGCGTGAGCGGAGCGAGCGGCATGAACACTGAGCGAACGCCATAAGCACAGCCGGTGGGCTCTGGGGGCCACCGGCTGTGCTGGATGGTTGGGAGGGGGCCCGGGGGCCCTTAGGGGCGGGCTCAGGGGCTTGGGGTGGGGGTCAGGCCGAGAGGCGGGCCGCGCCGAGTGGGGCCGGCTCGTAGGGGAAGCGGTCGGCGAAGGCCGGGGTCAGGTCGGTGAGCCAGGTGGCATGGGGGTCGTAGCGGGCGAAGAAGGGGCGGCCGACGAGTTCGGGGTCGCGGGCCTGGATGAGGTGGAGTACGAAGACCTTCTGGCCGGCGATCTCCGTGACCCCGTCCACGCACACCTTGCCCGGGGTCGCCGACATCGACGGCCCGCGGACCGTACGGCACAGCCCCGAGACACCCGCGTACGCGTCGCGGAAGATCTCGTACGCCCGCGCGAGCGGCACCGCGAAGTAGTCCTGGGGCCCGGTGTCACGCTCGACGAACATGTAGTAGGGGACCATCCCCATGGTGAGGTGACGCCGCCACATGTTCGTCCAGATGGCCGGGTCGTCGTTGATGGAGCGGATCAGCGGCGCCTGGGTGCGGATGACCGCGCCGGTGTCGATGATGCGCCGGACCGCCTCCTGGACCGCCGGGGGCTCGATCTCGCGCGGATGGGAGAAGTGCGCCATGAAGGCGAGGTTCTTGCCGGATTCGACCACCCGCGAGAACAGGCGCAGGGTGTCGTCGGCGTCAGGGTCGGTGAGGTACCGCTGCGGCCAGTAGCCCAGCGACTTCGTCCCGATCCTGATGGATTCGAGCTGTTCGACCTCCAGCAGCGGCTCGACGTAGCGCCGCAGCACCGGCTCGCCCATGATCATGGGGTCGCCGCCGGTGAGCAGGACGCTGGTCACCTCCGGGTGCGCGCGGACGTACTCGACCAGCCGCTCGATGTCGTCGGAGGCCATCTTGAGGTCGGGCTCGCCGACGAACTGCGCCCAGCGGAAGCAGTACGTGCAGTACGCGTGGCAGGTCTGCCCCTGTTTGGGGAAGAAGAGGACGGTCTCGGGGTACTTGTGCTGAAGCCCCTGGATCGACTCCTGACCGACCCGGGGAACGTTGAGCTGGAGCTGCCCGGCGGGATGCGGGTTCAGCTTCATGCGTACGTCGTGCGCGACCGCGGTGATCTCGCTCTTCGCGGCCTCGTCGCGGAGGAGGCCGGCGATCCGGCTGACATCCGCCTCCGGCAGCATGTCGGCCTGCGGGAACACAAGCCGGTAGATCGGATCGTCCGGGATGTCCGACCAGTCGATCAGCTCGTCGACCACGTAGGCGTTCGTCCGGAAGGGCAGCACGGTGGCCACCGCACGGATCCGCAGCCGCTCCTCGTCGTCGAGTCCTGCACGCTGGAGCAGCTCATCCAGGTGCTTGCTGGTGTAGGCACGGAACCCGCGACTACCGTTCTGCTTCAAGATCACTAGGCCCTTCCCTCCCTATTTCCGCCGAGGTCTGTAAACCACTAGGCCGTCTCGTGCGTCCTCTATTTTTCATATACCCCGACGTGGCAACCCCCTCGACTGGTTCCAGGGAGACCAAAGTTTCCTTTGATGTCGTCCCGCCGGGCGGTGCCCTCAGGGCTTTCAGATGATCGCTAAGGTTGCCGTAAAACTTCCTGCTTTCGCGACATATCTCGTTAGTCGTACACTCGTCCCTATGAGCAGTCCCCCGCCCGACAACGTCGATCAACGCGCGTCCGACGCCGAGCGCGACCAAGTCGCCGCGGTCATCGGCGAGGCGCTCGCCACCGGCCGTCTCACCAGTGTTGAGCATGCCGACCGCTTGGAGGCTACCTACTCCGCGATAACAGTCGGCGACCTGGTCGCGATAACTCGGGATCTGCCCGCCCTCAGCGGCTCGCCCTCCGCCGACGTCCTGCACAAACAGCAGGTCGGCGCGGTGTTCAGCAAAGTCGTCCGGGGCGGGAGGTGGGTTCCGGCCCGCCATACCCAAATGCGATCGACCTTCGGCGCGCTCATCGTGGACCTCACCGAGGCCGTACTGCCCGGCCGGGAGATCACCCTGGAGCTGAACGCGTTCTGCGGCAAGCTCATCGTGCGGGTCCCGGCCGACGCGCAGGTGATCGAGGAGGGCGGGGTGCTCTTCGGCAAGCGCCACGTCTCGGCGGGTTCGGGCGGGTCCGGCAACGCCGCGAGCGACACGGGCCCGCTGATCCGGATCACCGGGCGCGCGGTGTTCAGCAAGATCGTGGTCTCCCGGGAGAAGGACTGGCACTTCGGCTGACCACGGGGCGCTGACGGCGGCCCGGCAGGTCCGGCGTACCCGCTGGTAGACGTACTGGACAAGACGCCTACGATGCGGTGAGACGCGATCCGCACGAGGTGACCTTGCCCGAAACCGACCACTCCGGCGAGACCGGCCAATCACACCGACCCGGCAAACCCAGCCAGTCCCGGCAGTCCGTCACGACCGCCGCCTCCGGTAACGCGGCCGGTGAGGGTTCGCCCGGTGCGGCGGAAGACGGCCACCGGCCCGCCGCCGCCCCCCTGCCGATCGCGCTGGACGCCATGGGCGGCGACCACGCCCCGGCGGAGATCGTGGCCGGTGCCGTACAGGCGCTCCGGCAGTATGACGTGCCCGTGGTCCTGGTCGGAGCCCCCCGCGTGTTGTACGAGGCCCTGGCCGAGCACGACGCCGCGCGGCAGATCCCGATCGTGCGGGCCGAAGAGGCCCTGGAGATGAACGCCGGCGCGCTGGCCAGCCTGCGCCGCCCGCGTTCCAGCATCGCCGTGGCCTGCCACCTGGTACGGCGGGGCGACGCCTGCGCCGTGGTGTCCGCCGGTTCGACCGCCGGGATCGTGGCCACCGCCAAGTTGCGGCTGCGCGGCCAGCAGGGCGTACTGCGCCCGGCCATCGCCGTCGTACTCCCCACCGCGCCGCGCCCCACCATCCTGCTCGACGCGGGCGCGAACGCCGAGGTGAAGGCGGAATCACTCGTGCAGTTCGCGCACCTCGGCATCGCCTATGCCGAGACCGGCCTCGGCGTAGCGAACCCCAAGGTGGGCCTGCTCACCATCGGCAGCGAGGCCGAGAAGGGCGACAAACTGGTACGCCGGGCGCACGAACTCCTCGCCGCCGCCCCCGGCATCGACTTCGGCGGCAATGTCGAGGGCCACGACCTGCTCACCGGCGCGGTCGACATCGTGGTCACCGATGGATTCACCGGGAACGTCGCGCTCAAGGCCATCGAGGGCGCGGTCCGGTTCACCTTCGGCGAGCTGCGGGCGAGCTTCGCGGAGAACCGCCTGGCGCGATTCGGCGCGCTGTTCCAGCGCTCCCCCCTGCGCGACCTGCGCGACAGGCTCGACCCGGAGGCGTACGGCGGTGCCGTGCTGCTCGGCCTGAACGGCACGGTCGTCATCGCGCACGGCGCGTCCCGGGCCAACGGAATAGCGTCGGCCTGCGCGCTGGCCGCGCGCCTGGCGGCGGGCGGGACGGTCGCCAAGATCGGCGAGCGCGTCGCCGCGACGCACCGCCCCCACCGCCTGTGGTCGTAGCCTGCGGACACTGGTGATCACGGACGGGAAACCCGGTGAGGATATGGATCGCCAGCCGATACCCTTAGGTGCATGACCGATCCGCAACTCGTCCTGACCGAGCGCGTCCGGCTGGCACTGGCCGACGCCTTCGGGGCGGAGTTCGCCGACGCGGACCCGCTGATCCGGCCCTCGCAGTTCGCCGACTTCCAGGCGAACGTCGCGATGAGCCTGGCCAGGCGACTGCCCGATCGGCCCAAGCCGCGCGATGTCGCCCAGGCCATCGCCGACCGGCTCGGCGACTTCCCCGGCACGGTCGAGGTCAGCGGCCCCGGGTTCCTCAACATCACGCTCAGCGACGCGTGGATCGCCGAGCAGGCGGCCCAGATGTTCGACGACCCGCGCGCCGGCGTTCCCACCACCGCTCCGGCGGCCACCGTCGTGATCGACTACTCCGCGCCCAACGCGGCCAAGGAGATGCACGTCGGCCACCTGCGCACGACGATCGTCGGCGACGCGCTGGCCAGGGTCCACGAGCACCTCGGCAACCGCGTCGTCAGGCAGAACCACCTGGGCGACTGGGGCACGCCGTTCGGCATGCTCATCGAGCACCTGCTCGACATCGGCGAGCCGGCCGCCGTGGCGCAGTTGGAGGCCGGCGAGGGCACCGAGTTCTACCAGGCCGCGCGGCAGAAGTTCGAGGCCGACGAGACGTTCAAGCGGCGGGCCCGCGAGCGCGTCACCACGCTCCAGTCCGGCGACGCCGACACGCTGCGGCTCTGGCACGTGTTCATGAACGCCACGATCCGCTACTTCAACAAGATCTACGCCATGCTCGGCGTCACCCTGACCGACGCCGACATCGCCGGCGAGAGCATGTACAACGACATGCTGGCCAAGACCTGCGCCGACCTTGAGGCGTCGGGGGTCGCGGTGCTGAGCGAGGGCGCGCTGTGCGTGTTCCCGCCCGGCTTCACCGGCAGCGACGACAAGCCGCTGCCGCTGATCATCCGCAAGAGCGACGGCGGGTACGGCTACGCCACCACCGACCTGGCCGCCATCCGCTACCGGGTGCACGACCTGAAGGCCGACCGCATCCTCTACGTCGTCGGCAACGACCAGGCGCTGCACTTCCAGATGGTCTTCGCGGCGGCCCGGATGGCGGGCTGGCTGCCCGACTCGGTCTCGGCCGAGCACATCCAGATCGGCATGATGCTCGGCAAGGACGGCCGGCGGTTCAAGACCCGCTCCGGCGAGTCGGTCAAGCTGAGCGACCTGCTCGACGAGGCGATCGACCGGGCCAGGGCGGCTATCGCCGACCGCGGCTACGACGACGCGGCCCGCGAGGAGATCGCGCGGGCGGTCGGCATCGGCGCGGTGAAGTACGCCGACCTGTCGGTCGGCCACGACAGCGAGTACGTCTTCGACTTCGACCGGATGCTCACGCTGACCGGCAACACCGGGCCGTACATGCAGTACGCGCAGGCGCGGATCAGGTCCATCTTCCGCCGCGGCGGCGTCGATCCGGCGTCCGTCACCGGGCCGATCGTCATCGGCGAGGCGGCGGAGCGGGCGCTGGCGCTGCAACTGCTCGGCTTCCCCGCGGTGGTCGAGCGGGTGGGCGAGGCGGCCGAGCCGCACCGGTTGTGCGCGTTCCTGTTCGACACGGCGACGGCCTTCACCACCTTCTTCGAGAACTGCCCGGTGGTGAAGGAGGGCGTGCCCGCCGACACCCGGGCCTCCCGCCTGGCCCTGTGCGCCCTCACGCTGCGCGTCCTCGAAACCGGCCTCAACCTGCTCGGCGTCCCGGTCCCCGATCGGATGTGAACCCGCGCCCCCGGCCCAGCCGCAGGCCCATCCCCACACCCCCGGCTCCCATCCCGCCGCACCACACCACGGCCACACCGACCGTCCGAGCGGCCTGGTGAGCGGGACGTGGTGGTGGGGGGCCGACCGGATGACACCGGGTGGTCCCGGAAGCGCCTGCTCTGGGCGCGCCTCCGTGGACATGGACACCCCCCGGGTTAGGCTTTGCGCGGTCATTGGAATGTCCGGCATACGACCTCGGCGGGAGTCGCACATGTCCGGGCGATCCCAGCGTCTACGGGGGGTTCCCGCTTGAGCATGGATCTGACCGAGAGCCCCCGTGCCACGACGGAGCTCCAACGCGGCGCCGAGGCACTGCTCGCGCACCTCGCCGCCGGCGGTGCCACGCCCGTGCTCCCGGCCACGTTCGCCGATGTCGACGGCCACTGGCTGCCGCCCGCGATGGAGGCCCTGGTGGCCCTCATGGCGGGCCAGGACGCGCTGGGTCCGCTGGCCAAGGCCGCACAGCGGGACGAACGACGTACCGCGCTCTTCCTGTGCCTCGCGCTCGCGGTGGCCGGGCAGGGTGACCGCATCCACGCGTCCTGGCTCGGCATCGCCTTCGGCGAGCTGTCCGCCGACCGGCCCGTCGCGCACGGCCAGCGGGCGCTGTGGGTCACCGCGGCGCGGGGCGCGTACGGCCCGGCCGGCAAGATCTTCGTACTCCGCAAGCTCGACGCCGTCGATCTCCCCGACCAGACCGACGTGGACGGCTGGCTCGCCGCCCTCATACCGGGCAACCCCGCCGTTGTCATACCGCACTCGCTGGTGGACTATCCCGAGCTCGCCGAGATCCCCGACCTGGCCGTCCCCACCCAGGCCGCCGCCAAGCTGGCGCGGCTGCGCGGCAGGTGCGTGGAGATCACCTCGTCCAAACGGCCCGAGGACAGCGCCTCGCCCCCGCCGCGCAACGGCTCGGGCCGGCCCGTGTCCGCATGGGCCCATGACGAGCCGCTGGCGGTACTGCGCAGCCTGATCGGTTCCGGCGGCCCGGAGGGCCCTATGGGCTCACTGGTCGGCCACCTGCGCGACGATCTCAGCCCCGGCGCGGACCCCGACCTGGCCGCCGCTGCCCTGCACGTGGTCGCGCCCATCGTGCGATCGGTGGCCGAAGACCTGTCCGAGGCGACCCGCAGCGCGCCGCCGACGCGGATCACCGTGCCCATTCTGGGGCACGACATCCTGTTGCTGCCCGAAGGGCCCGATCCGCGCTCGCTGGCCGAGGCCGAGCGGCGCATCACCGAGTCGGGCGTGCCCAAGCGCCGGGGCCCCTGGCCGGGCTACGCCGTGGCGGCGCTGGGCGTCGTTCTGGGCGTGGCGGCGTTCGTCATGTCGATGATGCTTCTGCTGCTCCCGGGCGTGGCGCTCTGCGCGTTCGCGGGTCACCTGCTGTGGCGCGCGCACGGCCAGTCCCGTGCCGACGGCGACTACGTACGCGCCCGGACCACCGAGCTGCGCGAACTGGCCGACGGTGCGGTCTGGGCGATGCACGAGTACGCCCGCGAGGCCGACACCCGCGCCAAGCTGGCCACCGACGACCTCACCGAACTGACCCGCCTCATCCGCCGCGGCCCTCGCGCCGCCTGATCATCACATCGGCGTCGCCCGCCGTATCCGGGCACGGCATGGTGTCCGCACATGCCTGCCGGGCCGGTCTCCCGGCGGCTCAGACCCGCTGACGATCGTGGGACATGCCCGGCCCCCCGGCGAGCATGCCCCGCGGCCGTCCGTCAGACCGCGGAGATCTCGACGTCGGCCGGGGCGAGCAGAAAGACCTTCTCCGCGATGCGCTCGATCTTGCCCTCGCATCCATATGCCAGCCCCGCCGCGAAGTCCACCATCCGGGTGGCCTCCGTCATGGACATGCCGGTCACGTCCATGATCACGGTCTGACCCTCGCGGAAGTGCTTTCCGATGGTGGGCGCGTCGTTGTACTTACGCGGCTGCACCATCACTATGCGGGCGGGCTCTCCCGCCTGCTGCCACCGGCGCGCCGCGCGCTCCGCCGCGGGCATCCACTCCTCGTCCTCGGCGCCCTCGTACTCGTAGGGCTCGTCGTACTGATCAACACCGCCCAGGCCAAGGTAGGTCGCCACCTTGCGCACTGCCCCCATCGGCTCGTCCTTTCCTCGTCAGGCACTCACCGCATTCGGTTCGCCCTGACACATTGGACGCTAACCGATGCCTGGATGTTCGCCATGCGACACGCCCAACACTTTCCTATTTTGTACGGCTGGGTCCCTCAGGGCGATCGGTTATCCACCCCCGATAACCTGACCCCATGCGGATGTTCACCGTAGACGCCTTCACCCGGCAACCGTTCCAGGGTAACCCCGCGGCCGTCTGCCTGCTCGACTTCCCTGCTGACGACACGTGGATGCAGTCGCTCGCGGCGGAGATGAACCTCTCAGAGACGGCGTTCGTGACCGGTCTCGACAGCGGCCTGCCGTATTCGCTGCGCTGGTTCACGCCGGCCGTCGAAGTGGCATTGTGCGGGCACGCGACCCTGGCCACAGCACATGTGCTCTATTCCATCGGAGCGGTCTCTGGGGTGATCGAATTCTCCACCTTGAGCGGAATCCTGACAGTGAGTCAGGGGTCGGACAATATGATCACGATGGATTTCCCGGCCGCGCCGCCCGTGTCAACCGCGCCGCCCGCGGGGCTCGCGGAGGCGCTGGGCGCGGCGCCGGTATGGGCCGGGCGCACCCGGGACGACCTACTTGTCGAGTTGGAGTCGGCATATGCCGTACAGACCCTCACTCCGGATATCGCGGCGCTGCGCGAGGTCGACGCGAGAGGCGTCATCGTCACCGCACGCGCGGCGAATGACGGTGCCGGCCGTACCGGATTTGGTGGTTCCGTCGCAGGTCAGAGTGGGTCGGAGGGGCCGCATTTCGTCTCACGGTTCTTCGCTCCGAGCATCGGTGTGAACGAGGACCCGGTGACGGGGGCGGCGCATTGCGCGCTGGCGCCGTACTGGTCCGCCAAACTGGGCGAGAAGGACCTTATCGGCCGCCAGCTCTCCGCCCGGGGCGGTGTGGTGCATACCAGCCTCCGCGGCGACCGTGTCATACTCGGCGGCCATGCGGTCACGGTCATGACCGCCGAACTGCATTCGACGTCGACCTAATTCGGCAGCAGCCAGATGATCCGGCCGAAGGCCATCATGTGATATGCCGCCGACGCGACTGCGAATCTTACCGCGATCCGCCGCAGACCCGCCCGGTAATAGGCGAATACGCACCAAAGAAGACCGCGAGTTCCAGTAGCGGCCGGACCGGGCGGGGGGTGTCGAAGCCGGTTTCACCCGCCCGCCGAACGCGACGACGGACGACACGCCCGAGCCCGAGGCAAGGTGGTGCATGGAGCCGCTGGAGGATCGCCCGACACCACCTGCAACACGATGGCGACCAGGAGCGGTACCAGCCCCCGGCCTTCCGTACCCGGCCCAGCCGGCGAAGCCGACCAGCACGAACAACTCGGCAACGCCATATGCCCACCCGCCGGATCGTGAGCCGCCACCCCCGAGTGGTAAGCGGGCGGCCAGCCGTTTAGCGGTGCGCAGGGGCCGATGGTACTGAGCGGCAGGCGGGCCTGGCCACGACCGAGAGAACCCCGGTCCAGACGGCGAAGCCAGCGGACCCGAACCGCTCGCCTGCGGGATCAGGAGCCGCCACCACCGAGTGGTAGGCGAGCCCGATCACGGCCGGGTGAACCCCGCACCTGGCGACGTCAGCCAGCACGAACCGTCCGAACCGAAACAGAGGATCGACAACACCAGGTACCCACCCACCGGACCGTGAGCCGCCACCACCGAGTGGTAAGCGGGCATCCAGCCGTATGGCGGCCCGTAGAGGGGCCGATGGTACTGAGCGGTAGGCGGGCCTGGCCACGACCGAGTGAACCCCATCCCCGACGTCCTACGCCAGGCCCAGACGGCGAAGCCGCCCGACGCGAACCACCCGAACCGAAACGGAGCGCCGACAACACCGGGTACTCGCCCACCGGACCGGGGGACGACACCACCGCGTGGCAGGCGAACCCGATCACGACCAAGTGAACCCCGCGCCTCACGAGGTCGGCCAGCACGAACCGCCCGAACCGAAACGGAGGGCCGACAACACCAGATACCCGCCCACCGGACCAGGGGACGACACCACCGAGTGGCAGGCGAACCCGATCACGACCGAGTGAACCCCGCGCCTGGCGACGTCGGCCAGCACGAACCGCCCAAACCGAAATGGAGGGCCGGCAACACTGGGTACTCGCCCACCGGGCCAGGGGACGACACCACCGTGTGGTGGGCGGGCCTGGTCATGGCTGGGTGAGGCCGGCCATGCTCTGGTCAGTGGTGGTCCGGGTGTCGTCGTCGCTCCGCCGGGTCGGGGCCGGGCCCTTCGGCCACAGGTACGAGCCGGGGCGGCGGCGCTCCAGGCGCAGCGCCCCGACCGTGAACCGGCAGACCTGCTCCTTCACCCAGGCGCCGAGGCGGCCGGTGACCACGAACTTCGCCGGGGAGTCGTCGGACTTGACCCATTGGATCACTCCGTCACGCCGGCCCAGGCTGATGCACTGGATGAAGTACCGGAAACGAAACTCGGCTGGGGTCCGTCCGTCGGCCCTGGCGTTGATCACGTCGGCGGCGTGGGCCGCGATCGGCATGCCCACCGCGCACGACATGCGCGAGACGCCCGCGCCCGGGATCTCCACGGCCGCCGCGTCGCCGACGACATAGACGTCGGGGTGCGAAAGCGACCGCATCGTACCGTCCACCCGGGCCCGCCCGCGGGCGTCCACCGCGAGTCCCGCTTCGGCGGCGAGGGCCGGTACGGTGAACGATCCCGCCCAGACGATGACATCGGCGGAGATGTCACCACGATCGGTATGGAGCACCCCCTCATCGACCCAAGTGACCCGCGTATCGGTGTGCATGGTGACGCCGAGCCTGGTCAGCGTCCGCTCGACCCGGGCGCGCCCGCGCGCGGACAGCCCCGCCCCGGCGACCGAACCGGCGACCAGCTCGATCCGGTGGCCCGGGTAGGACTCGGCGAGTTCGGCGGCCAGCTCGATACCGGTCAGCCCGCCACCGACCACCACGACCTTCTCGGCACCACCCTCCAGCCGCTCCCGCAGCTCGACGGCCCGCTCGACGGCGTAGGTGTGCTCGGCCGTACCGGGCAGGCTCAGGTCCGTGTGACTGCCCAGGGCGTAGACCAGCGTGTCATAGCCGAACTCGCGGCCGTCTGCCGTACGCACCTGTTTGGCGGCCAGATCGATGCTCTCCACCCGGGCGGTGACGACGTCGATGCCGGTGCCCTGGGTCAGCTCCGCCAGCGGAACCGTCACACTCGACCGCCCCGCCACGAACTCGTGCAGCCTGATCCGCTGGGTGAACCGGTCCTTCTCACTGATGACGGTGATGTCATGCCGCCGGCCGAGCCGGAGCGCCGCCGTCATGCCTGCATATCCGCCACCGATCACCACGATCTTCATGCCAGCCTCCTGAGTCGCTGTTCACCAGGGGAGACCGGCGGCAGGCCGCAAACGTCTCAGTGAGCTGCGTCACACAGTGAGGTGCCGCAGCTTCTCCGGATTGCGCACGACGTCCACCCGGGTGATGCGGCCCTCCGCGACGGTGAACGCCAGCACGGAGTCCACCGCCCCCGCCGCGTCCAGCACCACCACGCCCGGCGCGCCGTTCACCTCGCGGAACTCCGCGGACATGCCCGTGTACCAGCGCTCCACCATCCCCAGGACCAGCCTGGCGACCTTCTCCGCACCGGCGACCGGGGTGATCGCCGCGGTGACCCTGCCGCCACCGTCCGCCGTCCACACGACGTCGGGGTCCAGCGCGGCCACCAGGCCGGGCAGGTCGCCACTGGTGGCCGCCGCCGCGAACGCGGCCACCACCTTGAGGTGCGCCGACCGCTCCGGCGTACGCCGCGGCCCGTACTCCCGCACCCGCACCCGGGCCCTGGACGCGAGCTGCCTGACCGCCCCCGTACTGCGGCCGACGATGTCGGCGATCTCGTCGAACGGCACATCGAAGACATCGTGCAGCACGAACGACGTGCGCTCGGCCGGCGTGAGCCGTTCCAGGACAGCCAGCAGCGCGAGGCTGATCGAATCGTCCATCGTGGCCCGGTCCTCCGGGCCCAGCTCCTCGACCACAGGCTCGGGCAACCACTGCCCGATGTAGGACTCTCGCCGGGAACGGGCGGAGGTGAGCTGGTCGTAGCAGACCCGGCTGACCATCGTCGTCAGATAGGCCCGCACGTCCTCGACGGCGTCCTGGTCCGCGCGCTGCCAGCGCAGCCAGGTCTCCTGCATGGCGTCATCGGCGTCGGCCACGGTGCCGAGAATCCTGTACGCGACGCCCCACAGATGCCGGCGGTGGGTCTCGAAAAGCTCCACGATGTGCAAACCCTAGGCGATGCCTCGCGGGGGTGGTAGCGACGGGTCCGCGTCTGGGCACGCAAAAGAGGAGGCCCCCATCGCCCGGCACGGAGTCGAAAATCCGTGCCCAGCGACAAGGGCCTCCTCGTTATTCAATGATTGTGCGGCAGCGACCTACTCTCCCACACCGTCCCCAGTGCAGTACCATCAGCGCAGGCAGGCTTAACTTCCGGGTTCGGAATGTAACCGGGTGTCTCCCCACCGCCATAACCACC
>NZ_JBIRBB010000031.1:0-54677 GCF_044326295.1 Spongiactinospora sp. 9N601
AGCCTGCGGACCCTGACCGGTTGCGTCACCTGACCTCCCGAGCGCCAATCGAACGTGATCAGCACCATCCAACCGGCAGCAGCGTCCTACGCGCCAACCCGGTGATCGTTTCCGGTCACAGCACTAGGAAGTGTGACCTCAGCCCAGCATCCATCGAGCGTCTACCAGAGTCCGGCCGAAGTATTGGTCAGGATCACCGGAGGGTCACCCTTCCGGCTCTGACATGGGATCTTCGGCAGGTGGAGGCGGGAATGACGAACAGCGGAGCGGGCTGGGCTCACCGGGCCCTAATGGCGGGGCCCTGGCCTGCACAGCCGCGCGGCGACTGGCCGCCAAGGCGCTGTACATCGGCTACGCGCCGTGGTGGCCGCTCTCACGGCGTCCCCTGGCTGAACCGCGAGCTCGATGAACCAAGCCACGGATGGACCTGGGCGCCGCCCCACGGAGCGCCCAGGCGGCCGTCGGGGTCAGTCGGCGGTGCCGGTGAGCTCGTTCGAGGGCTGGGGCAGGGAGGTGGTCTTGATGACCTTCCCGGAGGTGAAGTCGATCGCGTGCACCTGCTCGCCCTCCGACCGCCAGGCCATGACCTGCAGCCCGGCCGATGACGGCCCAGGGCATCATTTGTCATATCTGACCTTGGACTCGCTTGGATTCAAGTTAGTGTGACCCTCGTGAATACGATCACGACAGGCACCTGCGCGCTGGTTCTGGCATTGCTTGGATGGGGTGAAGCAGAGCACTGGCGTGCGTCCAAACGTCGGCTCGGTTCCGCCGCACCTGGGCATGGGACGAGCGAAGCTGTTGTCGTGCTCGGGTTCCGCAACCGAGGAAACCGGATCAACGCAGTGAATCGGTGGCGCGTTCGTGCCGGGCTGCGATCACTCGACAGGGCGGAGGGCCGTCTCGTCCTGAGCGGAGGCCCGGCGGGTGGCGATCGACCGGAAGCGGAACTGATGGCGAACTATGCACGCGGGATATGTAGATACCGTGGCGAGCTGCTTGTCGAAACCGAAAGCCGCTCTACCTGGGAGAACGTCAGGAATGTCATACCGCTGATCGAAGACGCGGACAGCATCAAGATTGTTTCCCATTCCCTGCACGCCGAGAAGGCGCGTGCATACCTCTGGCGACAGCGCCCCGACCTCGCGACCCGCCTGGTAAGAGCGCGAGATTACCGCCTCGGAGAGTGGATCCTGGTCAAGCCGGCCCTCGCGCTGCTCGGCCTGCGAAACCTGCGCCGGATGGCCAGGTCGTCGGTGGGGTAGATCCCGAACCGGTTGATGTGTTCGGTGAAGTAGGGCGAAAGCTTGCGCCGGCAGTTCGGCGGTCACCTTCCAGCCTTAGGCGATCAGCTCGTGGATCACCTCGGTCGTGGGTGGTCAGGATCCAGCCGAGTCGATAGTGATCCGATCGGCGAGTTGGGCCAGATCCCCGCACGAAACCATATTTCCGAGCGGGACACCATCCTGCAAGACTTCCTTCACCTACAACCGCCACCGATGCCATACCGCACTGGCGGCCACCCACCGATCACCACGTTAACAACGCTGGAGTCAATACAATGAGCGGCCCATTGCAGTGAGCGAGTGCGATTCGGGTCCTGTTCGCCTTCAGCACCGCTTACCGGGTCCGTGTTCACAATGCCATGGTCTGCACCGTCGGTTTTCTCATGTGGCAGGAGGAGATGCTCCGCGTCACAGCGGCAGGGCGGATGGTGACGGTGCTCGTTGGCGCACAGGAGGCGGTGGCGGCCGGAGCGGCGGGGTCAGAGCGAGCGGCAACGATCCCGCCGATCAATCCGGTGACGCCCAGCGCACCCAGCGCACCCAGGGCGGTCAAAGCGCTGCGACGTGGAACGCCAGATCGCGGGGTGGCGGGCGCCTTGGTCGGCGTGCCGGCGCCGGATTCGGGGGAAGGTTCGGCCGGGGCGGAGCCTGGTCGGTCGTGGTCGGGCATGAGTATCCTCCGGGATCGGTCTGTACTGTGCCGGTGAGGGTTCTGTGCCGGAATCGGCTTGGCCAGCTGGCCGGTTCGTTCAGTGCGATCATCCGCGTTCCGGGGATGATCGCTGTCGCCTCGGGCGAGGGCGGCCGGGTCTCGGCCGCCATGCCACGAATTGGGACATCCTTGCTCGGTCGGCCTTGGTCAGAGCTTGGCGCGCGCACCGCGGCGCCACACGGCCTGGATGTTCAGGGTGTCGGAGATGGTGGTGGTGGGATCGCCCTGAACCAGGAGCAGGTCGGCGCGCATGCCTTCGGCGATGCGCCCGCGGTCGCGGAGGTCGAACCGGCGGGCGGGCACGGAGGTGGCGGCGGACAGTGCCTCGGTGGGGCTGAGACCGGCCTTCACGAGCATCTGCAGTTCGTGGTGGACGCTCGCACCATGAGCGAGTCCACCGAGGTACGGCACCGCCACGGAGGCGTCGGTGCCGACAAGGATGTCCACGCCGGCGTCCCGCAGGGCTTTGACCGAGGCCAGGATGTCCGCGA
Organism: Spongiactinospora sp. 9N601; assembly: GCF_044326295.1. NCBI lineage: Bacteria > Bacillati > Actinomycetota > Actinomycetes > Streptosporangiales > Streptosporangiaceae > Spongiactinospora > Spongiactinospora sp. 9N601. Next base: position 2,490 of record NZ_JBIRBB010000031.1, read on the forward strand.
GGTTGCCTTTCGGGTAACGGTTGAAGCTGCTGTTCAGGGTCGCCAGCCATTCCTTGCTCAGCCTGGAGCGCACTCGGGGGTCGGCGGAGAAGGTCTTGCCGGTGATGCCGATCATGGAGGCGTCCAGGACCACGCAGGGCACGACGAATGCGCCGGACTTCGCGATCTGGTCGATGATCTCGGGGGTGTGGGGCTTGTCCATGAACAGGTGCACGAGGCCGTCGATGCCGGCCTTGATCGCCATCCGGGTGGCGTCGATGGTCAGCGTGTGTGCGACGGTCAGCTTGCCGTGGCGGTGGGCTTCGGCGACCCCGGCGTCGAGGGTCGCCTGATTGAGCATCGGTAACCCCGGTTCCCCCAGGACCGTTCCGTCGTCGATCATGAATTTGATGTAGTCGGAGCCGCCCGCGATCAGTTTCGGAACGAAGGCGACCGCCTCTTCCGGCGTGGTGCAGAACGGCATGACAAAGTCCGCTCCATCCCCCTGGTCGCCGCCACCAGGGGGACCGTCGCCTGAGCCCTCGCCCTCGGGGAACAGCTCCTCGGGATGGCCGCCGGGAGGCGTGATGCCGAATCCCGCTGAACGAACGTCCGCCACGGCGTCGTTGTCGGTGATGTCCGCACGGTGGCCGGCGGTCAATCCTCCCTGCATCTCGAGCTCCGTCGTGACCCCGAATGTCAAGGCGAGTGCCAGAGACTCGATCGAGGTGTGCACATGCGTGTCGAACAGGCCCGGCAGCAGCGTCATGCCGCGCGCGTCGATGGTCTCAGAACACTCCGCGACCGGCCGCGACGGACCGGCGCCGTGATCGCGTGGGCCGTCGACAGCCAGGATCGTCGCTCCATCGATGACCACGGTCCCCGTGCCAAGGACGCGTTCGCCGTCGAAGATCCGCGCATTCGTGATGGCAGTAGCCATGGGGTCTCCCTTAGGCAAGCCGCGCGGGCGAGTCCCGCGCAGCCATATGCATGATGTAAAGCACATGCATGACCTAAAGCATACATATTGGAGCTGAGAACACGCTGAGAACGGGGGCGAGGTCGGCTGTCACGGCACGTCGTTCTGGCCTAGGGCACTGGTCGCATCGGCGTACTTGAGCAGCAGGCGTGCGAACTCCAGTCTTTCCCACGCAGGCCAGTCCTTGGTGATGTGCTCGAACGCCTGCCGGTGTTGACTGCGATATCGGTCACGCAGCACGATGCCCTCCCCGGTGAGGCGCACCACGGTCCGTCGCCCGTCATGCTGGGAAGCCGCCCGCTCCAGGTAGCCACGGGAGATCATGTCCGAGACGATCCGGCTGGCGACCGACGCGTCGAAGCCGAGCTGCTCGGCGATACCACCGACCGTCATCTCACCCGCCGCCTCATCAATGGCGTTGATGATCAGGTTCCGGGACAAGTCCTTACGATCGAACTGCTGTTCTTCGGTCTTCACCAGATGCGTACGCCGCCGAAGCCGTGCGAACGCCACACCGACCGAGTTGAGTAGTTCGTCATCAGCCGACCGAGATCCGTCTACCACGCTCTCAGCCTAGTCCCGATGTACGGACCGTTTCGGTGAGGTTCGCCTGCTGAGCACCCCTTGGGCGAGCTCTGCAGGGGGGGAGCGGTCCCGAGCTCGCGTCCCGGTGGAAGTCGTAGAAATGTCGCAGGACGCTCTCGCTGTGGCCTCGCGTCGTCGGCGCGTACTTGGGGGCCTGGCCTGGGCTTGCCCGTCACTGGGTTCTGCCGGGCCGGTGTCGCGGCCCGGTCCGAGGACGTCGGCTTGTCGTCGCTTGTCGGCGAACTGGATCCAGGTGGAGAAGTCGCGGGCCTCGGTTCGGGTCGCCTGACCCCACAGGACATCAACGGCCCACAGGAAACTTCTCTGTACTACCCAAGGCGACACGCCGACGAGGCAGAGTCGCAGGCACGCGACTGGCCTCGAGGGGTCGCCGTAGTATCCCCCTGGGCGTCATGCGGGCACCCAATCGCGCGAAGCGATCTGGCACGCACCCGCGCCGCCCTCGTCCGGGGTCCGTCTCGCCTACCAGGCCGGCGGGGTGATCACAGCTCACAGGACGAGGATGAGCTTGCCGCCGGGTCGGCGGGATTGGCTGAGTTCGGCCGCTTCCTGGATCTGGTCGAGCGTGTAGGTGCGGGCGACTGGTATGACCAGGATGCCTTCGCCGGCGAGCCGGGCGAACTCGTCCATCCGGTCGTAGCGGATCTCGGTGGTGATCCGGGCGCCCAGATCGGCCGCGGCGGCGAAGTCCGAGACGGTGAGGACACGATCGGGGTCACCGGTCAGCTCGATCAGGGTCGGCAGTGAGCCGCCGGCCGGGCTGGGCTGGTCGGCGCGGTCGATCCGGCCGCCGGTCGGCGCCGTGTCCAGGGCGCGGTCGACGTGGCCTCCGGACAGTGTCCTGATGCGTTCGGCCATGCCGTCGCCGTAAGCGGTGACCTGGGCACCGATCTCTTCCAGTGCTGCTGCACGGGTCTGCCCAGCGGTGGCCATTACCCGAATACCACGGTGCAGCGCGAAGCGCACCGCCGCTTCGCCCACGGTGCTGCCCGCGCCGTGGACGAGCAGCAGCTCGCCCGGCTGGACCCCGAGGTCGTCGAGCGCGCGCCAGGCCGTCTCGGCCGCCATCGGCAGCGCGGCGGCCTGCTCGGCGGTTACGCCTTCGGGGATGCGTGCCCAGGCCGGCATCAGCGTGTACTCGGCGGCGCCGGCCGTCTGGCCGTCGAAGGTGGCCGGGCCGAACACGCGGTCGCCGATCCGGACTCCGCTGACGCCCGCACCGAGCGCGTCGACGGTGCCCGCGACCTCGAGGCCGAGCCCGCGCGGCAGCGGCGGCAGATGATCGGCGAGCAGACCGTCGACGAGGTGCCAGTCGGCCGGTGTCAGGCCGCACGCCCGCACGGCGATCCGGATCTGGCCAGGTTCCGGCTCCGGCCGAGGGACGTCACGGAGCACGATCACGTCCGGGGAGCCGAACCGATCGAATTGAAGAGCCTTCATGGCACCCTCTCCTGCGATGACAGCATCTGTTGTCGCTTACCTTACATCGTGACAACAGATGCTGTTGTCGTACGCTGGTGCGTATGCCTAGATGGGAATCCGACGCACAGGGCCGGCTCGAGCGCGCGGCACTCGAGTTGTTCGAGTCGCAGGGATTCGAGCGCACCTCGGTCGCGCAGATCGCGGGTGCCGCCGGCCTGAAGGAGCGCTCGTTTTACCGCTACTTCCCCGACAAGCGGGAAGTCCTCTTCGCCGGCGACGAGCTCGAGGCACACCTCGTCGCCCAGGTCGAGGCGGCCGACCCGGGCCTCACACCGATCGAGGTGCTGCTGAGCGCGCTGGGAACCGCTGAGGAGATCTTCCGCCCGCGCGAGTTCCTGTTGCGCCGGGGCCGAGTGATCGCCGCCAACCCGGCACTGGCCGAGCGCGACCTGATCAAGCTCGCCGACATCGCCGACGCGCTGGCGCCGGCGCTCGAGCGCCGCGGCGTTGAGCCCGGCAAGGCACGCTTCATCATCGACGTGGTCCTGTCGATCCACCGGCGTGCCATGCCCCGCTGGCTGGCCGAGCCGGACACCACCCTTTCCCGGCTCATGGCCCAGGCCGTCGCCGAGCTTCGCGAGGCGGTCATGCCGTCGGCTCCGACGACCCGCCGCCAAGGAAAGCCTCTCGACTGAGCCGTCCCGCAAACGATCGAGCGCGGACCTGTCCGACGACAAGGTCGCCGCAGTCCGTGATCTGGAAGCCGGCGGGCAGCGGGAGCGGGCAGCGATGGTCGGCGACGGCATCAACGGCGCCCCCGCCCTGGCCGCCGTCACACACCGGGGTCGCCATAGACGGCGCCGGCTCCGACCTGACCCTGCAGAACGCCGATGCCGTCGTCGTCGACGGAAGTCCTGCTGGCGTTTCGTGACCGGTGGGAGGCCGTCGAGGATCGATTGTTCTCCTGGCCCGCCTGGGATGCCGCTTGTGTGCTGCTCGGATTCGTGAGCGATGACTTCTTCGGCGATGTGCGCGCCTGGATCATCCGTCACGGACGCGCGGCGGTGGATCGGATCGCGGCTGACCCTGGCCGAACCGGCCCACGATGACTCAGTCGAGAAGGACCTTGGCCCGGCCGTGGACAGGGCAGCACAGCCGCTCGGCCGAGCAGGCGGCGTCCGAGCGCAGCCATGGCGACACATCCACCGCCGGCACGAGCCGCCCCTCCGGCCAGCGCGGTAACGGCAACCTGGCCAGTACATTGCACAGGTGCTCCACGTCGATCCGGCCGTGGCTGAGCCCGCTGTACAAGGCGCCGTGGCCGCGCCGGTACTCCGGTGACAAGGTCAGGCCCACTGGTGAGCGCACCGGCCCCGGCGCGCACAACAGCACGTCGGTCAGCTCGAACAACGCATCGGCCCGCCTGGTCAGGCAGGCGTGGACATCGTTTCGGAACCGGGACAGCACTTTGGAGGACTCGACACAGGCGGCATCGTTCAGCCGACTCACCCTCACGGCCTTGTAGCGATCGGCAGCGACTCGACACCGCACATGATCACTCAAGGCCGTCTTGCTGTCCGCGAAACGATCAACTCGCCGCTCGGTATGACAATCCGGAGGATAAAGACCAAGCCAAGGGTGTGCCATCCCAAGAAACCTTGACGAAGGCGGGCCGGGCCCTCATCCGGCAAGTTCGGCCGCCTTTATGATGCCCAACAGATGGCAGCGTCTCCGTGTCCGCCCTCAGGCATTGCCGAGCGATCATCGTCGGGTCGTCGTGCTCCTATCGGGCCGGCTCCTCTGGAACGAAGATCCACATGATGACGTAAACCACCCACAGCGGGCCGGGGATAAGTGACAAAAGCAGCCACAGGATCCGTACGAACGTAGGCGGCAGGCCAGTCTTATCGGCGATACCGCCACAGACACCGGCCAGGATCCTGTGCTCTCGTGAGCGGTACATGATGCTCCTCCGTGGGCAACGGTCCACCTTTATAGTAGTCCGAGCCGCCGGTCAACTTCTGTTTGAAGCTGGGGCAGTGCGCGGTTCGCGGGTGCTGACATGGTGTTGTGGATACCACCTGAAGCGGCGACTTCATCAGCCAGAACCAGGTGACCTTGTCCATATATGGCCCGGAACGACCGAACCGCTGATCCGGTCATAGGTATTGGATGGCCGGCGGAGGGGCGCTTGGCATCGGATCTTCGTGCCAGTCACGGTGACACGGGCGAGCCCGGTCAGCCGTCGAGCTGAGCCACCTCGATCACCTGGAGTTGCCCCGTGAGTTCCCGCACGGTGGCCGCCCAGCGCGCGCGGCGTCCACCGTAAGGATGGGACAGCCGCGGAGCGCTGCCCGAAGCACGGTCTGCACGTCCCACAGTTCGTGGTCGCCGTGCGGTTCGCTGCGCATCGCGCCCAGGTCGGCGGCGTCGTCGTACTCGGCGAGCCCGGCGAAGGTCGCCGAGTCGAGCCGGCCGATTCCTCGCATCAGCGCGAGCTGGTCATCGGTGGCGGCGTCCACGATGGCGCCGGTGACGGCCAGCGCCGGAACGACGATGGTCATGTCCGCGGCGTCGAGGACTTGGAGGAGCGCGACCACGTCGCTGTCGCCGCGCCCTGCCTCGATGAGGAGTCTGGTGTCGAGTACGTAGCCGTCAGAGGGCATTCAGGATCTCCCAGAATCTGGAAAGCCCGAGAAGAACTAGCCAACGCCATCTTCGAATCGTGGACCTCTGGCACGCCAGCGGCGAGACGGCCTGGCAGAGCTGTAAGTTCCGGCGGTAAATGGCCGGGATCTCCAGTGCAATGTGGCCGGACGTGATCCCGTGGCGGTACGAGTACGGCCCCGCCGTGGCGGGGCCGAGGTTGTCGATGTGGTGGGTCGCGAGTTCGAGGCGGGAGCCTCGCATGACGCCGATGATCAGGCTCTCCCGGGCGGCTTCGGCGCTCAGAGTGTGGACGAACGGCGCCGTACGATAAGCCCGTTCGCCCAGCTCACCGGCAGTAGGTGAAGGGTGGCGGCGGGGCGGGCCGTTTTGGTCAGGCGTTCGGGGGTGCCCGGTCTGGTGGCCGCGGCAAGGGGTCGGCGGTGGCCGGCACGCGTGGCCTGTCGCGATCGGGTTTTCGGGCCGGCCGGTTGTGGTGGCGCAGGCTTGCCGGCGGCGTCGCCGTACCGGCGACCATCGTCATGTGGTGTCGGTTTGTGGGTGATCGGTGGGAAGTGCGGCGCCGCAGGTGTTCGGCGGCCTACGATCGGGTCCTGGCCGATTCTGTGGTGTGGTGGGAGGGCGTGTGGCGGAGCTTGGGCTGCAGGAGGCGATCGAGCAGATCCGTCAGGAGCTGCGGGAGGCGATCGCCGCGGGCGGTGATGCGGAGATCCAGTTCCCTGTCGGGGAGGTGACGCTGGAGTTCCAGGTCGGGCTGACCAAGACCGGCGAGGGCAGTGGCAAGGTCAATGTATGGGTGCTGGAAGCCGGCGTCGGCGGCAAGGTCGAGCACGACCGGGTGCAGAAGGTGACCGTCGTCCTGCAGCCGCCAGTCGATCCGCACGGTAACCCGGTCAAGGTATCCCGTCACTCGTCCGCCAAGCCGGGTTAGCCAAGGGGGCAGCCGTGCTGGTGGCGATCCAGGACCGGTTCGTCGAGGTCATCGCCGAGGTCACCGTTGGCCGCGGCTCGGGGACCCGGACGGAGTGGCAGGTCGCCTCGGGTTTCCTGATCGACGGCCGCCACGTTCTGACCTCGTTGCACGCCGTCGCCGACGGCGACATCGAGGTCCGGCGCGCCATCCCCTGGCCCGACGGCCCGAAGACGAGCTGGCGGGCGCGCGTGCTGCTGCGCGGAGATGTCGGGCACGCGGATCTGGCCGTGCTGGAGGTCACCGAGGACACACCGACGGAGATCGGGCTGCTGCCGATGATCGGGTTCGCGCGCGTCGCCGATCGTACGGAGCGGCTGGAGGTGGTCGAAGACTGCGGCGCGGTGGGGTTCCCACGGTTCCTGGAGCGCGGTCACGGCGCGACGGCGGTCCGGCAGGCCGCCCAGGTCAGTGGCAGGATCCCGGTCTCGCAGCGGCCGGGGCCGGGCCTGCTCACCCTGCAGACCGGGCATCGGCCCGAGGGGCCGCCGCTGCCGGCGGCCGGAACGACGCTGGCCGGGTCGGTCTGGTCGGGCATGTCCGGGTCGGCGGTGCTGGCCGGCGACTGCGTGGTCGGGGTGGTGTCGGAACACGCGCCGCGTCAGGGCACCTCGGATCTCACCATCGTGCCGATCACCCTGATCAACACCCTCCCCGACCGTGATGCCTGGTGGGAGATGCTCGGCACCCGTCCTGGCCTGCTGCGCACGCTGCCCGCGGCGGGCGGCGGCAGGGGGTGGGCCGACGGCTGTCCCTATCAGGGGCTGGCGCCGTTCGGCCCGGAGCAGGCGGTCCTGTTCCACGGGCGGGGCCAGGCCACCGCCCGGCTGCAGGCGATGGTCACCGCCGAGCGCCCGGACGGCGGTCTGATCATGGTGACCGGCGCCTCCGGGGCGGGCAAGTCCTCGCTCCTGCATGCCGGGCTGCTGCCCGCCCTGACCGCCGCCTCCGGCGACCCCAGCGGGTGCTCGTCGTGGCCGCAGGTGCGCTTCACCCCCTCCGAGCAGCCGCTGCAGAAGCTGGCCACACAGCTGGCGGTGCGGTGCGGCGCCGACCCCGACGTGGTGCTGGGCGAACTGCGCGCCGACCCGGCCCAGGCCCGGGCGCGGGCCCGGCAGGCGCTGGCCGCCGAGGCGATCCGCCGCGGCCAGTTGGGCGGGTCCGGCGAGCCCCCGCGGCGGCTGATCATGGTGGTGGACCAGTTCGAGGAGCTGTTCACCTCCTCCTTCAGCGGGCACGCCGAGGAGGTGGCCGCGTTCGTGGCCGCGCTGGATGCGATCGCCACCCCATCCGGCCCGCCAGGTCCGGGTATGGAGGCGGCCGGCCGGAAGGACACGGACCGTCACGATCGGGAGCCGGCCGGGATCGTGGTGCTGGCGGTGCGCGGCGACTACATCGACCGGTGCGCCGCACATCCGGCGCTGGCGCGGGCGCTGGAGGGGCGAGCGTTCGTGCTGGGCCCGATGAGTGAGCCGGAACTGCGCCGCGCGATCACCGGACCGGCCGCGGCGGCCGGGCTGCGCCTCCAGGACGGCCTGGCCGAGCAGGTGGTGCGCGACCTCATCGCCCACACCCGGGCCACCGCGGACGGGGCGGCGGGTGGCAGGTCGGTGGTGGGGGCGCTGCCACTGCTGTCGATGGCGATGGTGCGCACCTGGAACAACCGCCACGACGGACATTTGACCCTGCACGGCTACGACCGCTCCGGTGGCGTCGCCTCCGCTGTGGAGGACGCCGCCGAGGACGCCTACCGCGATCTTTCTCCGCGGCAGCGGGAGGCCGTCCAAGGGGTCTTGCTGGCGCTGACCCTCATCGGCGCCGACGGGCAGCCCGTGCGGCAGCGCGCGACCGTCGGTGAGCTGACCGCCCGCTGCGAGCGGGCCGAGCCCGAGGTGGTCCGCCAGGTCGTGACGGCCTTCACCCGCGCCCGGCTGATGGTGACCGGTTCCGCACCACCCGCCCCCGCACCCGCCGACGCATCGGGCACCTCCGTCTCCACCGCTGCGAGCAGCGATTCCACCACGGTGGCGGTAGATCTCCCGGCAAGGCGGGCGGACCCGGTCGGGGCCGGCACCGTCGAACTCGCCCACGACGTCCTGCTGAGCGCCTGGCCGCGCCTGCGCACCTGGCTGGCCGAAAACCAAGCCGACCGCCGGCTGCACGGCGAGATCTGCCAGGACGCCACCGAATGGCAGCAGACCGGCCAGGACGCGTCGTTCCTCTATCGCGGCACCCGGCTGGAAACGGCCCAGCACGCTGCGGCGGGCTGGCACGCCGACCCCGGCCGCCATCTCAAGCTGCCCGAGACCGCCACCGCCTTCCTGCACGCCGGCGCCCGGGCCGCCACCCGCAACCGGCGCCGCTGGCGGGCCCTGTTCTCCGCCCTGGCCGGACTCCTGGTCATCGCGGTCATCGCCGCGGTAGTTGCCGCGTACCTCGCGCAGGACGCGGCTCGGAAAAGCACCGCGGCACTCTCCAGCGAGATAGCCGCCTGGAGCCAATCATGGCCCAACGACGACCCGCTGACGTCGGCCCGCCTGGCAGCGGCGGCATGGGCGATTGCCCAGACCGGCGACGCCCGAGCGAGCATGTCCGCGTTACTCAGCCGCCCTGCGCGAGGCGTCCTTAAAGGCCACACCGGCATCGTGTCCTCGGTAGCGTTCAGCCCGGACGGCACCCGCCTGGCCACCGCAGGCAACGACGCAACGGTGCGGATATGGGATGCGGACGCCGGCCGCCAAATCGGCGCCCCCATCACCGGCCACACCGGCCAGGTGGTCTCGGTGGCGTTCAGCCCGGACGGCACCCGCCTGGCCACCGCAGGCAACGACGCGACAGTGCGGATATGGAATACGGCCACCGGCCGCACGATCCGCACCCTCACCGGCCACACCGACATCGTGTCCTCGGTCGCGTTCAGCCCGGACGGCACCCGCCTGGCCACCGCAGGCAACGACGCGACAGTGCGGATATGGAATACGGCCACCGGCCGCACGATCCGCACCCTCACCGGCCACACCGACATCGTGTCCTCGGTGGCGTTCAGCCCGGACGGTAAGCGCCTGGCCACCGGCGGCGACGACGAAACGGTGCGGATATGGGATGCGGCCACCGGCCGCACGATCCGCACCCTCACCGGCCACACCGACCCGGTGAACTCGGTCGCGTTCAGCCCGGACGGTAAGCACCTGGCCACCGCAGGCAACGACGAAACGGTGCGGATATGGGATGTGGACACCGGCCACCAAATCCGCGCCCCCATCACCGGCCACACCGACATCGTGTCCTCGGTGGCGTTCAGCCCGGAAGGTAAGCGCCTGGCCAGCGGTGGCTGGGACTCGACGGTGCGGATATGGGATGCGGCCACCGGCCGCACGATCCGCACCCTCACCGGCCACACCGACATCGTGTCCTCGGTAGCGTTCAGCCCGGACGGTAAGCGCCTGGCCAGCGCCGGCTACGACGAAACGGTGCGGATATGGAATACGGCCACCGGCCGCACGGTCCGCACCCTCACCGGCCACACCGATCCGGTGAACTCGGTCGCGTTCAGCCCGGACGGTAAGCGCCTGGCCAGCGCCGGCGACGACGCGACGGTGCGGATATGGGATGCGGCCACCGGCCGCCAAATCCGCGCCCCCATCACCGGCCACATCGGCGTGGTGTGGTCGGTGGCGTTCAGCCCGGACGGTAAGCGCCTGGCCACCGGCGGCGACGATAAGACGGTGCGGATATGGGATGTGGACACCGGCCGCCAGCTCGGCGCCCCCCTCACTGGCGACACCGACCCGGTGGTCTCGGCGGCGTTCAGCCCGGACGGCACCCGCCTGGCCACCGCCGGCTACGACGCGACGGTGCGAATATGGAATGCGGACACCGGCCGCCAAATCGGCGCCCCCCTCACCGGCCACACCGACCCGGTGGTCTCGGCGGCGTTCAGCCCGGACGGCACCCGCCTGGCCACCGCCGGCGACGATAAGACGGTGCGGATATGGGATGTGGACACCGGCCGCCAGCTCGGCGCCCCCCTCACTGGCGACACCGACCCGGTGAACTCGGCGGCGTTCAGCCCGGACGGTAAGCGCCTGGCCACCGCCGGCGACGATAAGACAGTGCGGATATGGAACGTCGCCTTGCCGACTGATCTTCCTCATCTTCTTCGAGCGGTCTGTAGCATCGCGGTTCGTCCGTTCACGCCTCAGGAATGGCAGCAGTACATCCCCAATGCGCCATACCGGCCTAGCTGTCCCGCTACTGAAAGCCGCCTTCAGGCAGCGGAATTGTATTTCGCATTATCTGTCACACCCAGGCCCGCGCGGGCCGCGTCCGCCCAGCCGAGCGGGCCGGCGGACAAACCGTCGCCGGAGCCGTCGAGACGTTCCTCGACTCTCTCGACGTCGCCACCACCCGCCTCGGCTACGCCCGAACCCTGGCCCGGCTGGCCGCCGCCGGGCCGAACCACCCGGTCGCCGACCTCTGCTGCGACCATTACGTCGCGGTGATGACGATGTGGGGGGCACGGCGCTCGGCGAGAGCTGCCGCATGGCGATGACAGCGGTATGGTCGGCGACGAACCAGGGCCAGAACCTCAAGCCGCCCTGTGTAGCCCGCCTTCACCAGGATGTGAGCGAAGGCGGTCGCCACGGCGTTGACGACCTCCAGCCAGAAGCGCGCCGCCGGATGGTCGTCATCCCCGCCGATGGTCATCTGGCCGAGGGCGGGGCCCACCCTCCAGAGCAGCTCGATAGATCCCTCGCGCCGGGACACCTGGAACCCTCCGGTCCCCGTCGTCTTCGCAGCAGGGAACCCGGCCCACCAGGTATGCAGGACAGTGGCCCGGCTCACCTGCGGCGGTGCACCGCCTCCATCCGGGCCACACCCGCGGCGAGGCCGTCTTTGTGCCTTCTCGCGTATTCGGTCGCCCATTATAAAGCCCGGCAGAAGACGCCGTACGTTACCCCCATGAGCGCCGATAACGTCGATGATCACGCGCAGTTCCGTCCTGCACGCCTGGCCGTGACCCCCCTCCGGCCGGCCGCCTGATCTCCGCCGTCGGAATGACCAAGGTGGTCATCACCAACGAAAGCGGCAATGCCATGTCTCTGCCTTCGCCCGTCTTCGATGTCCGCCGCAGCGGCGGTCGGCAGTCCGATACGTACCTGATCGGCGGCGACCTGCCCAACTGTCGTGAGGAGCCCTCCCGGACTCCTTCGACTACAAGGGTGCCGAGTGCGATCGGCCTCGCCTCGTCGTACACCACCCTCGGGGAGGTCCGCCACGACGACCCGCCCTACGGCAAGGAACTCCGCAGCATCTTCGATGACGACCCCAAGCCGAAGTTCAACAAGTACTACAACCTCGGAGCGATCACCTGGCACTGAATTGCCACAGCAGCAAGCGGTTTTCAGCTGTCTCACGCTGACCAGGAATCGGCCCCGCGTAGCCGGCGACCGGGCTGCCCGCCGGTCCTCATGAGGCGTTCGCGCCGCTCCTCACCACTCGCCGTGGGCCGTGGTCAGTACGCGAACGTGCGATCCACCGCGTCCAGGACGCGGTCCAGGTCGGGCAGGTAGTGCTCCTCCAGCCGCGCCGGCGGGTACGGCGTGGCCGCCCCGCCCACCCGGATCACCGGGGCCTCCAGCCGGTAGAAGCACTCCTCGGTGACCCGGGCGGCCAGCTCGGCGCCGAACCCGCAGAAGACGGGGGCCTCATGAACCACCACGCACCGCCCGGTGCGCCGCACCGACGCGACGATCGCCGGCACGTCCAGCGGGTTGAGCGAGCGGAGGTCCACGACCTCCAGCGAACGGCCGTCCTCCCGGGCCGCGGCGGCGGCCTCCAGGCAGGTCTTCACCATCGGCCCGTACGCGAGCAGGGTGACGTCGGTGCCCGGCAGCACGACCCGCGCCCGGTCGAACGGCGGCGCGGCGGAGGGGTCGATCTCCGCCTTGTCCCAGTAGCGCCGCTTGGGCTCGAAGAAGATGACCGGGTCGTCGCAGCGGATCGCCTGCTGGATCATCGCGTAGGCGTCCGCCGGGTTGGAGCAGGCCACCACCCGAAGGCCCGCGGTGTGCGCGAAGTACGCCTCGGGCGACTCGCTGTGGTGCTCCACCGCCCCGATGCCGCCGCCGCACGGGATGCGGACCACCACCGGCAGCCTGACCGCGCCGAGCGAGCGCATCGGCATCTTGGCGAGCTGGGTGATGATCTGGTCGGCGGCCGGGAACACGAAACCGTCGAACTGGATCTCGCACACCGGCCGGTACCCGCGCAGCGCCAGCCCGATGGCGGTGCCCACGATGCCCGACTCGGCCAGCGGGGTGTCGATCACCCGGTCCTCGCCGAAGTCCTTCTGCAACCCGTCCGTGACCCGGAACACGCCACCGAGCCTGCCGACGTCCTCGCCCATGACCAGGACCTTCGGGTCGTCCTCCATGGCCTTGCGCAGGCCCTCGTTGATCGCCCTGCCCAGGCTGAGCGTGGTCATCGGGCCTCGCCTCCGGCCGCGTCGTCGTCGAATCCCGCCAGGTAGGCGGCGAACGCCGCACGCTCGGCCGCCAGCGGCCGGTGCGGCTCGGCGTAGACGTACTCGTAGATCGCCTCGGGTGCCGGGTCGGGCAGCGCGCGGCACCGCTCGCGCAGGTCCAGGGCGAGCGCGTCGCCCTCGGCCTCGATCTCGGCGAAGAAGTCCGGGCCGGCGTGCCCGTCACGCACGAGATGGGCCCGGACCCGCTCGATCGGGTCCTGACGCCGCCACTCGTCGACCTCCGCGGCGTCGCGGTAGCGGGTGGGGTCGTCGGAGGTGGTGTGCGCGCCCATCCGGTAGGTCAGCGCCTCGATCATGGTCGGACCGCGCCCCGAGCGGGCGTCGGCCAGCGCCTTGCGGGTCACCGCCAGGCAGGCGAACACGTCGTTGCCGTCCACCCGGACGCCCGGGATGCCGAAGCCCTCGGCTCGCCGGTAGAGGGGGACGCGGCTCTGCCGCTCCGTCGGCGCGGAGATCGCCCACTGGTTGTTCTGACAGAAGAACACGATCGGCGCGTTGAACACGCCCGCCCACACGAGCGCCTCGTTGACGTCGCCCTGCGAGGTCGCGCCGTCGCCGAAGTAGGCCAGCGTGGCGGCGTCGTCACCGCCGTCGCGCTGCACGCCCATCGCGTAACCGACGGCGTGCAGCGCCTGGCTGCCGATCACCAGCGTGTAGAGGTGGAAGTTGTGCCCGGCGGGATCCCAGCCGCCGTGAGTCGTCCCGCGGAACAGGCGGAGCAGGTTCAGCGGGTCCACTCCGCGGCACCAGGCGACGCCGTGCTCCCGGTAGGTCGGGAACACCATGTCCGCCGCGGCCAGCGCCCGCCCGGAGCCGACCTGCGCGGCCTCCTGGCCGAGCAGCGGCGCCCACAGGCCGAGCTCGCCCTGCCGCTGGAGCGAGGTGGCCTCCTGGTCCAGGCGCCGGACGATGACGAGGTCGCGGTAGAGCGAACGGGTCTCCTCCGGCGTGACGTCGAGGTCGTAGCCGGGGTGTTCCACCCGTTCGCCGTCCGGGGTGAGCAGTCGTACGAGGCTCATCCGCTACCTGACCAGGACCGCCACGAGCAGCACCGCCAGCACGAGCGGCGGCGTCACGGCGAGCGGGCCGGCGATCCGCGCCCAGCGGGCCACCCGCCCGCCCGCGCTCAGCCGCGCGACCAGCCGTTCCGCCCCGGCCAGCACCGTCCGCGCGGCGTAGACGACCGCCACGGCCGTCAGGGTCAGGGCCGCCGCACCGGCCACGGCCAGGGCGAGCAGGGCGAGTCCCGCCAGGACGGTCGCCACGCCGTTCACCCGCAGCGCGGTCCGGTCGTCGGGGTCGTCGCGGTCGCGGTACATCCGCAGCACACCCTCCCCCACCATGACGACGCCGAGCACGGTCGCCAGCACCCCGACGGTGATCCCCGGCCAGGCCGCCACCAGCACCGCCGCCGCGGTCCAGGCGAACCCGAGCAGGCCGTGCAGGGTGCGCCGCCGTACCGCGAACACGGCGGTGTACCACTCGCTGAAGGCGGAGACCAGCAGCGAGATGGCGATGATCACCCGGATGGTGGACATCGGGTCGGCCGACAGAGCGATCAGCAGGACGCCGGTCAGCACGTCGACCACGCCGAGCCGGATGTTCAACCACGGCGGGATTCGGGGCGTGGCCGCCCCCGGCGGGCGGACCATCTACCGGCCGCCAAGGTCGCGGAGCGGGTTGATGCGGGCCTCGCCGATCCTGGCGCGCGTGGCCGGGTCCGTGACGCCGAGCCCCGGCTTCGGCGCGAGGCACAGGACGCCGACCTTGCCGATGTGGGAGTTGGTCTGCATCAGGCGGACGCCCTCGCCGACGTCGGCGAGGTCGTAGAGGGTGGACAACGCGGGCGACAGCCTGCCGAGCGCGAACAGGCGCATGCACTCGGCCTGTTCCTGGAGGTTGGCGATGTGGCTGCCGATCACCCGCTTGAGGTTCATCCAGAGGTACCGGTTGTCGTAGTGGTGCTGGTAGCCGGTGCTGGACCCGCAGGTGACCACGACGCCGCCGCGCCGGGCGAGGAAGACCGACAGGCCGAAGGTCGCCCGGCCGACGTGGTCGAAGACGATGTGCGGGTCCTCGCCGATCTCGGCGCGGATGATCTTGCCGAACCGCTTGCCGACCGCGATCGTGTCCTGCGGCTCCAGGGCCGCGAGGTCCACGCCGATCTCCGCGCGGTTGATGATGACGTCGCAGCCGAGCCGGCGGAGCACCGCCGCCTTCTCCTCCGAGCTGACCACGCCGATGGCGATGCCGCCGCCGTTCTTGACCATCTGCACGGCGTACGCGCCGAGCCCCCCGGTCGCGCCCCAGATGAGGACGGCGTCGCCCTGCTTCATGCCGGCCCCCTGGCGGCTCACCAGCATCCGGTAGGCGGTGCCCGCGCACAGCGTGATGGTCGCCGCCTCCTCCCACGTCAGGTGCGCCGGCTTGGGCAGGAGCTGACTGGCGCGGGCCACGGCGTAGTGAGCCAGACCGCCGAAGTTGGTCTCATAGCCCCAGGCGCGCTGCTCGGCCCCGAGCATCCCGTCGGCGTGCGTCGCGGGTTCCTGGTCGTCCACGTAGGCGACGCTGACCACCACGTGGTCGCCGACCCGCCACCGCCGTACGCCGGAGCCGGTCCGCACGATCACGCCGGCCGCGTCGGACCCGACGACGTGGTACGGCTGATCGTGCCGCCGCGCGTACCCGCCGGTCCTGGCGAACCGCTGCAGGAAGCCGAACGTCGGCAGCGGCTCGAACATCGCCGACCACACCGTGTTGTAGTTGACGGCGCCGGCCATCACCGCGACCAGGACCTCGTCCGGTGCCAGCTCCGGCATCGGCACCGGGCCGACCCGCAGCGACTTGCGCACGTCCTTGTCCTCGACGCCGGTGAACATCCCGGCGTCCTCGATGCGCAGGTGCGCGGCCAGGTACCGGTCGGGCACCGGGGCCGCGGCCAGTTCGTCCGGGGACGCGCCGGACAGCACGGCCTCACTCAGCAGATCCATGTCACTCCGTTCACTCGGCGAGGTCGGGCACGAGTTCGCCCACGGAACGTTCGGGCGCGGTCGCGACGGCCGTGAGCAGTCGCTCGAACTGCTCACACCAGCGGGTGACCGCCCCGTCCGGGAAGAAGCCGGACCGGTAGTTGATCGAGACGAACACGGTGTCGTACGCCACGGCCGCCTCGACCCGCAGCGGATGTTCGGTCTGGGCCAGGACCTGCACCGGTACCGCGTTGAGCACGGACATGAACGTGTCCAGGTTGGACCCGAAGCCGGGCAGCGTCTCGCTGACGAAGTAGCTCTCGAACAGCGGCTCCTCCTCGGGAGCCCCGGTGATCTCGTGCAGGGCCGCAGGGGAGATGTACTCGTGGTCGCTGATCGCGGAGATCTTCTCGTGCAGCCCGGCCAGCCAGGACGGCAGCGGCTCGGCGTGGTCCACCCGCGCGACCACCGGCAGCACGTTGAACATCATGCCCACCGCCTGGTCCACGTCCACCGACGTGGTGCTCCGGCCGGAGAAGACCGCGCCGCACACCACCTCGGGCGACTTGGTGATGGCGCTCAGCATGATCGCCCACGCGCCGTGCAGGATGGTGTTGATGCTGATCCCGGTCCGCTTGGCGAGCCCGGACAGCCTGGTCGCGACCTCCGGCGGGATGGAGAAGCTCGCCTGGAGCAGCGTCGGCGCGAGGTCGGTGCGCCGCAGGTCGGCGGGCAGCGTGATGGCCGGCGGCGGGAACGCGGTTCCGGCCAGTTCCTGCCGCCAGAACTCCTCGGCCGCCGTGGTGTCCCGCCGGGCATACTCGGTACAGAAGTCGCCGTACGCCCGGGACGGCGGCAGCACGGCCGGTTCCCGGCCCGCCACCAGGGCGCGGTACGCCTCCAGCAGGTTGACCACCATGATCTGGTAGCTCCAGCCGTCCTGGGCCGGGAGGCTGAACATGTGCACGTGCTCGTAGACGTCGTCGGCCAGGCGGAACAGCGACAGCGCCATCTGGGGCGGCGGGCCGCCGAAGCCGCGCCGCCGGGCGGCGTCCACGTACACCTCGATCCGGCGGTTCTGCTCACGCTCCGAGAGCCCGCGCAGGTCGTGCGTGTCGATGGTCAGCCGTACGCCGGGGTGGATCACCTGGATCCACCGGCCGTCGTCGTGCCGGACGTAGCTCGCGCGGAACGAGTGGTACCGGTCGATGGTGTGCTGCCACGCGCGCTCCAGCGCCACCGGGTCGAACCCGGCGCCCTCGAAGCGGAACCGCTGGTGGGTGATGTTGAATCCGATGCCCGGGTTGCGGAGGGCGGCCTCGATCATGCGGGTCTGCATGCCGGTCGTGGGGTAGGCGTCCTCGGCCTCGGGGTAGCGCATGCGGGCCCAGTCCAGCAGCTTCAGGTCCCGCTCCACGGCGGCCGGGGCCGTCACGGAGCCGCGCGACTCCACCAGCGCGGCCAGTTCCGCGATGGTCGGGCTGTTGAAGACGTCCTGAGGGCTGAGGTCCATGCCCTGCGCGGTGGCCCGGCTGATCATCTGGATGCCGAGCAGGGAGTCGCCGCCCAGGGCGAAGAAGCCGCTGTCGACGCTCACCTCCGCGAGCCCGAGCACATCGCGCCAGATGGCCGCGAGCCGTTCCTCGACCTCGGTGTTCGGCTTGACGACCTCCGCGGCCGGGCGCACGGACCGCACCGGCGCCGGCAGCGCCCGGCGGTCCAGCTTGCCGTTGGCGTCGGTGGGGAACTCCGGCACCGCGATGACGGCCGATGGCACCATGTAGTCGGGCAGGCTGTCGCGCACGAAACGCGGGATGTCGGTGCTCAGCCAGCGGCTCAGCTCGGCCAGCATCGGCTCGTTGGAGTAGTGCCGAAGCGCGCGGCCGGGTTCGGCGGGGCCGGTCCAGTCGGGGCCGTACTCGGCGACCCCGGGCAGGTCGGCGCGCCGGAACAGCACCCGGTACCTGCCGTCGGCGGCGCCGCCGGTCCACGCGATGTCGGCGCGGTAGCCCAGTTCCCCGGCCATGTCCCACCACACCTCGGGCTCGACGCCGCCCGCCCGGGCGCCCGGCAACCGGTCGATCACGGCGTCGTCGGGGGCGTCCTTCGCCGCCGCCAGGAAGCCGTTGATCTCGGCGACGCGGGCGTTGGGGACGTCTTCCACCAGCAGCGCGTCCGGCCGTCCGGCGGTGAGCGTCCGGCGGACCTCCTCCGGCGAGGCCGAGGGCGCGAGCACCGGCTCGGGCCCGTCGCCGACGACCTCGCCGGTGCGCAGCACCACGTCGTAGCGGTAGCGGGTCAGCTCGTTGTGGTGGTCGCCGCGCTTGACGGCCACCTCGACCCGCGAGATCTCCGGCATCTCGGTGCGCAACGCGCTGAAGAACTCCGGCGCGATCACCAGCTCGCGCTCGTGCCAGGCGCGCTGCCGTACCCGGCCGCGCAGCCCGCCGAGGGTGAGCCCCGGCTCGGCCCTGGCCAGCTCGACCTCCACGTGGAAGGCGTCGAGCATGGCGAGGTTGCGCAGGTCGCCAAGGAACAGCGCGCCGCCGGGCCGCAGCCGGGCGAGCGCCTTGCCGATCACCTCGGACAGGTAGTCGGCGTCGGGGAAGTACTGCGCGACCGAGTTGAGCACCACGACGTCGAACCGCTCGTCCGCGAGGCCGGTGAAGTCGTTGGCGTCGCGCTGGAAGAGGCGGGCGTCCACGCCTTCGGGCAGGCGGGGCAGCAGGGTGGCGCGGGTGGAGTCGAGCACCGCCGCGGAGATGTCGGTCGCCCAGTAGCGCTCGGTGTGCGGGGCGATCCGCGCCAGCAGCATGCCGGTGCCGCAGCCGATCTCCAGTACCCGGCGGGGGCGCAGCGCCATGATCCGCTCCACCGTCGCGTCCAGCCAGCTCCGCATCTCCGGGACGCTGATCGGCTCGTCGGTGTAGCTGGAGTTCCAGCCAATGATGTTGAAGTCGGCCTCGTCGGTGGCGGCATCGCGCCGGTAGCTCTGGTCGAACAGGCCCTGCCACTGCGACACGCGGGTGTCGGCGGACGCCTCGGGGGGCGCCGCGCCGTCCTCGGGGACGACGTAGGCGACGAGTTGCTTGTCCTCGGCGTCCTGCGGGAGTTCCCGGGCCAGCACCACGACCTCGCCGACCATCGGGTGCTCGGCCAGTGCCGTCTCGATGTCGCCCAGTTCGATCCGCATGCCGCGGACCTTGACCTGAAAGTCATTCCGGCCGAGGAACACCATCGTGCGGTCGGGCAGGAAGCGGGCGAGGTCGCCGGTCTTGTACAGGGTGGCGCCGGGGCGGAACGGGTCGGGCAGGAACCGCTGCTCGGTCAGTTCGGGCCTGCGGTAGTAGCCGCGGGCGACGCCGACCCCGCCGATGTACGCCTCGCCCGGCGTGCCGATCGGCACCGGGTTGAGGTGCCGGTCGAGGATGTAGATCTGGGTGTTGGCGATCGGCGTGCCCAGCGACACGACGTCGGGGGCGCGCGGGCACTCCCAGCACGTGCTGTCCACGGAGCACTCGGTCGCCCCCCACAGGTTGTGGATCGTGGCCTGCGGCCAGCGCTCGTAGAGCGACCGGATCGACGCCGGGGGCAGCGCCTCGCCGCTGGCCATCACTCGGACGACCGACGCACAGCGCTCGATCCCGGGGTGCTGGAGGAAGACCCGCAGCATCGACGGCACGAAGTGCAGCGTCGTGACCCCGTGCCGATGGATCAGCGTGGTCAGGTATTCGGGGTCCTTGTGCCCCTCAGGGCGGGCCACCACCATCCGCGCGCCGGTCAGCAGCGGCCAGAAGAACTCCCACACCGAGACGTCGAAGCTGAACGGGGTCTTCTGGAGCACCCGGTCGTCCGGGGTGAGGCCGAAGGCGTCCTGCATCCACAGCAGCCGGTTGACGACGCCGCGATGAGTGATCATCGCCGCCTTGGGATGCCCGGTCGAGCCGGACGTGTAGATCATGTACGCCAGGTCGTCGAGGCCGGTGACGTTGTCCGGGCGGGTGTCCGGCTCATCGTCGAACTCGCCCGGCGCGTCCAGCGGCACGGTCACCGCCCCGTGCTCGGGTAGCCGTCCGGCCAGCCGCCGCTGCACCAGCAGCAGCCCCGGTTCGGCGTCGCCGAGCATGAACGCCACCCGCTGGCGCGGGTAGGTCGGGTCGATGGGCAGGTAGGCGCCGCCGGCCTTGAGGATGCCGAGCAGGCCGACCACCATCTCCACCGAGCGTTCGACGCAGATGCCGACCGGCTGATCGGGCCGCACGCCCATCCGGCGCAGCCGGTGGGCCACCCGGTTGGCCCGGCGGTCCAGCTCGGCGAAGGTCACCTCCTCGTCCTCGAACACCACGGCGACGGCGTCCGGCCACCGGTCGGCCGCGTCCTCGATCAGGGTGTGCAGGCAGCGGTTCAGCTCCGGCGGATACGTCACGTCGGTGTCGTTCCACTCGGCGAGCAGCCGCCGTTCCATGTCCGGCGGCAGCACCGGCAGCCGCGACACCCGCCGCTCGGCCGAGCCGGCGAACGCCTCCACCAGCACCCGGTACCCGGCGAGGAACCGATCGACGGTGTCGTGGTCGAAGATCTCGCTGTTGTACTCGACGTCCACCAGCAGTGAGTCCGGCTGCTCGCTGACCGAGATCTCGACGTCGAACTTGCTGGTGTCGGTGTGGACCTCCACCACGTCCAGCGCCATGCCCGCGGGGCCGGTCTCGGTGCTGTACCGCTTCATGTCGAAGACGACCTGGACCAGCGGCTTGCCCGCCGGGCCGCGATCGACGCCCAGTTCCGTGGCGAGCGCCTCGAACGGCAGGTCCTGTTCGTCGTAGGCGTGCCTGACCGCCCCGCTCACCCGGGCCAGCAGGTCGGCCACGGTCGGGTCGTCGCCCAGCTCGGTCCGGAGCACCACCGTGTTGACGAAGAAGCCGACGAGGTCGCGCACGGCCTCGTGCTGCCGGTTGGCCATCGCCGTGCCGACCACCACCGCGCCGGTGCCCTGGGTGTCGCCCGCGTAGCGGTAGAGCACCACCTTGAGCGCCGCCAGCAGGGTGGTGAACAGCGTGACCCCGTGCTCGGCGCTGAACGCGCGCAGCGCGGCGGTGACCTCCGCACCCACCTCGAAGCTCAGGCCGCCGCCGTGGAATTGCTGGATCGCCGGCCGGGGCCGGTCGGTGGGCAGCTCCACGCCGGGCGGGCCGTCGGCGAGCAGCCGCCGCCAGCCTGCCAGCCGCGCGGCGAGCGCGTCGCCGTCGAGCCGGCGCCGCTCCCAGATCGCGTAGTCGGCGTACTGCACGGGCAGGTCCGGCAGGGCCGGGACGCGGCCGTTCGCGTAGGCCTCGTAGGCGACGGCCAGCTCCCTGGCGAAGATCCCGCCGGACAGCACGTCCACCACGATGTGGTGCATGACGAAAAGGATCTTGTGGGTCTCCGGGCCGAGGCGGAACAGCACCACCCGCACGAGCGGGCCGGTCGCGAGGTCGAACCCGCGCCGGGCCTCCTCGTCCACAAGCCGCGCGCACTCGGCCGCGCGCTCCTCCGCGCCCACCCCCGACAGATCGACGACCGGCACCGGGACGTGCAGGCTCGGTGCGATCTCCTGCCGCGCCCTGCCCGCCTCGCTGGGGAAGGTGGTGCGCAGGCTCTCGTGCCGCCGAACGATCTCGTTGACCGCCAGCTCGACCGCCTTGGGCAGCAGCGGGCCGTCCAGCGCCAGGGAGAAGGCCGCGTTGTAGGCCGGGCTGTGCGGCACGAGCCGGTCCAGAGCCCACAGCCGTTGCTGGGCGAAGGACAGCGGGATCGGCTCCCCGGACCGCGAGCGGCGCCGGCTCTCGGCGATCCGCAGCAGGTCGAGCGCGTCGTCCGGGGCGTCGTCGCCGCCCTCCGCAGCCATCCGGGACACCAGGAACTCGGCCAGCGCGGCGGGGGTGGCGTGGTCGAACACCATGCTCACCGGCAGGGTCAGCCCGGTCGCCCGGTTCAGCCGGTTGCGCGTCTCCAGCGCGGTCAGCGAATCGAAGCCGAGATCCAGGAAGGCCGCGTCCACCGGGATGTCGCCGGGTGAGTCGTGGGCGAGCACGTTGGCGACCACCCGGACGACGAGCCCGGCCGCCGCCGCGCGGCGCTCCTCGGGCGAGCCGGTGAGCAACGGCTCGCGCGGGTCACCGGCGGACTCGTCCTCCTCCGGCAGCTCGGCGAAGGGGTCGGATCCGGTGGTCACGCCGGGCGAGGGGGTGTCGAGCCAGAACCGCCTGCGCTGGAACGCGTACGTCGGCAGGTCGGTGGCCGGGTGCGGGCCGTCCGGCAGCACCGAGCGCCAGTCGACCCGCACGCCGCCCGCGTACGCCTCGCCCAGTGACCGCAGCAGCCGTTCCCGCCCGCCCTGACCGCGGCGCAGCGTGCCGTTCGCGGTGAACGGCCGGCCGGTCGCCTCCAGCGTCTCCTGCAACTCCGTCACCAGCACCGGATGCGGGCTGACCTCGACGAAGGAATCGAAGCCCGCCTCGTGCAGCGCGGTCACCGCCGAGGCGAACCGCACCTGCCCGCGCAGCACCCGGAACCAGTAGCCGGCGTCCATACCGGTGGTGTCGAGCCAGTCGCCGGTCACCGAGGAGAACATCGGCACGACCGCGCGGCCGGGCCGTACCGGGGCCAGGTCGGTCAGCAGCCGGTCGCGGATGGCGTCCACGTGGTGGGAGTGCGGGGCGTAGTTCGCGGCCACCCGGCGGGCGCGCAGGCCGTCCGTCTCGCAGCGCAGCAGCAGTTCGTCGATCGCGGCGGCGTCTCCGGAGACCAGGGTGGAGGCCGGGCCGTTGACCGAGGCCACCGCGAGCTTGCCGCTCCAGGCTTCGAGGTGATCGGCGGTGACCTGTTCGGTCGCCGCGACCACGGCCATGCCGCCGCGGCCCTCCATCGACCGCGCGATCTCCCGGCTGCGCAGCGCGGCGATCCGCGCCGCGTCGGGCAGGGTGAGCGCCCCGGCGACGTAGGCGGCGGCGATCTCGCCCTGGCTGTGGCCGAGCACCGCGGCGGGCTCGACGCCGTGCGCCCGCCAGACCGCGGCGAGCCCCGCCATGACGGCGAACAGCGCGGGCTGCACCACCTCGACGCCCTCCAGCGCGGGCGCGCCGGGCGCCTCCCGCAGCACGTCCGCCACCGACCAGTCCAGGTGCTCGCGCAGGGCCCGGTCGCAGGTCTCCAGCTCGCGGGCGAACTCCGGTTCGTCGTCCAGCAGGTCCGCCGCCATGCGGACCCACTGCGACCCGTGCCCGGGGAACACGAACACCGTACGGCCGGTCGCCCGCCCGGCCCCGCGCACCACGGCGGGGGCGTCACCGTCCTCGGCCACCGCCCGCAGCCCGTCCAGCAGCTCGGCGCGGTCCCGCCCGACCAGGACGGCGCGGTGCTCGAAGGACGACCGGACGGCGAGCGCGCGGGCGACCTCGGCGGGCGGTACGCCCGGGTTGTCCGTCGCGAAGTCCAGCAGCCGGGCGGCCTGCCCGCGCAGGGCGGCGGCGGACCGCGCCGAGACCACCCACGGAACCGGCCCGTCCGCCTCGGGCTCCGGATCCTGCTCGGCGGACGGCTCGGGGGACTGCTCCAGGATCACGTGCGCGTTGGTGCCGCTCAGGCCGAAGGAGGAGACCGCGGCCCGGCGCGGGCGATCGGTCCGCGGCCACGGCCGCGTCTCGGTCACCAGCTCGGCGGCCCCCGCCGACCAGTCCACGTACGGCGAGGGCGCGTCCAGATGGACGGTGGCCGGGACGGTCCCGTGCCGCAGCGCGAGCACCGTCTTGATGACGCCCGCGATCCCCGCCGCCGCCTGGGTGTGCCCGATGTTCGACTTCAGCGCCCCGATCAGCACCGGCCGGTCCCGGTCCCGGCCATAGGCGGCCAGGAGGGCCTGCGCCTCGATCGGGTCGCCGAGCCGGGTGCCGGTGCCGTGCGCCTCGATCACGTCCACGTCGGCGGCCGACAGCCGGGCGTTCGCCAGCGCCTGCTGGATCACCCGCTGCTGCGACGGGCCGTTGGGCGCGGTCAGGCCGCTGCTCGCGCCGTCCTGGTTCACCGCGGAGCCCCGGATCAGCGCGAGCACCCGGTGCCCGAGCCGGCGGGCGTCGGACAGGCGCTCCACGGCGACGACGCCCGCGCCCTCGGCCCAGCCGACGCCGTCGGACGCCGCCGCGAACGGCTTGCACCTGCCGTCCGGGGCCAGCATCCGCTGCTGTGACAGCTCGACGAAGACCTGCGGGGTGGCCATCACGGTCGCGCCGCCGACCAGCGCGAGCGAGCACTCCCCGAGCCGCAGCGCGGTCACCGCGGCGTGCAGCGCCACCAGCGAGGACGAGCACGCGGTGTCCACCGTCATGGCCGGGCCCTCCAGGCCCAGCGTGTAGGAGATCCGCCCGGAGGCCACGCTGCCGGAACTGGTGTTGTTCAGGTACTCGTGGTACATCAGGCCCATGTAGACGCCGGTCCTGGTGCCGGCCAGGGAGTGCGGGTCGAGCCCGGCGTGTTCCAGCGCCTCCCAGGAGCACTCCAGCAGCAACCGTTGCTGCGGGTCCGTGGTCAACGCCTCGCGCGGCGAGATGCCGAAGAAGGCGGCGTCGAAGTCGGCGGCGTCATAGAGGAAGGCGCCGTCGCGGACGTACGAGGTCCGCGGGTGGCCCGGCTCCGGGTGGTACAGCGCCTCGACGTCCCAGCCGCGGTCGGCGGGGAACGGGCCGACGGCGTCCATGCCGTCCAGGAGGCGTCGCCACAGCTCCGCCGGGGCCGTCACGCCGCCCGGCAGCCGGCAGGCCATGCCGACGATGGCCAGCGGCTCGTGCGCCGCGGCCGTCAGGTCGTCAGAGCGCCGCCTTAGCCGTTCGTTCTCGATCAGCGACGCGCGCAGCGCTTCCACCAACGACTCGGGAGAGGTATCCACAGCCAGCACCTCGCGTTAGTTGTCGTGCCACGGGTGCGGGTTCCCGCCCACGTCGGACGCCTCGAACTCCTCGTCGAGGAGCACGAACAGCTCGTCCACACCAGCGGTCTCCACCGCGACCGCGGGCTCTTCCCGCGCGTCGCCCCATTCCCGCAGCAGGTCCTTGAGCCCGGTAATGAGCCGGCCGCGGGCGGCGTCGTCGAGCGCCGCCCCGGCCATCGCCGAGCGCAGCCGGAGCATCGCGGCGGACACCTGGTCGGCGTCGTCCGCCGCCGCGTCGCCGCCGGTCAGCTCCGTGCGCAGGTACGCCGCCAGGACGCCCGGCGTCGGATGGTCGAACACCAGGGTCACCGGCAGCCGCAGCCCGGTCGCCGACCCCAGCCGGTTACGCAGCTCGACCGCGGTCAGCGAGTCGAACCCGAGTTCCTTGAACGGCCGGTCCAGATCGATCGAGCCGCCGTTTCCCTCGGGGTGGCCGAGCACGGCCGCCACCTTCGACCGCACCAGGTCGGCCAGTCGGCTCTCCTGGTCGGCCGGGCCGAGCCCGGCCAGCTCGCGCCGCAGCGAAGCGTCCGCGCCCGCGAGGTCCTCGGCCTCCGGGCCGGTCGCCCGGCCCGGCACCCGCACCAGCGAGCGCAGCACCGGCGGCAGGTCGTCCGCCACCGCGCGCAGCGCGGGCAGGTCAAGCCGGGCGGTGACCAGCGCGGCGTCCTTGCCCGCGCGGGCGGCGTCGAACAGGGCGAGCGCCTCCTCGGCCGGCATGGGCACGACGCCCACGGCGGCGAGCCTGCGCAGGTCCGCCGCCCGGAGTTCGCCGGTCAGCCCGCTGCCCCGCGCCCACTGCCCCCAGGCCAGCGAGAGACCGGGCAGGCCCAGCGCGCGCCGCTGCTCGGCGAGCGCGTCCAGGAAGGCGTTGGCCGCCGCGTAGTTGGCCTGCCCGGCTCGGCCGAGCACGCCGGACAGTGAGGAGAACAGCACGAACTCCACCAGGTCGTGGCCGCGGGTCAGCTCGTGCAGGTTCACCGCCGCGTCCACCTTGGGGCGCAGCACCCGGTCCAGCCGTTCGGGGGTCATCGCGGCGAGGATGCCGTCGTCGATCACGCCGGCCGCGTGGATCACCGCGGCGAGCGGCCGGTCGGCGAGGAGCGCGGCGAGCGCGGCGCGGTCGGCCGCGTCGCAGGCGGCCACCTCGACGGCCGCGCCGAGCGCGGTCAGCTCCGCGACGAGTTCGGCCGCGCCGGGCGTGTCCATGCCCCGGCGGCCGAGCAGCAGCAGGTTCGTGCAGCCCCGCTCGGCGACGAGGTGCCGGGCCACCAAGCCGCCCACGGTGCCGAGGCCACCGGTGATCAGGACGCGCCCGGTGATCGCGGGCGGCGGGCTCGCCGGTTCCAGGGCCCGGACCAGGCGTGCCGTCCGTACCGTGCCCGCACGGATCGCCAGTTGGGGTTCGCGGACGGCCACCGCGGCGCGCAGCGCGTCGGCGGACCCAGCGGCGTCGTCGGTGTCCGCCAGCACGAACCGGTCCGGGTGCTCCGACTGGGCCGACCTGACCAGGCCCCAGACGGCCGCCGCGGCGGGGTCCGGGGAGCCGTCGCCCGCCACCGACACCGCGCCCGTGGTCTGGATCACCAGTCGGGCGGCGGCGAGGCGGTCGTCGGCGAGCCAGCCGCGCAGCAGGCCGAGCGTCGCGGCGAGGGTGTCCCGCACGGATTCCGCGGGGCGCACGGGCGCGAACACCACGTCGGGCGCGGGGGCACCGTCGTCCAGGGCGCGGATCAGCGCCGCCAGGTCCGGGTGGGCGTCACCGCCGCCGAGCACCGCGCACCGCTCCGGGCGGGGCGGCTCGACGGCGGGCGCGGGGAGCACCGGCCAGTCGAGCCGGAACAGCGCGTCGCGGTGCCGCCCGGCGGCGGCGCGCAGCCGGTCCACGGAGACGGGCCGCAGCGCGAGCGAGTCCACCGTGACGACCGGCACGCCGTCCGGGCCGGTGGCGGACATCGCGACCTCGTCCTCGGCCGTGCGTGTGATGCGAACCCGCAGCTCCGTGGCGGCGGTGGGACGGATGGTCACGCCCCGCCACGCGAACGGCAGCCGCAGTTCCCCGCCCTCCGGGGCGGAGTCGGCTCGGTCGGCCAGCACGGCGTGCATCGCGGCGTCGAACAGCGCGGGGTGCAGGGCGTACCGGGAGATGGCGGGGGTCTCCGGCAGGGCCACGTCGGCGAACAGGTCACCACCGCGCCGCCAGACCCGCCGCAGGCCCTGGAACGCGGGGCCGTACCGGTAGCCGAGGACCGCCAGCCGGTCATAGATCCCGCCGATGTCCATCTCCACCGCATCCGGCGGCGGCCACACCCCACCGATGTCGTCCGCGCCGGGGGCAGGTGGGGTGGAGCGCAGGGTGCCCTGGGCGTTGTGGGTCCACGGCTGGTCGGGGAGGCGGGAGTGGAGGGTGAGCGACCGGCGGCCGGTGTCGTCCGGTTCGCCGACGGCCAGTTGCAGCGTCAGGTCCCCGTCCTCCGGGACGGCGAGCGGCGCGTGCAGGGTCAGCTCCTCGACGCCGCCGAGCCCGTACCGGGCCGCCGCGTGCGCCGCCAGTTCCACGCAGGCCGTGCCCGGGAGCAGGACCGTCCCGGCCGCCGCGTGGTCGGCGATCCAGGGATGCCCGGCGAGCGACACCGTGCCGGTGAGGACGTCTCTGCCCGTGCCGGCCAGTTCGACCGCGGCGGCCAGCAGCGGGTGGTCCGCGGCGGTGAGACCGGCCGCGCGCACGTCCGCCGTGCCGTCCGCCTGCGCGTCGAGCCAGTACCGCCGGCGCTGGAAGGGATAGGTGGGCAGCGGCACGCGCCGCGCCCCGCTCCCGGCGAAGACGGACGGCCAGCCGATCGGCCCGCCCGCCACGTGGACCTCGCCCAGCGAGGTCAGGAACCGCGCGAGGTCGCCGTCGTTGCGGCGCAGCGTCCCGGTGACGCTCACCTCGACGCCCCGGTGCTGGGCGACCTGCTCCAGCCCGAGGGCCAGCACCGGGTGCGGGCCGCACTCGACGAAGATCCGGTGGCCGTCGTCCAGCAGCGCCCCGGCCGCGCCCGCGAAGTCCACCGGGCGGCGCAGGTTCTCGAACCAGTAATCCGCCGTCAGCGCGCGGCCGTCGATCGGGCCGGGGCTCACGGCCGAGTAGAACGGCACCGCGCACTCACGGGGCTCGATCGGGGCCAGCAGCCGGCGCAGCTCGCCCTCGATGGCATCGACGTGCGGGGAGTGCGAGGCGTAGTCCACCGCGATCCGCTGGGCGCGGATGTCGCGCGCCGCGCACTCGGCCAGAAGTTCCGCGAGGGCGTCCGGATCGCCCGCCACCACGGTGGACGACGGGCTGTTGACGGCGGCGACGGACAGCCGGCCGGTCCACCGGGCGAGCAGTTCGCCCGTCTCGGCCGCCGGGAGCGCGACCGAGGCCATGCCGCCGCGGCCGGACAGCTCCTCCCTGATCAACCGGCTGCGCAGCGCCACCACCCGCGCCGCGTCGGCCGGCGACAGCGCGCCCGCGACGCAGGCGGCGGCGATCTCGCCCTGGCTGTGCCCCACGACGGCCGCGGGGTGGACGCCGTAGGACCGCCAGGTCGCGGCGAGCGAGACCAGCATCGTGAACAAGGCGACCTGGACGACGTCCACCTCGTCGAAGCCGCGCGCCCCCGGCCGGTCCAGCAGGACGTCCATCAGTGACCAGTCCAGGTACGGCTCGAACGCCCGCGCGCACTCCGCCACGTGGCCGGCGAACACCGGCGACGACGCGAGCAGCGGCCCGGCCATGCCCGCCCACTGCGCGCCCTGGCCGGGGAACACGAACACCACGCCGGGACGGCCGGTGGCCTGGGCCACTCCCTGGGCCGCGTACCCCGCGGGCTCCCCCGCCGCCAGCCCGGCCAGCCCGGCCCGCAGTTCGGCGAGGTCCGCGCCGACCACCACTGCGCGGTGCCGCAGCGCGGTCCGCGTGGTGGCCAGGGAGTAGCCGACGTCGGCGGCGGTGACGCCCGGCCCGGTGTCCAGGTGGTCCGAGTGGTCGAGGTGGTCCAGCAGCCGGGCGGCCTGGGCGCGCAGCGCCGTCGCGGACTTGGCGGAGAGCGCCCACGGTACGGCGGGCATCGGCGCCGCGGGCACCGCCTCGCCGGTCTCCGCGTGATCCTCGGCGGGCGCCTGCTCGACCAGGACGTGCGCGTTGGTGCCGCTGAAGCTGAAGGAGGAGACCCCCGCCCGGCGCGGAGCCCCGGTCTCGGGCCACGGCGTGGCCTCGGTGAGCAGCCGCACGCCGCCCGCCGACCAGTCCACGTGCGGGGTCGGCTCGTCGATGCCGAGGCTGGCGGGGAGCACACCCGCCCGGATGGCGAGCACCGTCTTGATGACCCCGGCCAGGCCGGCCGCGGCCTGCGTGTGGCCGATGTTGGACTTCACCGAGCCGACCAGCAGCGGGCGGTCCGGTGGACGCCTCGCGCCGTAGACCGCCAGCAGCGCCTCGCCCTCGATCGGGTCGCCCAAAGTGGTGCCGGTGCCGTGCGCCTCGACGGCGTCCACCTGGTCGGGGGTGAGCCGGGCGGCGGCCAGCGCCTGCCGGATCACCTGCTGCTGGGCCGTCCCGCTTGGGGCGGTCAGGCCGTTGGACGCGCCGTCCTGGTTGAGCGCGGAGCCGCGCACGACGGCCAGCACCTCGCGCCCCGCGCAGCGGGCCTCGGACAGCGGCTGCAAGACGAGCATGGCGATGCCCTCGGAGAACGACGTGCCGTCCGCGGCGGCGGCGAACGGTTTGCACCGGCCGTCCGGCGCGAGCCCGCCCTGCCGGGTGAACTCCGTCAGCAGGGTCGGCGTCGCGGTGACCGCCACTCCGCCGACCAGGGCCGTCGCGCAGTCGCCCTGGCGCAGCGCCTGGCAGGCGTGGTGGAGGGCCACCAGCCCGGAGGAACAGGCCGTGTCCACGGTGACGGCGGGACCGTGCAGGCCCAGCGTGTAGGCGATCCGCCCGGACGCCACCGCGCCGCTGTTGCCGTTGAGGTAGTAGCCGCCGAACCCGGCGACGCCGGACGCCGACGCGTTCAGCATGGTCGAGTAGTCGCCGCTGATCATGCCGACGTACACGCCGGTGGACGAGCCACGCAGCGAGTCCGGCGGGATACCGGCCCGTTCGAGGGTCTCCCAGGCGGTCTCCAGCAACAGCCGGTGCTGGGGGTCCATCGCCAGCGCCTCACGCGGCGAGATCTCGAAGAAGCCGGCGTCGAAGCCGGCGGCGTCGCGGAGAAATCCGCCGCGCCGGGGAACGTCATCCGCGAGGCGCCACCCGCGGTCGCCGGGAATATCGGAGATTCCGCTTCCACCGCGTATCATCAGGCGCCAGAAGTCGTCCGGCGAGTTCACGTCGCCGGGAAATCGGCAAGCCATTCCGACAATGGCGATCGGCTCGCCGCCGCTTTCCGCGTCGGCCAGCCGTTCACGGGTCTCCAGCAGTTCTGCGGTGACCCGTTTCAGATAATCGCGGAGCTTCTGCTCGGTACTCACCGGACGCCTGCCCGGTCCTGGTCACGTGTCACCTGGCTCCTCTTCCTCCGCTCCCGCACGGCGACGTGGCAGGTGGGCGATGCGTCACCCTCAAAATGATGGAGAGCCGAGCAGTCGCGGTCCAGGCAGAAACGACGGCGGAATTTCGCCTGCCCGGCCGCACAGAATCGATGGTACGGTGCCAGTGCCTGTGCCGTCGCATGCGTTATGCGACCCCGGCGATTCCGATGACGGCGACTCTCCCACAATTTTCATTCGACCGGCCTTGACGAATAACCCACGATTTACGTTGCGCTGACCCGCAGGAGGTCGACATGGTCTTCAACCCCACTCGCGGCGATCTGCCGGTCCGTTTCGGGCCCGGCGTTCCCCATGTGCCGCCGATCGGGCCCTCGACTCTCGACGCCGACGTCTACCGCGACCCCCAGCGGTACGAGCAGGAGCGGTTCCGCATCCTCAACCGGAGCTGGCAGGTCATCTGCCGCTCGGCGGAGATCGGCGAGCCCGGCGACCACCACGTCTGGCAGGGGCACGGCGAGAGCATCGTCATCACCCGGCGCGAGGACGGCGGGCTGTCCGCCTTCCACAACGTGTGCCAGCACCGGGGCGCGCGGATCGTCCCGGCGAGCGGCAAGGGCGCGCGCCGGTTCACCTGCCGGTGGCACAACTGGGCCTACACCCCCGAGGGCAGGGTGACCGGGGTTCCCGACCGCCCCGACTTCGATCCCGAAGTGCTGGCCGGGCTGTGCGCCCCCGCCGTGGACGTGGACGAGTGGGGCGGCTGGGTGTGGGCGGTCCTGGCCGGCCCTGGCGTGGCCGGGCCGCTGATCGACTGGATCGGCCAGGAGATCGCGGCCGACCTGGGTGCCTTCCGCATGGAGGACATGAAGCTCGTCGAGAAGCTGGAGTGGGAGGTCGACGTCAACTGGAAGGTGGTCATCGACGCGTTCAGCGAGTACTACCACGCCCAGGCGCTGCACAACGTCCCGCCCAAGGACGCCAAGGACGGCCGCCAGTCCACGATGGACGTGTTCGGCCGCAACGGCATGATGGTCGTGCCGTTCATCGGCGTGCTGGAGGAGCTGCGCCAGACCCTCGACCACACGGCGCTGGCGATCTGCAACTACGCCCTGTTCCCCACCGCGGTCTTCAACGCCCACCGGCTGCACACCCAGCTCTTCCGGGCGGTGCCGCTCAGCGTGGACAAGACCCGTTTCGAGGCGTGGGAGCTCCAGTACGACGACGCGGGCGACCAGGAGTATCGCGAGACCGTCGACCTGTTCTGGACTCTCTTCAAGGGCGTCATCCAGGAGGACGTGATGGAGTGGACCGACGTGGCCGCCGTCGCGCGGTCGTCCGGTTACCGGCAGAACGTCTTCAGCGAGCGCGAGTGCCTGCTCACGCACTTCCACCGGGTCTGCGACGACATGCTGGCGGGCGGCGACGGCTTGGGGCTGGAGCCCGAGCGGGACCTCAGCGCGCAGAACCGGTGAGGCCGGCCGACGTCATGGCCACGCGCTCCGTACCGCGTTTGTCCCGCCTGCGCGCCTGGCTGGCGCTGCTGTTCACGGTCGCGGGGGCCGTCGGGGTGCTGATGGTGCCCGCCCCCGAGCCCGAGCCGTTCCAGGTCGGCGTGGCCAACCTGGACGACTCGTACTCGTCCGTGCGCGCGCAGGCGCTCCTCGCCCGGCTGCCCTCCGCGCGGACACAGCCGGCGCTCATCGTGGCGAGCCGCGCGGACGGCGCGGCGCTGTCCCCGGCCGACCGGTCGGCGCTGGAGGCGCAGGCGCCCGCGCTGCGCCGGGTCGCCGCCGGGGGCCCGGTGGCGCCCGCGCAGGTGGCTCCGGACGGCACGGTCGCCGTCCTCACCGTCCCGCTGCCCGCGGGCGACCAGGCGAAGACCGCCGAGCGGGTCGCCGCACTGCGGGCCGCGCTCACCGGCCGCCTCCCGGACGGCGTGCGCGCCCAGGTGACCGGCGCGCCCGCGTTCGCCGCCGACCTGTCCACCATGTTCGCGGGCACCGACACGACCCTGCTGCTCACCACCGTGCTCGTGGTCGCGGTGCTGCTGCTGGTGACCTACCGCAGCCCGATCCTGTGGATCGTGCCGCTGCTCGTCGTCGCCGTCACCGAGCAGGTCACGCTGCACGTCGTCAAGCATGTGCTGCCGCGCCTCGACCTCGCCCCTGACGGCGCGACCTTCGCCATCGCCAGCGTGCTGGTCTTCGGCGCGGCGACCGACTACGCGCTGCTGCTCATCGCCCGCTATCGCGAGGAACTGCTCGGCACCGCCGACCGGTTCGCCGCGATGGGCACCGCGCTGCGCCGTACCGGGGCGGCCGTCCTGGCGAGCGGCGGCACCATCTTCGTCGCGCTGCTGAGCCTGCTCCTGGCGTCGGCGGAGGGCACCAGGGCGCTCGGCATCGCCTGCGCGATCGGCGTCGTACTCGCCGTGATCTCCGCGCTCCTCGTGTTGCCCGCCGCGATCGTGCTGTGCGGGCGGGGCATCTTCTGGCCGCTCGTACCCCGGGTGGGCGCGGTCACCTCGGTGGGGCGGGTCTGGGGACGGCTGGGCGACGCGGTGGCTCGCCGTCCGCGTCTCGTGACGGTGGCGAGCGTGGTGCTGCTCGGCGGCATGACGGCGGGCGCCTTCGGCGTGCAGGTCGGCCTGTCGCAGAACGAGCAGTTCCGCGACAAGCCCGAGGCGGTGCTCGGCGCCGAGGCGCTGGCCCGCGTGTTCCCCGCGGGGGCATCCCAGCCCGTCGCGGTACTGACCGCCCCGGCCGCCGCCGAGCGCGTCGTCCAGGCGGCCAGGGCCGTGCCGGACGTGGCGGGAGCCGAGGTCGCCGAGCGCACTCCGGCGCTCGCCCGCGTCTCGGTCGTGCTGCGGCCCGAACCCGGGACGGAGGCGTCCGACCGGGCCATCCGCGAGTTGCGGACGGCGGTCGCCGCCGTACCGGACGCCGACGCGGTGGTGGGCGGCGGGATCGTCTCCGCCCTGGACACCCTGGACGCCTACCAGCGCGACTCCGGCGTGATTCTTCCGGTGATCCTGGCCCTCGTCGGCCTGGTGCTGGTGGCGCTGCTGCGCTGTCTCGTCGCGCCGCTGCTGCTGGTCGTGACGGTGGGCGTGTCGTTCCTGGCCAGCCTGGGGGCGAGCTGGCTGCTGTTCCGGCACGTGCTGGACTATCCGGCGCTGGACCCCGGCGTCGTGCTGGTGGCGTTCGTGCTGATGGTCGCCCTGGGGGTCGACTACAACATCTTCCTGGTCGCCCGGGCCAGGGAGGACGCCGCCGAGATGGGTTCCCGGGCCGGCATGCTGAACGCGCTGCGGGTCACCGGCGGGGTGATCACCAGCGCCGGCATCCTGCTCGCGGCCGTGTTCGCGGTGCTCGGCGTGATCCCGCTGATCCTCGCCGCGCAGATCGGCGTCATCGTCGGCGTCGGCGTACTGCTCGACACGCTCCTGGTGCGGACGGTCCTGGTGCCCGCCCTGGCGCTGATCCTCGGCGACCGCTTCTGGTGGCCGGGCCGCGTGCCGCGGGCGGCCGAGCCGGAACGGCCCCACGTCCCGGTGGAGGCCGACGAACGCTGAGCGCGGGGATGCCCGCCGCCGGACGGGCGGGCGTCCCCGCGGTCACCACCGCGCCCGGAGCCGCTCCCGGATCAGGCCGGCGACGGCCTCCTGATGGTCGGCGAGGTAGAAGTGCCCGCCGGAGAAGGTGTGCAGGTCGAAGGGCCCCGTGGTGTGCTCGCTCCACGCCTTGGCCTCGTCCAGGTCGACCGTGGGGTCGTCGTCGCCGACCAGCACCACGAGGGGGCAGTCGAGCCGCAGCCCGGGGACGCAGCGGTAGGTCTCCACCGCCTTGTAGTCGCTGCGCATCGGCGGAATGATCATCTCCATCAGCTCCGCGTCGTTCAGGATGCGCAGGTCGGTGCCGCTCAGCCGCTTCAGGTCCTCGATCAGGCCGTCGTCGTCGCGCAGATGCACGCTCTCGTCGCGGTAGGCCGAGGGCGCCCGCCTGCCGGAGGCGAACAGGGTCGCGGGGGCCGTGCCGAGCCGCCGCCGCATGCGGTCGGCCACCTCGAAGGCGACCATCGAGCCCATGCTGTGCCCGAAGAACGCGACCGGGCCGCCGAGCAGCGGCCGGAGCGCGGCGAACACCGCGTCGGCCAGCTCGCCGATGGTGGACAGCGCGGGCTCGGCGCGGCGGTCCTGCCGTCCCGGATACTGCACCGCGTACACCTGGACGTCGGCCTTCAGCGTGTTGGACAGCGCGGTGTAGTAGCTGGCCGCCCCGCCCGCGTGCGGGAAGCAGACCAGGGGCGTGCCGTGCTGGGGGCCGTCGTGGAAGCGGCGGATCCACACCGGGTCAAGCGCGGTCTCGGTCATCAGGTGCTCCGTTCGTCGGGTGAGGGGTGGGACGGGACCTCGCGCGGCTCATCGAGTGAGGTGCAGGTAGTCCGAGAGCCCTTCCAGGAGGCGGTCCACGTCGTCGGCGGAGCTGTAGGGGGCCAGGCTGACCCGCAGGCCGCCGTGGTCGCCGAGGCCGAGCCGCCGGGACGCCTCGACCGCGTAGAACGACCCGTGCCCCGCGTCCACGCCTCGGGCGGCGAGGAAGTCGCTCACGTCGCGGGCGTCGTGGCCGGCCACCGTCAGCAGCAGGGTGGGCGCGCGGCGGGCGGCCCGCGAGTGCACGATGACCCCGTCGAGGACGGCCAGCCCGCCTTCCAGCCGGGCCCGCAGCGCGTCCTCGTGGCCCTCCACGGCGGCCATCCCGGACAGCAGCCGGTCCCGGCGGGTGCCCTCGCGCAGGGTGCCGAGTCCGGCGAAGAACTCGACGGTGGCGCGCAGCCCGGCGAGCACGCCGTACGGCAGGATCCCCAGCTCGAAGCGCTCGGGGACGTCGTCGATCGCGGCGAGCAGCTTGTCCGGGCGCAGGCCGCGCAGCAGGTCGGGACGGGCGGCCAGGACGCCGACGTGGGGCCCGAGGAACTTGTAGGCCGAGCACACCGCGAAGTCCGCGCCCAGCGCCTCGACGTCCACGCCCGCGTGCGCGCTGTAGTGGGCGGCGTCCACGAAGACCAGCGCCCCCGCCGCGTGTGCCACCTCGGCGATGCGCGGAACGTCCGGCCGGGTGCCGATCAGGTTGGACGCGGCGGTGACCGCGACCAGGCGGGTGCGCTCGGACACGGCCGCGCGGACGTGGTCCGGGGTCAGCTCGCCGGTCACCGGGTCGAAGTCCGCCCACCGCACGAGGGCCCCGGTCCGGGCGGCGGCCGTGACCCACGGCCGGATGTTGGCCTCGTGGTCGAGCCGGGTGACGACCACCTCGTCGCCCGGCTTCCAGCCGTCCGACACCGTCCGGGCGAAGTCGAAGACGAGCTGGGTCGTGCTCCGCCCGAACACGATGCCGGCCGGATCAGCGCCGAGGAAGTCGGCCATCGCCCGCCGGGCCTCGACCACGATGGCCTCGGCGTTGCGCTGGCCCGCGGTGACCGTGCCCCGGTTGGCCAGCGGGCTGGACAGCGCGTGCGCGATGGCGTCGATGACGAGGTCGGGGATCTGGGTGCCGCCGGCGCCGTCGAAGTGGGCGGACCCGGCCTTCAGCGCGGGAATCCGCGACCGGAGGGCCTGCACGTCATAGTGACGGAGAATGGTCACGAACGCTCCAGATGTAGATCCCGCGAATCGTCACCGGGCGATGCCCAGGTCCGTCGCCGCGGGCAGATATTTCCCGAACAACGTCTTCAGTTCGCCCTCGGGAAACGCGTCCTGCCACGGCTTCTTCGCCCCGGCGAATTGGATGAGCCGGGCACCGCGCGATTCGCCCTCCCGCTCACAGGCGGCGAAATCCATGTCGTTCCAGCGCGGGTCGAGGCGGACCCAGCGGTCGTCAACGGTGATGTTCATCGCGTCCTGTACGGCGAATCGCAGCCGGGGCGCGTTGTCCCTGAGATAGTCCAGGGACCTGGCCGCGATCTTCTCCTCGCGGCAGCGCGCCAGGTCCATCAGCAGCACCCCGGAGTTGAAGTAGTCGCTCCAGAAGGTCAGCCGGCCCGCGCCCGCCGCGAACCCCGGCAGCCCGCCGGCCGCGCTGACCGTGGGCGAGCCGATGTCGACCGCCGCGGCCAGCAGGTCGTCCCCCAGGTCGGTCTCCCAGAGTTCGGTGAGGCCGCCCATGCAGAGCACGTCGCCGTCCACGTAGAGCATGCGCGGCACGGTGTCGGGCACCAGCTCGGGCAGCAACAGCCGGTAGTACGCGGCGTGGGTGATTCGCGACGACATGATCCGCCAGGAGGACAGCGGCAGGGCGTCGAGTTCCTCCGGCACCCGCAGCAGGTGCACCTCGCCCCGCCGCTCGCCCTCCCGGACGAAGGCGTCGAGCACCGCCTGGGGCACGTCCGGGGCAGGCGTGAACCACCAGGAAACCGCCTCGCCATCGGAAATCCCCTTATCCAGGATCGACCTCATCGTCGCCATCGCATATCGGGCGAACGCCAGGTCGAAGGCCAAGGAAACGTGCATCGAATCACCCTTCGCCGGGGGCCGCATCCTCCAGTGAGAATCATCCGCACCACACGTCTTCCGGAACCAGGCAGAAACGGCGGAGAAATGCCGATGGCGGTTCAGTGGTCGAGCGCGGCGAGCGCCGCGACCACCTTTCCCGCGCCGTCCTCGGCGGCGATCCGCTCGCTGAGCGCGGTGGCCGCCTTCCGGTAGGACGCGTCGGACACCGCGTCGGCGACGGCACGGGCGAGGCGGTCGGCGGACAGCCCGCCGTACGGCACCGGCTTCGGCCCCGCGCCCAGCGCCGCCACGCGGCCCGCCCAGAACGGCTGGTCGCCGAGGATCGGCACGCCCACGGTGGGGACGCCCGCCCGCAGTCCCGCCGCGGTAGTGCCCGCCCCGCAGTGGTGGACCACCGCGGCCATCCTCGGGAACAGCCACTCGTGCGGCGTCTCGCCGACGGTGAACGTGGTGCCGGACCGGCTCGCGAGGCCCGCCCACCCGGCGTGCAGCACGCCGCGTACCCCGGCCCGGCGCAGCGCCTCCTCCACGATCTCGACGATCCGCGGCCCGTCGGAGATCCGCCGGCTGCCGAACCCGACGTACACCGGCGGCGGCCCTGCGGCGAGGAAGTCGGCCAGCTCGGCGTCCGGCTCCCAGTCCGCCGGAACCGCGGGCCACAGGTAGCCCGACACCGTGAGCCCCGGCCGCCAGTCGTCCGGGCGGGGCAGCACGGCGGGGCTGTAGGCGTGCAGCACCGGCCAGGCGGCCATCCGCTCACCCAGCTCCCGCCGGTTCGCGGGGGGCAGGCCCAGCCGGGCGCGCAGCTCCCTGACCGGGCCCGAGGTCAGGCGGCCCATCAGCGCCACGAGCAGGCCGCCCGCGGCCCGGTTGCCCCACCCGCCGAGCGATCCGCCCACCCCGATGAAGGACGGCGGATGCGCCGCCGTGGGAAAGATCGGCTGGAGGAAGAGGCCGATGCTCGGGATGCCCAGGCGCTCGGCGACGTGCACGGCCGACTGGGCGGGCATCGACAGCAGCAGCACGTCGGCGCCCCGCTCGGCCACGGCAAGGACCGCCTCGCCGAGTCGCCGCGCCTGCGCGGCCACGCTCCTGATCCCCCGCGAGGAGTTCGCGGCCTGCGTCCATCCACCGGCCGCCGCCGGATCGCCAGGGATCTCCCGGAACTCCGCCCCGCAGGCCCGCACCTGCGCCGCGAACCGCCCGAAGGCGGCCATCGCGACCTCGTGCCCGGCCGCCCGCAGCGGGCCCACCAGCCCGGTGTACGGGGCGACGTCGCCCATCGTCCCCAGGGCCACGATCAGCACTCTCATGACAGATACTCCTGATGCTCAAGCGTCAGCTTCTCCAGGACCGGCACGACGTCGTTCGGGGTGGGATCGCTCAGCGACTCCCGCCGCAGCCGGTCCGCGGCGTCGGCGAACCTTGGGTCCTCGATCACCCTCAGCAGCCCGTCCCGCAGCGCCTGCGGGGTCAGCTCGCCCTGCGGGATCACCAGCGCCGCGCCCACCTCGGCGGTCCGCCGCGCCCGGTAGGAGTTCTCGAACACCATCGGTGAGATGAGCTGCGGCACGCCGTAGATCGCCGCCGTGGACCAGCCCCCGGCCCCGCAGCGGTGGGCGACGGCCGAGCAGGTCGGCAGCAGGGCGTGCAGCGGCACGAAGTCCACCGCGCGGACGTTGCCCGGCAGCCGGGAGACCTGGGCGCGCTGCGCGGCGTTGAGCGTGGCGACGATCTCGACGTCGAGGTCGCCGACGGCGTCGAGCATGCCGTCCAGGGAGCCGAGGAGGTAGTCGGCGCCACTGCGGGCGGTCAGGCCCATGGTGAGGCACACCCGGGTGCGTTCCGGGGGCTCGCGCAGCCACGCGGGCACCACGGCGGTGCCGTTGTAGGGCACGTAGCGCATCGCGACCGTGGGCTCGCCCAGGTCCATCCGGATGCTGGCGGGCAGCGTGTCGATCGTCCACTGGCCCCGCACCGTGGTCTCGTCGAAGGACAGCCCGTGCCGGTCCAGGACGCCGCCGAGCCAGTCGGCGAGGGCGTCGCTCGCCGCGCCGGGCGGCCGGTCGGCGAGCTGGCGCAAGAACCGCGTCCGCAGGTCGAGCAGCAGGTCCGCGCCCCACAGCAGGCGGGCGTGTGCCGCGCCGACGGCCCGCGCCGCGACCGCGCCCGCCAGCGTGAACGGCTCCCAGATCACCAGGTCGGGCCGCCACCAGCGGGCGAACGCCACCAGGTCGTCGATCATGGAGTCGTTGTTGGCGTGGGTGTAGAACGTCTCGGGCAGCAGGCCATTGACGGTTTTCAGGAACTCCCAGCTGTCCGCCTCGGGGCGCGCCGGGTCGAGGTCCACGGAGTGCCAGGGCGTCCCGTCCCCGCCGACGTCGGCCCCCTCCATCGCGGCCAGCAGCCTGTGGTCCTCGCCCACCGGCACGGCGGTCAGCCCGGCGGCGGTGACGGCGCGGGTCAGGGCGGGCTGACCGGCCACCCTGACCTCGTGGCCGGCCGTACGCATG
The DNA here is from genome assembly GCF_044326295.1 of Spongiactinospora sp. 9N601. Classification (NCBI taxonomy): domain Bacteria; kingdom Bacillati; phylum Actinomycetota; class Actinomycetes; order Streptosporangiales; family Streptosporangiaceae; genus Spongiactinospora; species Spongiactinospora sp. 9N601. The sequence goes on from NZ_JBIRBB010000031.1 coordinate 42,129, forward strand.
GCCCAGGCCAGCGGGACCATGCTGAGAAAGTGGGACTCCATGGCGAACGATGTGAAGAGCACCCGCAAGGTGATCAAGCCTCCCGGTCGGTGACGTGGTCCGATCGGGTCATTGGACGCCGATCTCCCGGTCGATGAGCGCGAACATCTCGTCGTCGGTGGCCTCCTCGATCCGGTCCCGCCCGGACGGCTCGCCGGTGTGCCTGGCCAGGACCGCCCGCAGCCGGGCGACCAGCGCCGCCCGTTCGGCGTCCGGCAGGTCGAGCAGGCCGAACTCCTCGTCCAGCCGCGTCAGGCCGTCCATGATCCGTTCGGCCGTGGTGGGCTCCGCGCCGAGCAGCCGCCCGCGCACGAAGGCCAGCAGCGCGGCCGGGGTGGGATGGTCGAAGACCATCGTCGCGGGCAGCCGCAGCCCGGTCGCCGCGGCCAGCCGGTTACGCAGCTCCACCGCGGTGAGCGAGTCGATCCCGAGTTCCTTGAACGGCCGCGCGGGCTCCAGCGACGCCGCCGACTCGTGCCCCAGCACCACCGCCACCTGCGCGTACACCGCCTCGGCGAGCGCGTTGTCGCGGCGCGCGGCGGGCATCGCGGCCAGCCGGTCGGCCAGCGGGACACCGTCGGCCGCTGCGGCGGCGCGGCGACGGGTCAGGCCGCCCAGCAGCGGTGAGCGCATGACTCCGAGGTCCAGCCGGGCGGTCACCAGCACGGGCTCCTCGCGGGTCAGCGCCGCGTCGAACAGCGCCACGCCCAGCTCGGGGGAGATCGGCAGGATGCCGCCGCGGGCCAGCCGCCCGCGCCGGGCCTCGTCGTCGAAGTGCCCGGCCATCTCGCTGTCCAGCGTCCACGCCCCCCAGGCCAGCGACGTCGCGGTGAGCCCGGCCGCGCGCCGCCGCCGGGCCAGCGCGTCGAGGTAGGCGTTCGCCGCCGCGTAGTTGGCCTGGCCGGGTGCGCCGAACGTCCCGGAGGCGGAGGAGAACAGCACGAACGCGGCCAGGTCGTCGTCCTGGGTCAGCTCGTGGAGATGCGCGGCGGCGTCCACCTTGGCGGCGAACACCTTCTCGAACCGCTCCGGGGTCAGCGTCTCCACCAAGCCGTCGTCGAGCACCCCGGCGGCGTGCACCACGGCGGTCAGCGGGCGGTCGAGCCGGGACAGCACCCCGGCCAGCGCCACGCGGTCCGACACGTCGCACGCCTGGAATGTCACGTGGACGCCGGTCCGGGACAGGTCGTCGGCGAGTTCGCCGGCTCCGGGGGCCTCCGCGCCGCGCCGGGAGAGGATCATCAGGTGCCGCGCGCCGTACGCGGTGGCCAGGTGGCGGGCGATGACCCGGCCGATCCCGCCGCTGCCGCCGGTGATCAGCACGGTCCCCTCGGGGTCGATGGCCGGCGGCGGGCCGGCCGGCTCCGCGGCGGCCTTGGCCAGGCGCAGGCCGTACAGTTCGCCGGCGCGGACCGCGACCTGCGGTTCCCCGGTCGCCGCCGCGGCCCCGACGAGCGCGGTGTCGTCGTCCACGTCCACCAGCACGAACCGGCCGGGATGCTCGGCCTGCGCCGCCCGCACCAGGCCCCACACCGCCGCCTGCGCCGGATCGGCCTCCGCGTCGCGGGTGACGACGGCGAGCCGGGCGGCCTCGAACCGCTCGTCGGCCAGCCACCGCTGGAGCAGGTCCAGCACGCGGCGGGTGTGGATCCGCGCCGCCGCCGGGCCGTCGCCCGCCGGGGCGGGCGGCTCCACCGCGACCATCTCCGGCACCTCCTCGGGCACGTCAGCGAGGTCGCCGACAACGAGGGCCGCGCCGGACGGCTGGGCGGGCAACCGGGTCCAGGTGAGCCGGAACAGCGCGGCGGCGGCCGGGGCGCGGGAGGTGCCGAGCTGGTCGCCGGTGACCGGCCGGGTCACGACGGCCGCCGCCGACGCGACCGGCGCGCCGTTGGTGTCGCAGACGTCCACCGAGCGGGCATCCGGCCCGGCGGGGGCGATGCGGACCCTGACCGCCCGGGCGTCAACGGCGTGCAGCGCGACCCCGGTCCAGGCGAACGGCAGGCGGGGCGCGGCCGTACCGTCCGCCGCGTCGGCGGCGACCGCGGCCTGCAATGCCGCGTCGAACAGCGCGGGGTGCAGCCCGTAGCCGCGCGGGTCGGCGTCCTCCGGCAGCACCGCCTCGGCGAAGACCTCCTCCCCCGACCGCCACAGCCGCCGCAGCCCCTGGAAGGCAGGCCCGTAGTGGAAGCCCCGGTCGCCCAGCGTCTCGTAGACGCCGGTGAGGTCCACTTCCGCGGCCCGTGGCGGCCACTCGGCCAGGGACACGCCCGCGGAACGCGCGCCGGGCAGCAGCACGCCCGTCGCGTGCAGCGTCCAGCCGTCGTCGCCGGACGCCTGCTCGTCCTGGGAGTACACGCTCACCGGGCGCGACCCCCGCTCGCCGGCTCCGCCGACGACCACCTGCACCCGCACCCCGCGGCCCTCCAGGAAGATCAGCGGCGCCTGGATCGTCAGCTCCTCCAGCAGCGCGCAGCCGGCCTGGTCGCCCGCGCGCAGCGCCAGCTCGACGTACGCCGTGCCGGGAAGCAGCACCGTGTCGTGGAAGGCGTGGTCGGCGAGCCAGGGATGGGTGTCCGCCGACAGCCGGGAGGTGAACAGGAAGCCGCCGTTCTCCGGCGTCGCCACCGCCGCGCCGAGCATCGGGTGCCCGGCCGGTGTCAGCCCGAGCGCCGAGGCGTCCTGGGCCGCCGAGTCGGCCGAGTCCAGCCAGTGACGCCGCCGCTGGAAGGCGTACGTCGGCAGGTCCACGCGGTTGCCCGCGCCGCCGGACAGCGCGCCCCAGTCCACGGCGGCACCGCGGGCGTGGGCCTCGGCCAGCGATACCGGGAAGCGGTCGCCCCGGTCGCGGTGCAACGTGCCGACCGTCACCGCCTCGGCCCCGGCCTGTTCGGCGATGCCCTGCACCGCCATCCCCAGCACCGGGTGCGGGCTGGACTCGACGAACAACCGGTATCCGTCGGCCAGCAGGGCGCCGACCGCGCCCGCGAAGTCCACCGGCCGCCGCGCGTTGTCGAACCAGTACTCGGCGGTGAGTTCGGCCGTGTCCAGCAGGCCCGCCGTGACAGTGGAGTAGAACGGCACGTGCCCGGTCCGGGGCGTCAACGTTCCCAGCCGGGCCAGGAGGGGTTCGCGCAGCGGGTCCACCAGCGCGCAGTGGGTCGCCGCCCGCGGCGACACCACCTTGGCCCGGACGCCGTCGGCCGCGCACGCCGCCATGAACTCGCCGATCGCTTCCGTGGGGCCCGCGACGGCGGTGGCCTGCGGGCCGTTCAGGCCGCCGATCGACAGCGCGCCGCCCCACGGGGCGAGCCGTCCGGCGACCTCGTCCGGGGACAGCACGACCGAGGCGATCGAACCCCGCCCGGCCAGCTCCTCCTCGATCAGGCGGCTGCGCAGGGCGATCACCCGCGCCGCGTCCTCCAGCGACAGGCCGCCGGCCACGCAGGCGGCGGCCACCTCGCCCTGGGAGTGCCCGATCACCGCCGCCGGGCGCACACCGTGCGCCCGCCACAGCTCCGCGAGCGAGACCATCACGGTGAACAGCGCCGGCTGGGCCACGTCCAGGGGCGTGAGGTCGCGGGCGCCGGGCCGGTCGAGCAGCACGTCCATCAGCGACCAGTCCAGGTACGGCTCGAACGCCGCCACGCACTCCCGCACCCGGGCCGCGAAGACCGGCGTGTCCATCAGGCGCACCGCCATCCCCGGCCACTGCGCGCCCTGGCCGGGAAAGACGAAGGCGACGCCGCCCTCGACGGCGCGGCCCTGCACGACGTTCGCGGCGGGCTCGCCGCCGGCCAGCGCGGCGAGGCCGGTCAGCAGCTCGTCCCGGTCGTCGCCGAGCACCACCGCCCGGTGGTCGAGCGCCGCCCGGGTGGTGGCCAGCGACCAGCCGACATCGACCGGCGAGGCGTCCGTCTCCCGCACGAAGGCCGCCAGCCGCCCGGCCTGCGCGCGCAGCGCGGCCTCGTCGCGTGCCGACACCGGCCACGCGAGCGGACCGGTCACCGGCGACGGGGCGGGCGGCTCGGGCTCGGGCTCCTGTTCCAGGATCAGATGCGCGTTGGTGCCGCTGATCCCGAACGAGGACACCCCCGCCCGGCGCGGCCGGTCCACCGGAGGCCAGGCGGTCTGTTCCAGCAGCAGCGACACGTCGCCCGCCGACCAGTCCACGTGCGGCGTCGGCTCGTCCACGTGCAGGGTCTTCGGCAGCACCCCGCGCCGCATCGCCTGCACCATCTTGATCACACCGCCGACGCCCGCCGCCGCCTGGGCGTGGCCGATGTTCGACTTGAGGGCGCCCAGCCACAGGGGCCGGTCGCGGTCCTGGCCGTAGGTGGCCAGCAGCGCCTGTGCCTCGATCGGATCACCCAGCCGGGTACCGGTACCGTGCGCCTCCACCGCGTCCACCTCGGCCGGAGACAGCCCCGCGTCCGCCAGCGCCGCCCGGATCACCCGCTGCTGGGAGGGACCGTTCGGCGCGGTGAGGCCGTTCGACGCGCCGTCCTGGTTCACCGCGCTGCCGCGGATCACCGCGAGCACCTGGTGGCCGTTGCGCCGCGCGTCGGACAGCTTCTCCAGCAGCAGCAGCCCGGCGCCCTCGGACCCGACGGTGCCGTCCGCGGCGGCGCCGAACGCCTTGACCCGGCCGTCCGGGGCGAGCCCGCGCTGCCTGCTGAACTCGGTGAAGAACGATGGATTGGACATGACCGTGACACCGCCCGCGAGCGCCAGCGCGCACTCGCCCCGGCGCAGCGCCTGCACCGCCAGGTGGATCGCCACCAGGGAGGAGGAGCAGGCCGTGTCCACCGTCATCGCCGGGCCCTCCAGCCCGAACGTGTAGGAGACCCGGCCGGAGGCGACCGCCACCGCGTTGCCGGACAGCAGGTACCCCTCGTGCTCGCCCGCAGCGCCGGGGGTGATCATCTGCCGGACGCCGTAGCCGCCCGCCATGACGCCCGCGAACACGCCGGTACGGCTGCCGCGCAGCGACGCCGGGACGATCCCGGCCCGCTCGAACAGCTCCCACGCGGTCTCCAGCAGCAGCCGTTGCTGGGGGTCGATGGTCACCGCCTCGCGCGGCGAGATCCCGAAGAACCCGGCGTCGAAGTCGGCCACGGCGGGCAGCAGGCCCGCCCGCCGCACGTAGCTGTGGCCCAGGCTCTCCGGGTCGTCGTCGAACAGGTTCGCCAGGTCCCAGCCCCGGTCGCCGGGAAACTCGCCGACGGCGTCCGTCCCGGTCTCCACCAGCCGCCACAGGTCCTCGGGCGAGCCGGCATCGCCGGGGTAGCGGCAGCTCATCGCGATGATCGCGATCGGCTCGCGGGCCGCCGCGAGCTGCGCCCGCAGCCGCTCGGTCTCCTTGACCGACACCCGCAGCGCCTCCAGGACGCGGCTGTCCGAGTTAGTCATGTACGTGTCCTCCACCAGCGGCAGTCGGTCAGAGATCTGTGGTGCCGAGCGCCTTGGCGATCAACGCCTCGGCGTCCATCGCGTCGATCGTGTCGTCGGCGCTCGCGGCGGGGGTGCCGCCGTCCGCCTGTCCGGCGAGCCGCAGCAGCCGGTCGAGCAGGCCGTTCTCGCGCAGTACGGCCAGCGGGATCGCGGCCAGCGTCTCCCGCAGCGCCGCGTCCGAGGTCTCGGGCGCGGCCTCGGCGGGGGCCGTCTCGGTCAGCAGGAAGTCGGCGAGCGCGGCCGGGTTCGGGTAGTCGAACACCAGGCTGGCGGGCAGCCGCAGGCCGGTGACCTCGGCCAGCCGGTTGCGCAGCTCCACTGCGGTGAGCGAGTCGAAGCCCAGTTCCTTGAAGTCGCGCCCGGCCTTGATCGAGTCACCCGCCCGGTGACCGAGTACGGCCGCCGTCTCGGCGAGCACCGCCGTCACCACCACCTGCCTGCGCTGCTCGGCGGGAATCCGGGCGAGCCGCCGGGGCAGGCCGTCCTGGGCGGCGGCGGTGCCCGCCGTCCGGCGGGTCGTGGCGCGCACCAGGCCGCGCAGCGACGCGGGCAGCGTCCCGGCCTCGGCGCGGCGGCGCAGTCCGCCCGGGTCGAGCCGGACGGCGAGCGGCGCGGGCTCGTCCAGCGCCACGGCGGCGTCGAACAGGCCGAGCCCCTGCGCCGCGGTCAACGGTGAGACGCCCGCCATGCGCCGCAGGTCCTGGCCGCTCATCCGGCCGGTCAGTTCGCTGGTCTCCGCCCACAGCCCCCACGCCACCGAGACGGCGGGCAGCCCGGCGGCCCGGCGGTGCGCGGACAGCGCGTCCAGGAAGGCGTTGGCCGCGGCGTAGTTGCCCTGCCCCGGCGTGCCGAAGAGCCCGGCCGCCGACGAGAACAGCACGAACGCGTCGAGCCCCCGGTCCCGGGTCAGCTCGTGCAGATGGACGGCGGCGGCCACCTTGGCGGCGAACACGCCGTCGATCTGCTCCGGGGTGAGCGAGGCGACCGGCCCGTCGTCGAGCACGCCCGCGCTGTGCACCACCGCGGTCACCGGGTGGGCGTCCAGGAGGGCGGCCACCGCCGTCCGGTCGGACAGGTCGGCCGCGACCACCGTCGCCTCGGCGCCGAGTGCGGTCAGCTCGGCCACGATCCGGCCGGCGTCCGGCGCGCCGGGGCCACGCCTGCTCGCCAGCACGAACCGCCGTACCCCGTGCTCGGCCGCCAGGTGCCGGGCGACGAGCCCGCCCAGCGCCCCGGTGCCCCCGGTAATGAGCACGGTCTCGCCCGGACGCCACCCGGCCTCTTCCGCCGATGCCTGCACGGGCACCACCCGCTGCGCGAACGCGGTGCCCGAGCGCAGGAGGAGCTGTGGCTCGTCCACGTCCGACGCGACCCGCAGCAGTCCCGTCGGCGGCTCGGCGGTGTCGAGGTCCACGAGCTGGAAGCGTCCGGGGTGCTCGGCCTGGGCCGACCGGACCAGCCCCCAGGCGGCGGCGTTGGCGAGGTCGTCCGGTCGTTCTCCGGCGGCTCCCGAGCTGACGAGCACCAGCCGCGACGACTCGTAACGGGCGTCCGCCAGCCAGGTCTGGACCAGTTCCAGCGCGTGCCGGGTGGCCGCGTTCGCCGCCGCCGCGAGATCCGGCTCCGGCCGGGGCGGCAGCACGGCGAACACCGTCTCAGGGACGGGGGTTCCGCCGCCGATCGCCGCGCCCAGGGCGGTGAGGTCCGCGAAGGACGGAACGTCCGGCCAGAGCGCGCCGCCCACGACCGCCGTCGCGCCGGGGCGGCGCGGAGCGTCCGGAAGCGGGATCTCGGTCCACTCCGCGAGGTACAGGTGGTCACGGACGGGGGCGATCGCGGCGGCGGGCCGTACCTGGAGGGATTCGACCGTCGCCACGAGCGCGCCGGCCGGGTCGGCGACGAGGATCGCGAAGGTGTCGGTCCCGGCCGGGGTGACCCGGATCCGCAGCGCGGACGCGCCGGACGCGTGCAGCGAGACGCCGTTCCAGGAGAACGGGAGCTTGGGGTCGCCCAGCTCGCCGGTGAGCGCCGCCGCGTGGACGGCAGCGTCCAGGAGGGCGGGGTGCAGGCCGAATCCGGCGGCCGGGAGATCCACCTGCGGCTCGATCTCCGCGTAGATCTCCGCACCGTGCCGCCAGGCGGCTCGGACGCCCTGGAACGCGGGGCCGTAGCGCAGGCCGGTGGCGGCCAGCTCGCCGTACAGGCCGGTGACGTCCACCGGCTCGCCGCCCGGGGGCGGCCACTGGGTGAGGTCGCCGGTCCGTCCGGATGCCTCGGGGCCGATCACCCCGGTGGCGTGCAGCCGCCATTCGCCGCCCCCGTCGCCGCGCGCGTGCACCGCGATCGGCCGGCGGCCGGAGGCGTCGGGGTCCTCCACTGTGACCTGCACCTGCACGGCTCCGGAGCCCGGTACGGCCAGCGGCGCCACGATCGTGAGCTCCTCGACCACGGGACAGCCGGTCTCATCACCCGCGCGGATCGCCCACTCGACGAACGCCGTGCCGGGCACGAGCACCGTGTCGCGTACGACGTGGTCGGCCAGCCACGGGTGGGTGTGCGTGGACAGTCGCGCAGTGAAGACGTATCCGTCGGAGGCGGCGAGGGACACCGCCGCGCCCAGCATGGCGTGCTCGGCGGAGTCGAGCCCGGCCGCGGAGACGTCGGTGGCGGCGCCGTCCCGCAGCCAGTAACGGCGGCGTTGGAAGGCATACGTCGGCAGATCCACCCGGCCGCCGCCACCGATCACCCCCGCCCAATCCACCCCGACCCCAGCGGTGAACGCCTCCCCCAGCGACGTCAGGAACCGGCGCCGATCCCCCTCACCCCGCCGCAACGACCCCGCCACCGGGCCGTCCACCCCCACCACCACAACCGGATGCGCACTGCACTCGATCAACACCGCATCCGCGAACGCCTCCAACGCCACATCGAACCGCACCGGACGCCGCAGATTCGCAAACCAATACCCCCCCTCCAACTCCGTCCCGTCCACGAACCCGCCACGGACGGTGGAGAAGAACGGCACGCTCCCCGCGCGGGGGCGGACCGGCGCCAGCAGGCCGGCCAGTTCCTCGGCGATGGCGTCCACCTGCGGCGAATGCGACGCGTAATCCACCGCCACCCGCCGCGCCCGCTCCCACAACACGAGCACCTCATCCAGCGCCGCCGGATCACCCGCCACCACCACCGAAGAGGGCCCGTTCACCGCCGCCACACACACCCGCCCCTCCCACCGGGCAAGCTCGGCCTCCACCTCGGCCACCGGCAGCGGAACCGACACCATCCCACCCCGCCCGGCCAGCGACCGGCCGATCGCCTGGCTGCGCAGCGCCACCACCCGCGCCGCATCCTCCAGACTCAACGCCCCCGCCACGCAGGCGGCGGCGATCTCGCCCTGGGAGTGGCCGACCACCGCCGCAGGCTCCACCCCGTGCGCCCGCCACAACCCGGCCAGCGACACCATCACCGCGAACAACGCCGGCTGCACCACATCCACCCGCTCCAACGCCTCGGCGTCCTCCAACACGGCGAACAGGTCCCAGTCCACGAAAACGCCCAGCGCCCGGGCACACTCCTCCATCCGCGCCCGGAACACCGGAGAGGACGCCAGCAGCTCGACGGCCATCCCCGGCCACTGCGAACCCTGACCGGGGAACACGAACACGGGCCTGGACGCGGTGGCGGTTCCCCGCACCACACCCGCACCCGGGGTGCCCGCGGCCAGATCCTCCAGGGCGGCCAGCAGCTCATCACGATCGGCGGCCACCACGACCGCGCGGTGGTCCATCACCGAACGATGGGCGACCAGCGACCAGGCCACATCCCGGACGGAAAGTTCCGGCCGCTCATCCAGCAGCGACCGCAACCGCGCCGCCTGCCCCGCCAAACCCGCCGCATCCCGCGCCGAGAGCACCACCGGCAGCGGGCCGTCCACCGGCTCGGGTTCGGTCACGGGCTGGTCGGGGGCCTGCTCCAGCACCACGTGCGCGTTAGTGCCGCTCACCCCGAACGACGACACGCCCGCACGGCGGGGCCGGTCCACCGACGGCCACACCGTCGCCTCGGTCAACAGCGAAACCGCACCCGCCGACCAATCCACGTGCGGCGTCGGCTCATCGACGTGCAGGGTCTTCGGCAACACCCCGTGCCGCATCGCCTGCACCATCTTGATCACACCACCCACCCCGGCGGCGGCCTGCGTGTGACCGATGTTGGACTTCAACGAACCGAGCAGCAGCGGCGTCTCACGACCCTGGCCATAAGTCGCCAGCAACGCCTGCGCCTCGATCGGGTCGCCCAGCCTGGTGCCGGTGCCGTGCGCCTCCACCACGTCCACTTCGGCCGGAGACAGCCCCGCGTCCGCCAGCGCCGCCCGGATCACCCGCTGCTGGGAGGGACCATTCGGCGCGGTCAGCCCGTTCGACGCGCCGTCCTGGTTCACCGCGCTGCCCCGGATCACCGCGAGCACCTGATGACCGTTGCGCCGGGCGTCGGACAGCTTCTCCAGCATCAGGATGCCGACGCCTTCCGACCAGCCGGTGCCGTCCGCCGCCGCCGCGAACGACTTGCACCGGCCGTCCGCCGCGACCGCCCGCTGCCGGGAGAACTCGATGAAGACACCCGGCGTGGACATGACCGTCACGCCGCCGGCCACGGCCATCGTGCACTCGCCCCGGCGCAGCGCCTGGACGGCGAGGTGCATGGCCACCAGCGACGACGAGCACGCGGTGTCCACGGTGAGCGCGGGGCCCTCGAAGCCGAAGGTGTAGGACACGCGGCCGGACGCGACGCTGGCCGCGCTGCCGTTGCCGAGATAGCCCTCCATGTCCTTGGGGACCTGCCGCAGCCGCGAGCCGTAGTCGCCGTACATCACGCCGACGAACACGCCGGTCTGGCTGCCGCGCAGCGCCGCCGGGTCCAGCCCGGCCCGCTCCGCCGCCTCCCAGGTGGCCTCCAGCAGCAGCCGCTGCTGCGGGTCCATCGCCACGGCCTCGCGCGGCGAGACGCCGAAGAACTCCGCGTCGAACAGGTCGGCGTCGTGCAGGAAGCCGCCGGAGCGGACGTAGCTGTGGCCGTGGCTGTCGGGGTCGTCGTCGAACAGGTTCGCCAGGTCCCAGCCCCGGTCGTCGGGGAAGCCGGTGATCCCCTCGCGGCCCTCGGCGAGCAGCCGCCACAGATCGTCCGGCGATTCCACCCCGCCCGGATAACGGCAGCTCATCCCCACGATCGCGATCGGCTCGTCTGCGGACGGCGCCACGGGGACCGGCGCGGCGGCGGGCCGGGCCACGTCGTCGAACATCCGCTCCAGCAGGTGGGCGGCGAGCGCGTCGGCGGTCGGGTGGTCGAACACCAGGGTCGCCGGGAGCCGCAGGTCGAGCGCGGTGTTCAGCCGGTTGCGCAGCTCGACCGCGGTGAGCGAGTCGAAGCCGAGGTCCTGGAACGCCTTGCCGGTGTCCACAGCCTGTGGATTCTGGTGCCCGAGCACCCCGGCCACCTGCTCGGTCACCAGCTTCGTCAGCGCGCCCCTGCGCTCTTCGACGGGCAACCGCGCGAGCCGGTCGGCGAACGACCCGCCGGCCGTGGCCCCTTCCGCCGCGGCGCGCCTGACGGGCGTCCGGACGAGACCGGACAGCAGCCGGGGCAGGTCTCCTGACGCGGCACGGGCGCGCAGCGCCGCGTTGTCCCACTGGACCGCCACGACGGCGGGCGCTTCGGCGGTCGTCGCGGCGTCGAGCATGGCCAGCGCGTCCGCCGTGTCCAACGCCGCCAGCCCCGAACGGGCCAGCCGTGCCCGATCCACCGCCGACAACTCACCGGCCATCCCCCCGGCCGCACCCCACACCCCCCACGCGATCGACGTCGCAGCCAACCCAGCCGCCCGGCGCGACCGCGCCACCGCATCCAACGCCGCGTTCGCCGCCGCGTAACTGCCCTGCCCCGCCGTCCCCAACACCCCCGCCGCCGAGGAGAACAACACGAACGCCGACAACCCCCGGCCCCGCGTCAACTCATCCAGATGCCGCGCCGCATCCACCTTCGGCCCGAACACCCCCGCCAGCCGATCCGCATCCAGCGAACCGACCACCCCGTCGTCCAAAACCCCCGCCGCATGCACCACCGCCGTCACCGGATACGCATCCAGCAGCCCCGCGACCGCCTCCCGCACCGACAGATCAGCCGCCACCACATCCACCCGCGCACCCGCATCCGCGAGCTCCGCCACCAGCCCGTCCACGCCCGGAGCCGACCCGCCCCGCCGACCGGCCAACACCAAGTGACGCACCCCATGCGCCACCACCAGATGACGGGCCACCACCCCACCCAGCGCACCCGTCCCACCCGTGATCAACACCACGTCGTCCGGCGACCACACCGACCCGCCCACCGACACCCGCCGCAACCGGGGAACCAGCACCTCACCCCCGCGCAGCACCACCTCCGGGTCATCGAGGGCCAGCAGGCCGGCGATCAGCCCGCCCGCGGTGTCGCCGTGGAGCTGCACACTCAGGTCGGCGTCGGAGGCCGGGTCGATCTCGGTGTCCACCAACAGCAGCCGTCCGGGGTGCTCGGACCGGGCCGAGCGCACCAGCCCGGACACCGCCGCCTGCCCCGGATCCAGCTCGGCGTTCGCGGTCACCACGACCAGCCGCGACGATGCGAACCGCTCGTCGTCCAGCCACGCCTGGATGACACCCAGCGCGGCGGTGACGTCCGCGACGCCGGTCAGCAGCACGGCATCGGGCGCGATCTCGCCCGCCAGAGCCAGGTCGGCGACCTCGCCGACCCTGACCACGGACAGCGGGACGGCCTGCGGCAGCTCGACCGCGACCGGCTCCACCTGGAGCAACGGCACGTCAGCCATCTCGAAGTCGCGTGGCATCGGCCGCAAGACCACCGATCCCGCCGACAGCACGGGGGCGCCCTCACCGTCGGCCAGCACCACCGAGAACCCATCCGCCGACGGCCGCAACCACACCCGCACCGACGTCGCCCCCGACGCCACCACCGACACCCGCTCCCACACGAACGGCAACCGCGCCGGACCCGACACCTCCA
>NZ_JBIRBB010000032.1:0-50893 GCF_044326295.1 Spongiactinospora sp. 9N601
GGGACAGCGCACCATCGGCTGGCGTGAGGCGCTCACCGAACTCGACATCGCTTATCCAGGACGGATCAGGTAAAGGCGGCTCTCTGGCTACCGGAAGCGATCTTTACACACTTGAAGTGACAACCTCCGCCGCCTCCTGCCCTCCCGCGCGGGCAGAACTCGCCCGGGAGGCGGTCTTCGGGTGTGCTGAAGCGTCTGCCGCGTATGGGTACGGCGGTGCCTCCTACTCGCCGCTGCGGGTGCTCGGTACGGTCCTGGTGGTGCGGGCTGGCTGGTTCGGGAGGCGGTCTTCGGCTGTGCCGAAGCGTTTGCCGTGTATCGGTACGGCGGTGCCTCCTACTCGCCGCTGCGGGTGCTCGGTACGGTCCTGGTGTCGCGGGCTGGACTCGCCCGGAAGGCGGTCTTCGGGTGTGCTGAAGCGTTTGCCGGGATCGTGTGCCGCGTGCGGGTATGGCGGAGCCCCCTGCCCGCCGCCGCTCGTGCTGGGTACGGTCCTGGTGGTGCGGGCTGGCTGGTTCGGGAGGCGGTCTTCGGTGTGCCGAAGCGCCTGCTGAGGTCGTGTGCCGTGTATCGGTACGGCGGAGCCTCCTATTCGGCGCTGTCCGTGCCCGGTACCGTCCTGGCGTTCGGTGTTTCGCGGGCGATGTGCCTGCGCGCCGTACCGAGCACCGGCCGAACCGGCCATCGCGCCCGTCCGCCACCCCAACGCCTTCGGCGGGCGGGGAGTGGTGGATCGCCGGCTGGCCCCCTCATTGTGGGTTTGATGTGAATTATCCGGTGAATCGTGAGGCGGGGCGATAACGTAGTGGCGTAGTTCGTGTGAGGTCGGCGTCTGGTTGAACACCACGGCTGGTAGGAGACAGACGGGCATGGCGCTTGCGACTCTGCCGTTGGATGATTTCACCATCAAGTTATGCATTACGCTGGCCGGTTCCGGGTGGGACCGGCAGGGGCTTGATGAAGTGTGGCGGCTCGACCGGTTGGACGGGTGGACCGGTGCCGGGTGACCAAGTTCGAGTGTGCGTGTGGTGGGCTGATCAGGGTTTCCGGGGAGATTCCCAATCCGCTTGAATGGAAAATCATCTCGGACGGCGATTTCGATCGCTTCCAGGGGGCCGTTGACGCTGAGGGCGTCTACCTGGCATGTACCTCGATGTTCCGGTGTCCCGGCTGTGGTCGGCTGTGGGTCTACTGGGACGGGTTTGAGGGCTCGCCGGTGTGTTATGTGCCGGAAGGCTGATTCTTCTTGGATCGGGGTGCGTATGGGGTGGCGAGGCTTGATGACTGGCATAGTGCGTATTCGCGGGCGTACCAGGACCCGGTGCGGGTGGGGGAGATGGGGTGTCCGGAGTGTGGGGGGCGGGGGCTGAATTTGGTCTTCGTGGTGGAGGACGTGAATGACGTAAGGGGAACTCCGGCCTTCTGGTGTGATGGTTGCGATCTTGGGCCGGCGTTGTGCACGTTCGTCGTGCCGGAGGGTGGGGAAACCGTGGTGGCCGGGCCGAGCAGGGGTGGGGGTTCGGTGGGCGAGTGGGAGCGAATTCCGGATTATCGCGTTGTGATGGAGTGACACTCGGGCGGGCCGGGCGGGTGGGGAAGGCGGTGGGATGCTCGGTGATGAGTTCCACCGATCGACGGAGTCCTGTTGGTGATGGCCGAAGAGCCGAAGAGAGGATGACGCTCATGACGACCACTGCTCACACCCTGGAGGCCGACGGCGTGCGGCTGTACTACGAGGTGCGTGGTGAGGGGCCGGTGTTGATGGTGATGGGGTCGCCGATGGCGGCGGCGGACTTCGGGCCGCTGGCGGAGGCGATGGCCGGGGAGTACACCGTTGTGACGCACGACCCGCGTGGGATCTCGGGCAGTGTGCTGGCGGACCCGGAGCAGGATTCCACGCCTGAGCTGCGGGCCGGGGATGTCGTCGCGTTGCTGGACGCGATCGGGGCCGAGACGGCGGACGTGTTCGGGAGCAGTGGCGGGGCCGTGACCGGGCTCGCGCTGGCCACGCTGTACCCGGATCGGGTGCGGACGCTGGTGGCGCACGAGCCGCCGGTGCTGGAGCTGTTGCCCGATGCCGATGAGCAGCGGGTGATGGTGGACGGCATCGTCGAGACGTACCGGCAGGAGGGCGCCATGGCGGCCTGGCAGGCGTTCATCGAGGCGTTCGGGAGCGGCGGCGATGACGAGGAAGCACCGGAGGAGTTTCCGGAGAAGCTGCTGGAGAACAGCAGGCGGTTCTTCCTCCATGAGCTGCGGACGACGAGTGGGTATGTGCCGGATGTCGCGGCGTTGCGGGCGGGGCCGGCGCGGATCGTGGTGGGGATCGGCGCGGAATCACGGCCGCTGATGACCTACGACACCTCGACCGCGCTGAGCGCGCGGCTCGACGTCGAGCCGGTGGAGTTCCCCGGGGAGCACGTCGGGTTCGTCGACAAGACGAAGGAGTTCGCCGAGGTACTGCGGCGGGTGCTTCGCGAGCGGGTGGCCTGATGGCGTACCGACCGGTCGGTCTTTAGCAGGCCGGAACACGACGTGCGCTCCGCGATTTAGATACCGATCGGTCTGAAGAGTAGGGTTGGGCGCGGCGGGCCGATGTGGAGAGGCGACGTGGCGGATCTCAGTCCCAGGAGCCGGAGCGATCAGGGTCGGCGCACGATCGTGCGCGACCCTGAGGGGGCGCGCCGCGCCCTGCTCGCCAGCGCCATCCAGCTCTTCGAGAAGAACGGCTACGCGGCGACGTCCGTGCAGAGCATCACCGCCGCCGCCAACCTCACCAAAGGCGCCTTCTACCACCACTTCAAGAGCAAGGAAGACCTGCTCTTCCACGTACACGACCGGTTCATCGACTACCAGCTCTACCGCGCCCGCAAGGTGGTCGCCGACGCCAAGCTGCGCGCCGACGCCAAACTGCGCCGGCTGATCGTGGAGGCGCTGCTGGAGCCGATGGTCATCTACAAGTCGGAGATGACCGTGTTCCTTCAGGAGCGCCGGTTTCTTTCCGGGGAGGTCTTCGGCGGGATCAAGCGAAAGCGCGAGGAGTTCGAGCGCCATTTCGTGGAGGTGATCGAGGCCGGCATGCGCGAACGCGTCTTCCGGCAGGTCGGGCCGCCGCGCATCGTGGCGTTCGGGATCATCGGGATGGGCGCCTGGACGCATGCCTGGCTCGACGGGGAGGGCGCGATCTCGCCGGCAGAGATCGGTGGCACGTACGCGGAAATGGTCGTCAACGGTCTGTGCTGACGCCGGTCGGCGAACTCACGTCCCTCGCAGGTTAGCGCACATCCGGTGTGCTTGACGCTCCTAGGGTGTTCGTGCAGATTGATGACGTCTTCCGGTTGGGAGCGACATGGATTTCGCGATATTAGGACCGGTCGAAGTCTGGCAGGACGGAGCCCGGATACCACTGGGAAGCACCAAACAACGGGCCATGCTGGTCGCGCTGATCGCGGACGCCAACCGGCCGGTCGCCGACCATGTGCTGATCGAGGCGTTGTGGGGCAGCGCGCCGCCCCGCACCGCCGGTGACAACCTGCGGCTTTACGCCAGCAGGCTGCGCCGGGTGCTCGGCGCCGACCGGATCGTGCGGCGGCACGGCGGCTACCTGCTCGCCGTACGGCAGGGCGAGCTGGACCTGCACCGGTTCGCGTCGCTCGCCGACGGCGGGGCGGCGGCGCTGCGGCGCGGCGACCACGACAAGGCGGCGGGCCTGTTGCGGGAGGCGCTCGCGCTGTGGCGCGGCCCCGCGTACGCCGAGCTGGAAGCCGGAGACGACGCCCCGCGCCTGGAGGAGTGGCGGCTGACCACCTTGGAGAACCGCATCGAAGCCGACCTCGCGCTCGGCCGCGGCCCTGACCTGGTGGCCGAGCTGGTCGGCGAGGTGGCCGCGCACCCGCTGCGCGAACGGCTGCGCGGCCAGCTCATGCTCGCGCTGGCCAGGAACGGCCGGCGGGCCGAGGCGCTGACCCTGTACGCCGAGACCCGGCGGCTGCTGGCCGACGAGCTGGGCGTCGAACCCGGCCCCGAGCTGCGCGAACTCCACCTGACCATCCTCCGCGGCGAGGTCGCCCACGGCGGCGCCCCCTCGCCCGCGCAGCTCCCGCTGAACATCGCCGACTTCACCGGCCGGGAGGGCGAGGTGACGGCGCTGATCGAGCGCCTGAAGGACGACACCGCGGTGCCCGTCGTGGTGATCTCCGGGATGGGCGGGGTGGGCAAGTCCGCACTGGCCGTACACGTCGCGCACCAGATGATCGACTGCTTCCCGGACGGCCAGCTCTACGCCAACCTGGGCAACGCCGACCCCGCGTCCGTGCTGAGCGCCTTCCTGGGGGCGCTCGGGATCTCCGGGCTGAGCGTGCCGGAGGACGTCCAGGCCAGGGCGGCGCTGTTCCGCAGCCACCTGGCCCGGCGCAGGGCGCTGATCCTGCTGGACAACGTCAGCACCGAGCAGCAGGTCCGCTTGCTGCTGCCGGGCAGCCCGACGTGCGCGATGCTGGCCACGAGCCGGACCCGGCTGTCCGGCCTTGCGGGCGCCCACCTGGTGGACCTCGACGTGCTGCCCAGGGTCAAGGCGGTCGAGCTGTTCGCCCGGGTGGTCGGGGAGGAGCGGGTGGCGGCGGAGCCCGCCGCCGTGACGGAGATCGTCGATCTGTGCGGGCAGATGCCGCTGGCGGTCCGCATCGCGGGGGCCAGGCTGGTGGCGCGGCCCCGACGTACCGTGGCCTGGCTGGCCCGGCGGCTGAGCGACGAGCACAGCCGGCTCGACCAGCTCGTGGCGGGCGACCAGGCGGTGCGCGCGAGCCTGGCGCTGAGCTACCTCGGGCTGACCGAACCGGCGCGGCGCGCCTTCCGGCTGCTCGGTATGCTCGACTGCCCCGACTTCGCCGCCTGGGTGGCCGCCGCGCTGCTGGACTGCTCGATCCACGAGGGCGAGGCGCTGGTGGACGAGCTGGTCGACGCGCAACTGCTGACCGCGTTCGGCACCGACAGTTCGGGCAATCTGCGTTACCGGTTTCATGATCTGGTCCGCCTGTACGCCAGAGAGCACACCTCCCCCGAGGACGACGACGCCCTCGCCCGCGCCCTCGGCGGCTGGCTCGCGCTGGCCGAGCGGGCGATGGTCCACGTGCCGGGAGCCTGCTACGCGATCATCCACGGCCCGGCCGCCCGGTGGGAGCCGCCGGCCGCCGTCGTGCGCGAGTACCTGGCCGATCCGATGGCGTGGTTCGCCGACGAACGCCGGGCGCTGATCGCCGCGGTACGCCAGGCGTGCGCCCGCTCCCTGGACGACCTCGCCTGGGACCTCGCCGCCTCGATGGAACGCTACTTCGACGTCAGGGGCTACTTCGAGGACTGCCGCCGGGTCAACGAACCCGTGCTGGAGCTGTGCCGCAAGACCGGCAACCGGCTCGGCGAGGCGGTGATGCTGCGCGGCCTGCTGGACGTCACGACCTGGATCGGCACCGGCTACGACGGGGAGGCGATGGCCGCCCTCGACCGCAACGCCGCGCTGCTCGTGGAGATGTTCCGCGACATCGGCGAGCGCCGCGGGCTTTCCGACGCGTACGCGATGCGCGCGTGGGGCCTGGCCGCGGCAGGGGAGAGCGAGCGCGCCCTGGAGCACGGCCGCGAGGCGCTGCGCCTGGCCGCGGAGACCGGGCACACCGGCGGCGAGGCGCGGGCGCACCTGGCGATGGCCGTCGCACACGGCGAGACGCGTACCGAGCAGGCCACCCCGCACCTGCGGCAGGCGCTCGCGCTGGCCAAGGAGATCGGCAACCGCCGCTTCGAGGCGACCGCGTTGCAGTTCCTCGGCATCTCGCACACCGTGGCGGGGGAGTTCGAGGAGGCGCACGAGTGCCTGATGGGCTCGCTGGAGATCTGCAACGCCTCCCCGGACCCGTCGTCGGAGACGCTGACCCTCGTCGTACTGGCCGGTCTGTACGCGCGCACCGGAGACGAGCGGGCACGCCGGACCGCCGAGACCGCCGAGTCGATGAGCAGGCAGTACAACCTGTCGCACCACCTGGCCGACTCCCTCGCCGTGCTGGGCGGGCTGGACCTGGCCGAAGGGCGGGCGGCGTCGGCGGTGCGCCGGCTGGAGGAGTCCGTCGGGTTGTGGCGGGTGCGGGGGTGGAGTTCGTACCTGGGGCGGACGCTGCTCGTGCTGGCCGACGCGTACGCCGCCGTGGGCGACATCGACGCGGCGGAGGGGTGTCGCGCCGAGGCCGCCCAGGTGATGAAGTGATCACGCATGCCCGACATGTTCCCGGATGGGGGCGCGCCCCCGTTGCCGCCCCCATCCCCTTCCGCTGCGGCCAGAACGGCCGGGGGCATCGCCTTGGATGACGCCACGGCCACAGGGACGGAAGGCCGTGACCGTAGCGGGCGCTCTCGCGAGCGATTGCCCCAGAGAAGATTGAATCCCGCCGCTGTATAGCTTTCGTATACGAGCGCGGACAGAGTCATGTCCATCATGTCTGATGGGTGCTCCTCATGCGCGACCCGATCCGCGACATCGTCTACACCGCGCAGTCCGAGGACCTGGCCGACATCATGATCGACGGGGCCTGGGAACTCTGCCCGCCCACCTACGCCGACTTCGTCTAAGCTCCCCCGGCGTCCCGCGGGCGAACATCCACCTCTTTTGTAACGACCGCCGGCCAGCGGCAAAGGAGGGGGTGTGTTGGGACGCTCGGCAAAGGAGCTTTGGTGAAGTTGAGACAGACGGGATTGGCGGACATCGCCTGTGATCCCGCCGCCTTCGAGGCATTCTACGAGCGCCACTTCGACGACGTGACGAAGTTCCTGGCCAGGCGGGTGATCGACCCGCATTCCGTCGCGGATCTCACCGCGGAGGTGTTCCTCGCCGCGCTCGACTCGGCGCACACCTACCGGCCCGGCCGGGGCAGCGAGATCGCCTGGCTGTACGGCGTGGCCCGCAACACCCTGCTCGCCGAACGCCGCAGGTCCGTCAGGGAGCAGCGGGCCAACCGCAAGATAGCGGGCCGCCGGCTGCTCGACGGGGACGACATCGCCCGTCTCGAAGAACGCATCGACGCCGAGGCTTCGGCCCGCCTGGCCATCGACCGGATGGCCGAACTGCCGGACAAGGACCGGGCCCTGCTCGAACTGGTGGCCATCGACGGCCTCAGCACCGCCGAGGCCGCGGCGGCGCTCGGCATCCGGCAGGGCACGGCCCGGGTACGGCTGCACCGGGCCAGACGCTCGATTCAACAGGTTCCCGGCATCATGCCCGCGATCGGAGGAACGAAATGAACAGCGGTTTCAAGGACAAGTTGCTCATGGAGCTGAAGGCGGAGGTCGCCGAACGAGCGGCGCGGCGGCGGTCCCCGGTGCTGCGCTGGAGTCCGGGCCGCCGATTCCTGGCGGGGGCCGGGGTCGTCGGGGTGGCCGCGGCGGCGGCGCTGACGGTACCCCTGGTGACCGGCCAGGAGTCGCCCGCGTACGCGCTCACCAAGGGCGCGGACGGCTCGATCAACCTCAAGATCCGCGAGCTGCGCGACGCCGACCAGGTCGAGAAGGACCTCGCCCGCTTCGGGATCAGCGCCGACATCACCTATCTGCCGCTGGGCAAGCGCTGTGCCTCCGGCCGGGCCAAGCCGCTCGCGGGCGACGATGTCAAGATCACCCCAGAGCAGTTGGGGAGCAAGGACCCCGCCGTCAAGAAGAAGGCCCGTGATCTGCTGGACAACACGCCTTCGGCCAAGGCCATCACTCCGCACGAGGGCATCACGATCTATCCGAAGCACATCAAGCCGGGCCAGCAGGTGCTGATCGAGGCCGCGGAGAACGCGGAGCAGGTCAGCGCTGCGAAGCCGGGCGTCGTCTGGTCGTTCTCCGGCCGCCTGGTGGAGGGCCCGATCGCGCCGTGCAAGGTCGAGGACGACCCCTACGCCTACGAGATCGGTGACGCCACCCCGCCCGCCGGTAGCTGAGTCACCAGCCCAGTTCGTCGCAGCCGGTGTGGTCGCGCGGCTCGACCTGGAGGGTGGCGTGCGCCACGCCGTGGTGCTCGCGTAGCAGGTGCCGGGCCCGGTCCAGTATGGCGTGGCTGTCGCCCGGTTCGCCGGTGACCAGGTGGACGGTCGCCACGTTCATGCCCGAGGTCAGCGTCCACAGGTGCAGGTCATGGACGTCGCACACGCCATCGATGCCGGCCAGGTCACGGGCCACCGCGGCGGCGTCCATGCCCTCGGGCACGTGCTGGCCGAGTACGGCGAACACCTGCCGGCCCAGCGAGACCGCGCGGAAGGCGACGAACGCGCCGATGGCCAGGGCGACGATGGTGTCCCAGTACGCCTGACCGGTCGTGGTGATCAGCCAGCCCGCCACGATCACGCCGACCGAGCCCGCCGTGTCGGCCATGACCTCCAGGTACGCGCCCTTCACGTTGAGGCTTTCGCTGGCTCCGGACCGGAGCAGCAGCAGGGCGGCGACGTTGACCGCCAGGCCGATCGCACCCACGATGAGCATCGGCCCGGCGGACACCTCGGCGGGGCCGCCGATCCGGCTGATCGCCTCGATGACCACGTAGAGCGCGACGCCGAGCATCATCACCACGGCCAGCAGCGAGGCGAACACCTCGGCCCGGTAGGAGCCGTAGCTGCGGCGTCCGGTGGTGTCGGGGCGGGTCGCGATCCGCGTCGCGACCAGGGCCGCGCCGAGGGTGACCACGTCGGCGGCCATGTGACCGGCGTCCGACAGCAGCGCCAGGGAGCCGGAGAGGAGGCCGTACACCAGCTCGACCACGAAGAACGAGCCGATCAGGCCGAAGGAGACCGCCAGCCGCCAGCGGTGCTTGGCGCCTGCGTGGCCGCTCACATGGCCGTGCCCGTGCCCATGTCCGTGTCCGGTGCCCATCAGCTCTGCTCGCCGCGCTCGGGATGGATGAGTTCGCTGTGCTCGGTGTGGGCGAGCGCCAGGTCGAGCAGCATCCGCACGTGGGGGTCCTCAAGGCGGTAATAGGCCATCCGGCCGGAGCGGCGGACGGCGACGATGCGGTGCGCCCGCAACAGGCGCAGCGCATGTGACACCGCCGACTCGCTCTGGCCGGTCACCGCCGCGAGGTCGCACACGCACAGCTCCCCGTCCAGCAGCGAGACCAGCAGGCGCAGCCGGCCCGGGTCGGACAGCAGCCCGAAGACGTCGGCGGTGTCGTCGAGGTCTTGGGTGGCGGGCATCCGTTCGCGCACCGTGGCGACCCGGGGCGCGTCCACGACGCGCACCGAACAGCCGTCGATGTCGATCAGACCCTTGACGTCTGAAGACCTATTCATATGAGCAAGATAACTCTGGGGCGCGGCGGTCTGTCAACAGGGGTGCCCTGACCGGAAACGGCCAGGGCACCCCGCGGTGGCGCTCAGACGCCCTTGGCGGCCTCGAAGCGGCGGATCACGTCGTCCCAGTTGATGAGACCCCACAGCTTTTCCACATAGTCCGGGCGGACGTTGCGGTACTGGAGGTAGTACGCGTGCTCCCAGGCGTCGAACACCAGCAGCGGCGTCGTGTTCATCCCCACGTTGCCGTGGTGGTCGTAGACCTGCTCCACCACCAGGCGGCGGCCCAGCGGCTCCCACGCCAGCACGCCCCAGCCGGAGCCCTGGACGGTGCTGGTCGCGGTGGTGAGCTGCTTCTTGAAGTTGTCGAAGGAGCCGAAGTGCTCGGTGATGGCGTCACCGAGGGCCCCGTCGGGACGGTCGCCGCCGTCCGGGGAGAGGTTCTCCCAGAAGATGGTGTGCAGCACGTGGCCGGAGAGGTTGAAGGCGAAGGTCTTCTCCAGGCCGACGAGCCCCCCGAACTCGCCCTTGTCGCGGGCGTCGGCGAGCTTTTCCAGCGTGTCGTTCGCGCCCTTCACGTACGCGGCGTGGTGCTTGGCGTGGTGCAGCTCCAGGATCTCCCCGGTGATCGCCGGCTCCAGGGCCGCGTAGTCGTAGGGCATGTCCGGAAGTGAGTACTGGCCCATACGTAGGCTCCCCTTGTTGCGAATAATATGCAACAACGATACTCACGCAGTAGGCCGCGAAGGGCCGGGGCCCGTGAATCACGGGCTTTCCGGCCGGCTTATGGCAGCAGCCGGCGCACGGCCGCGGCTGAGGGGGAGCCGGGCTCGGCGGTGAACATCACCAGCCGCTGCCCCGGGTCCTCCGGAAGCTCGAACACCTCCTCGGCGAGCGTCATCCGGCCCGCGCGCGGATGCTCGAACCGGGCCGTCACCGAGGCGCAGGTGCGTACCGGGTGCTCGGCCCACAGCCCGGCGAACTCCTCGCTCTTCATCGTCAGTTCGCCGATCAGGCGGGTCAGGTCGGGGTCGTTGGGATAGCGCCCGGCAACGACCCGCAGGAACGCCGCGTGGTCGCGGGCCTTGGCGGGCCAGGCGGCGTACAGGGCGCGGTGCGCGGGGTCCAGGAAGACCATCCGGCTCAGGTTGGGCCGCCGGTCCTCCCGGTACGGCCGATCGAAGTCCAGGTGCCAGGCGAGCAGGGCGTGGGCCAGGCGGTTCCAGGCGAGTACGTCGGCGCGACGGCCGACGATCATGGCGGGGACGGCCTCGATCGCGTCGATCAGCGCGCGCTTGCCCGGCGGCAGGTGCTCGGGGCCGGGCGGCAGCGCGTGCCGTACCGGGTGGGAGATGCGGAACAGGTGCGCCCGCTCGTCGGCGTTGAGGCGCAGCGCGCGGGCGATGGCGGCGAGTACGGCGTCGGAGACGTTGCCGCCGTGGCCCTGTTCCAAGCGCGTGTAGTAAGCGACGCTCAGCCCGGCGATCTGGGCCAGCTCCTCGCGGCGCAGGCCGGGGACACGGCGCCGCCCGCCGTACGGCCTGACGCCCGCCTCCTGCGGCAGTATCGCGTCACGCCGGGAACGTAGGAAGGCCGCCAGCTCGGCACTTAGTTCCATATGTAGCAGTATGGGCGATTCGCTGCCGCTCAGCCTGACCCTGCCGGTGGTAGGAAAAGCCGGTGGCTGGGTAAGCCCGCGTGGGCCGTCCAGGGTGGGCCGCATGACCGTCGACACCCGCACCAGGATGACCGGTCGCGAACGGATGATCCTGGTGATTCTTCTCGGCGCGCAGTTCATGCTGGCCGCCGACTTCTCCATCTTCACCGTCGCGCTGCCCGCCATCGGCGGCGCGGTCGGCCTGGACCTCGGCGCGCTGCAATGGGTCGCCACCGCCTACGCGCTGCCCGCGGCCGGGCTGACGCTGCTGTTCGGCCGGGTCGCCGACCTGTACGGCAGGCGGCGGCTGCTGCTCACCGGCATGGTGATCCTCGCGGTCTCCTCGGCCGCGGGCGGGCTGTCGGGCGATCCCGTCTCGCTGCTCGCCGCCCGGGTCGCGCAGGGCCTGGCCACCGCGATCACCATGCCCGCCGCGCTGTCCCTGATCACCACCTCCTTCGCCGAAGGGCCGTTGCGGGAACGCGCGCTCGGCCTCAGCGGGGCGCTGATGGCGACCGGGTTCACCGCGGGCTCGCTGCTCGGCGGCGTGCTCACCGGCGCGCTGAGCTGGCGCTGGGCGTTCCTGATCAACGTACCGGTGGCGCTGGCCGTACTCGCCGCCGCTCCGGGACTGCTGCCGCGCGGGCGCGGCGAGGCCGGGGGCGCGCTCGACGCGCCCGGCGCTTTGACCGTGACCGGCGGGATGGTCGCCCTCGTGTACGGCGTGACCACCGAGCCCGCCGCGCTGCTGCTGGCGGCCGTCCTGCTCGCGGCGTTCCTGTGGATCGAACGGCGCAGCCCCCGGCCGCTGGTGCCCGCCGGGATACTCCGGCGGCCCACGGTGAAGTGGGGCAATCTGGGCGGCCTGGCCACCGTGGGGATGGCCACGGCGACGACGTTCCTGATGACGATCTACCTTCAGGACGTGCTCGGGTACTCCGCCACGGTGACCGGCCTGGCGCTCGGGATTCCCGGGCTCGCCGCCTTCGCCGGGTCCGTCGCGGCCCCGGCCCTGATCGGCCGGTACGGCCCGCACGCCGTACTATCCGCGGGGCTCGCCATACAGGGGATCATGACCGCGTTGCTCCTGCTCACCGGCACCGACCGGGGCGCGATCACGCTCGTGGTCGTGGTGGTCGGGGCGTGCTTCGCAGGCAACATGGCCGCGGTCGTCGCCTTCACGGTCACCGCGACCTCCCGCATCCCCGACCACGAACAGGGGCTGGCCACCGGCATCGCCACGATGACGCAGCAGGTCGCGATGACCCTGGGCATCCCGGTGATCAGCGCCGTCGTGGCCGCCGCGACCGGCCCGTCCGCGGCGGGCGTACTGCCCGGAATCCACGCCGGCCTGCTGGCCAACGCGGCCGTACCGCTGGCGGCGGCGGCACTGATCGCGATCTTCCTGCCATTTCGTAACCCTAAGTAGATAATCGGATACGGATTGTGAAAGAATGACGGCGACCGAAACATCCCGCTCCCTGGGTTCTTCCTTCGGCCGCTGCGAAAGGGCCTCTGATGACGCGATTCACCGGTCGGCCGACCGGCCTGGGCACGGCCGGGGCCCACCTGTACGCCTGCGGCCCGGCCGCGGCCCACTCACCGGTCTCCGACCCGGGCGTGGATCACTCACCGGTCTCCGACCCGGGCGTGGATCACTCACCGGTCTCCGACCCGGGCGTGGATCACTCACCGGTCTCCGACCCGGGCGTGGATCACTCACCGGTCTCCGACCCGGGCGTGGACCACTCGCCTGCCTGTGGCCCGACTGGGGGTCACTCGTGGGACTGCGGCGCGGGTGTGGATCACTCGCCCGCCCTTGGCATGGCTGCGGTCCACTCGCCTATCTTTGCCGCGGCTGCGGGGCACCCGTCGGCCTGCGGCGCGGGCGCGGGCGCGCCGGTCGGTGTCCTGGCCGACCTCACCGATGCGCCCGCGCGGCCCCCCACCCTGTTCCAGCCCTTCGCCCACCGCCGGCACCCGGCGGCCGAGCGTGCGGCGGACGAGTCGATCGCCTGGCTGCGGGCGTTCGACATCGAGTGGCCGCCCGGCCAGTGGGCGGAGATCGAGAGCGAGCGCGCGGGCTACTGGTGGGGCCTGTTCGATCCGGGCGCGGCCGACTACGAGCGCTACCGCCTGGGCGTCGATCTGATCACCGTGCTGTTCCCCTTCGACGACGCCTACTCGGGCAAGTACGCGCAAGCCACCCCGGCGCAGGCGGTGGCCTGGGCCGGTCGATGGCAGCGCCTGCTCGACGACCCCTGCTTCGCCGAGCCCTGCGGGCACCCCGTCAACGCGCCCATGGTCGACGTGCTGCGCCGCGCCGCCGCGATCGGCACGCCCGTCCAGTACCGCCGCTTCGCGGAGGCGGTGAAGGGGTTCATCAGCAGTCTCGGCTGGGAGTTCGCGGGGCAGGACGACGCCGTGCGCGCCGACATGGGCGAGGCCGCCGCGTGCCGCTTCTACACCGCCGGGTGCGGCGGCATCATCGGCATCCTGCCCATCACGCACGATCTGTGGATCAGTGACGAGGTGGCCTGCCGGGGCGTCTTCCGGGCCTACACCGAGGCCGCGGTCCTGGTGCTCTCGCTCTACAACGACCTGTTCTCCTACGCCAAGGAGCAGGCCGAGGCACCCCACGACGTCAATGTCCTGGCCGCCGCCGTCCGGGAGCACGACGGGGCGCTCGACACCGCCTTCCGGCGGGTCATCACCCTGCACAACCAGGCCATGGACCGCGTCGTGTGCCTCGGTTCCCGCCTGCGCGCCCTCGGCTCACCCGACCTGACGCACTACACCAGGGCGGTGGAGGAGATGATCGCGGGCAACCTGGAGTTCGGCCGCTCGGCCGCCCGCTACCGCGGCGGCGAGGCCGCTCTGCCCCCGTACACCGTCACCCGCACCCCGCCCCCCGTGCCCCTCGGCCCCACCGACATCGCCACCTTCGCCTGGTGGTGGGACGAACACCGCCTGACCGGCCACCGCACCGCCCTGCCGAGGCACACCCGCCTCCGCCCGCTCACCGCCGTGGCCGGCTGAGGCGGGGATCACGGATATGTGATGGCATCAGGCCCGCACCCGCCAACCGATCGGGCTGTATCGGCTGACTGCGCACCGGAGGGCACGGTACCGCGCCCTGTACGGGAGGGCGCGACCGCGGGCACGCCGCACACAGGTCCCGAAGCTCACACCGCTGGGCTCAAACCGCGCTGACCCAGCGGGCTGCGATCGCCGTGCGGCCGTCGGCGTTGCTGAGGATGGAGGCGTTGTTGCCCGCCGTGCCGATGGACTTCGCGTAAAGGCTTACGACGTCGTTCACGTCGAGTTCCGCAAAGATCGTCTGTCCGGCGGTGGCCTGGCCTACCAGATTCGCGGGGCCGCCGCCACCGGCCAGCGCTTGACTGCCCTCGATGGGGCTCTGCCCCTTGTAAAGGACCGTGCCGGCCCACTGGTGGGAGTTCGCGGCGCCCACGTTGATCACCGAACGGGCGTGGTAGGAGATCTCCCACACGCCGGGGAAGGGGATCGTGATCGTCAGGCCCGCCGGGTGGATCTGCGTATAGGTGGGGGTGAGGGCTTGGTTGAGGTCGAGCGGGCCGGTCTGGACCCATAACTTGGAGGGGCCCTGCTTGGGAGGCACGTAGGCCGGTGACGTCATGCCCCGAACGCTAGCCGGACGTGATCAGCATGGCAGGGATCTTGGTGGCTGGACTCATCTTACCGTTCTGGTACAGCAGTCTCACACTCCGTCGCTGTCCGGCTGCCGCACACCATGCTCAGCCTGTGATCATCCTCCGTGGGGTAGGTCATTCCGCGGCATGGTGCGGTCGGTGGATCGAGGGGCCGGAGGTCGGCGGTGGGCTTTCGTCGGCCCCTCGTCCGTGCGAGGGGCATCCTGCTCCTCGTGGTCAGGGAGTGTTGTTGCGGACGCCGTTCAGCAGGGTTCGGACGAGCGATTCGGTGAATTGCTCGGGGGACTCCAGCGGCTCCTGTGACCAGGGCTGGAGCAGGATGGGCAGTACCCGGTCGTAGCAGGCGCCGACGAGCAGGGTGGCCGCCGCGTCGGCGTCCATGCCGGGGTCGAGACGGCCGAGGCGTTGTTCGGCCGTGAGGTGGGCGGCCATGTGCTGGCGGAGGTTGTCGGCCTTCACCGACGAGCAAGCCCTCACCGGCTGGAGGAGCAATGGTTCCGTAAGCCCGATGGAAGGGGAGAGTTCATGGTTCCTGTACTGCCCCTTGTTCGCAGAGTGGCCGCGCTCGCGCTGGGCGTGACCCTGTGGGCGCCGTTGATGGCGGCCCATCCAGCCGCCGCGCATACGGAATCGGGGACGCGGTTCTTCACGTACATGGAGATCACCGTCACCTACACGATTAGCGGCAGGGTCGTTTCGACAAGCCTGAGCTGTGACCCCGACAACCGCACCCACCCCAACCCGAAGCCGGCCTGTGACGTGCTGCGCAAGGCGGGCGGCGACTTCGGCAGAATCCAGCCCATCCACCGCCCCTGCCCCCATGTCATCGACCCGGTGGTTGTCAACGTCGACGGATTCTGGCGCGGTAGTGGATTCGAGTACGAAAGAGAGTTCATCAACCGGTGCGTTGCGGACGCCACGCTCGGCGATGTCACCAAGTTCTGACCATCACCTTAATCGGTCAGGCTGATGCCAGGGCCACGTTGATGCGGTCGCGGAGGTCGGCCACTTCGCTGATCTTCGGGTGTTGGCGGGTGGTCTTCCGAAGGTCGATCAAGTAGTCGCGAATACGGTGGGAGCGCACGGAGGCGGCGCTGGTCACTATGTCTGCGCCGATCGCGGCACCCTCGCGCGGGTCGGCTCCCGCTAGGTGCAGCCGGGCGACCAGAAGCTGGGTGAAGGCCCGCGCCCTGGCGGAAGTGTCCTTATGGGTGGCGGCGGCAGTAGTGAGCCGCCGTATCCCCTCCTGGCGCGAGGGCGCGTGGGAGAGTTCGGCCAGGGTGTGCCCGGTCTCTCCGGCGTGTTCGGCCGCGTCGTACCAGTGCAGCGGGCCGGAGGCGTCGATCGCCGTGATGTCGGCGAACAGGTCGTCGGCCAGCCCGACCGCCGCGATGGCCTCCTGATCCCGGCCGAGCTGGGCCAGCGCGCGGGAACGGACCGCCGAGAGCATGGAGCGGGCGGCGGGGGTGAGGCGGTCCGAGCGGACCTGTGCCATTTCGATGCGCGTGAGCGTGGTGTCGGGGTCGTTCCGCCACAGGGCCTGCCGGGCCATCGAGGCCAGGATGATGGCCCGCTGCTGGAAGTCACCGGCCTCCTCGGCGCACGTCAGCGCCAGCCGATACTGGCGGCTCGCCGTCTCGTGGTCGTAGACGTCGAACGCCATGAAACCTGCCACACCGCTCAAATGCGCCACTGCGGAGTACAGCTCGTCGTGCAGTTTGTCCGGGCAGCGCGCGTCCAGCAGGGCGACGGCGTGCCGGAGTTGTGCGGTGACAGCTTGGCGGAGGAGACCGCCGCCGTACTGCTCGTCCCATTGCGAGAAAGTCTGGGCGACCGTCCGAATCCCCTGAATTTCGGTCGCTCCGATTTTTGCGGGGATTGGGGTGGGTTTGGTGGGTTCGATGAGTTCGGAAAGTGCGGATGGGGCGAAGGAGGCCCCGAGGCCGAGTGCGGCGGCTGAGAGAAACTGTTTGCGATCCACGTCGTCTACGGTATCAATAGGCTGCAAAGTCCTACGAGGAGGAGAAAAGCCCAATTCTGCGTCGGTTTGCACCTCTAGTACCGCCCGCAACCCGGATCGATAAGAGGCGCTGGGCCACCGGATCTCGCCGCGTTCCAGCTTGCCGATGTAGCCGGCGTCCAGTGCAGAGACCTGCCCCGAATGCTGGTGAATCCACTTGTTGACCAGCTCTGCCAGCTCCTGCCGGGAAAGCTCGGTCCCGGACCAGGTAGGAGATTCCTTCTGTATGCGAGCCTTGTGCAGTGCGTGGTTCAGCTTGTCCGGGTCTGCCGTCCGCTTCGCCATGTTCCAGGCCCTCCGGGATGACCATCGCTGACCTAAAGCATGCTTAATGTATCCCCCGTTCGTCGTTCACGCAGGGTGAATCCGCGTGCCGATCTGGGATTACCCGCGCCTCGCGTACCGAGGAGACTGAGGGCCGCTGAAACAGCGGAACCCGCCGAACAACGGCCAAGAGTTCGGCGGGCCCCTAGATCGCACGCAGGAGGTGCGACCACGATGCACGATCGTACGGCGTCGCCGGCTAACGAGGGGAACGTATTCGGTGATCGCGGATGAATTCCTTTATGCTCGCATTCTGGCAGATACGCCCGATCTCTCCGGCGATCGCCACTCCGCCCGAGACCGCACGCGCATTGCAGTACGTGCTCGCCCTGCGCGGCATCCACTCGGACTTGGTCAATGATCAGGGCCGGGTGCGGTTGTCGCTAGCCCCCGGTCTGGTCGCGGTCGTACAGGACGACGGGATCTGGTGGCACAGCCCCCGCATGCTGCACCCCGGCATCCCGCTGTACGTCCACCGCTGCACCGTGGCCGGCGCGGCCGAGGCCCTGGCCGCTGACCACGCGCTCCTGCGATCGGCGAGCAACCCCGATGACACTGCGCTGGCCTGAAGGCTTCCTGGTCGGCTGCACGGTACGCCCGCTGCTGGCGGTATGGGAGGTCCAGGCGGGAGGGCGTGGTGCGGGCGGGGTGAGCGATTGCCCGGCCGCCGCCGAGGACGCCATGTTCGAGGTCTTGGACGCCTGCCCGTCGGGCCGGGGGCGGGTGCGGTACGCGCGGCTGTCGTGGGTCGGGATCGGGTACGTGTACGGGCCGACCCGGCTGACCGCGCACCGTAAGGACGGCGTGACCGTCACGGTGCCCGGGGACGCGTGGGAGGGCCTTTCTTGAGCGGGCACGGCGGCGTGGTGCGGGTGAGGGGCGCCGCCGTGCCGTACGGCGCGGGCGGGTACAAGGCCGGCCCCCCGCCCGCGCCACCACCTGAGACGCGCGGCGGCCGCTCCACACCTTCCCTAGGCCGTGCCGCGCCCTGCGGGCGGGCGGCGTGCCCCACAACGCCGCCCGCTCGTATCCACCGTCAGTCCGGGACGTGCCGGACGCCGCCGACGTGCCCGGAAACCTCGGCGATGGTGCGGACCAGCCACATGACCGCCGGGTTCTTGGCGCTCATGTGGTGCCACAGCACGCTGACGGTGAAGCGGGGCAGCCGGAACGGCGGTTCGCAGATCTCCAACCCGAAGGCCGCCGCCAGGACCTCCGCCACGTGCCGGGGCATCGTCGCCACGGCGGTGCTCCGCGTCAGCAGCAGCGGGACCATCGCGAAGTGCGCCGTCGAGGCCAGGACGTGCCGCCGCAGGTCCTCGGCCTCAAGTACGTCGTCCACGATCCCGCGCGTGCCGTGCGCCGAGATCATGACGTGCGGCGCGGCGACGTACTCCGCCCTGGTCAGCGCCCCGGTCCGGCCGGCCGCTGCTTCGTGCTCGCGGCCGACAAGGTCATGCGCGTCCGCGACTTTCCCGACGACCACCCGCGCCCCTTCGGGGACGATCCGGACACCCTGGTGTCCAACGGCGGCAGCTCGATCATCGGGCCGCTGGGCGACGTCCTGGCCGGGGACCGGTGTACCACGAGGAGGCCGTCCTGGTGGCCGATCTCGACCTGGACGACATCGTGCGCGCCAAGTACGACTTCGACGTCATCGGCCACTACTCCCGTCCGGACGTCTTCCGGCTCCTGGTGGACACGACCCCCAAGGCCCCCGTGTCCTTCGCGGCGGACGGGACTTCCGGCCGACCTTGAGTCACCCCACCAGCCGGCCGACGGCGGTGGCGATCGGCGTCGGCCCTTCGGTCAGTTCCAGGATGCTCCGACGTATCTCGGGGGTGTGGACGAGTTCGGCGATGGTGGTGGCCACGTCGTCGCGGGTCACCTCGGTGTGGATCAGCGCCGGCGCGAGGCTGACCCGCCCCGTGCCCGGCGTGTCGGTCAACGCGGCCGGGCGCAGGATCACCCAGTCGAGGTCGGTGGCGGCCAGCTCGACGTCGGCTCGCTTCTTGACGTCGATGTAGTGCTCGAAGGTGTCCGACACATGCCCGTCGCGCCCGGCCTCGGGGAAGACCGAGACCAGCACGAACCGGCGTACTCCCGCGAGGCGGGCGGCGGCGACGGCGGTGGTGAGCCCGTCCCCGTCGATCTTGGTGATGGCCTCGGCCCCGCCCTCCCCGCCGGCCCCGGCGGAGAAGACGAGCACGTCGGTGCCGCGTATCAGATCGGCGAGGCCGGCGGCGGTGAGGCTGGTCAGGTCGCCGTGGGTGGCCTCGATGCCGTCCGCCGCGAGCGCCTTGCCCTGCTCTGGGCGGCGGTAGAGCCCGTCCACCTGGTCGCCGTCCGCGTGGAGGCGGCGGGCGAGCCGGGAACCGATGCCTCCCACGATGCCCACAATGAAGACTTTCATTTCATCGACCTTACTTGCGCGCATGAGCGACCTCGTTGACCAGCTTGAGCAGGGCGTCGGCCGCCGGGCCGGAGGAGGCCGGGTTCTGGCCGGTGATCAGCAGGCCGTCCTGGAGGACGTACGGCTCCCAGTCGCCCGCCTTGGAGAAGACGCCGCCGAGCCTGACCAGCTCGTCCTCCACCAGGAACGGGACGACGTTGGTGAGCTGTACCGCCGCCTCCTCCGAGTTGGTGAACCCGGTGACCCTCCTGCCCTGCACGAGCGGCGCGCCGTCCGCCTTGACGGCGTGCCGCAGGACGCCGGGCGCGTGGCACACCAGCGCGAGCGGCTTGCCCGAGCGCAGGGTGGTCTCGATCAGGCGCGTGGAGTCCGCGTCCTCGGCCAGGTCCCACAGCGGGCCGTGGCCGCCGGGGTAGAAGACGGTGTCGAAGTCGTCGGCCGAGA
This sequence comes from Spongiactinospora sp. 9N601, assembly GCF_044326295.1. Lineage (NCBI taxonomy): Bacteria > Bacillati > Actinomycetota > Actinomycetes > Streptosporangiales > Streptosporangiaceae > Spongiactinospora > Spongiactinospora sp. 9N601. Next base: position 19,853 of record NZ_JBIRBB010000032.1, read on the forward strand.
CCGAGTCCAGGCGCACGGTGTCGGCCAGGGCGGCCTTGGCCTCCTCGTCCTTGTCGAAACGGCGGGTCTCGTCGGTCTGGGAGGCGGGGTCCTCACTCTTCGGGTCCAGCGGCGGCCGGCCGCCCTTCGGGGAGGCCAGTACGATCTCGGCGCCCGCGTCCTTGAAGCGGTAGTACGGCGCGGCCAGCTCCTCCAGCCAGAAGCCGGTCTTCCTGCCGGTGTCGCCGAGCCGGTCGTGGGAGGTGAGCACGATCAGAACCTTCATGATTTTTACTCTTTCTTTAGTAGACCGGTCGTCTATAACGCGGTAAACGAATGGCTTGTTGGTCGTTGTTCGTTGTGTCAGAGGTGCAGGAGCCGGCGGGTGACGGCGGTGACCCCGTCGAGTGGGGCGAGGCTACGGTGGACCTTCGCCAGCACGCTGGCCCCGAGCCACATCTCGTACAGGACCTGGGCCACCTGTTCGGGATCGCCCTCAATGGAAAGCGAACCGTCTTCGACGCCGGCGGCGATGACCCGTGCGAGCCGCTCGACGATCGCCGTGGTGCCGTCCTTGAGCGCGATCCGCATCGTCTCCGACAGGTCGGCGACCTCGGCCCCGAGCTTGACGGCCAGGCACTTGCCCTGGCAGTTGTCGACGCTCTGTGTCTCGCGCCAGCTCTGCCAGTAGTTCATCAGCCGCTGCGCCGAGGTCAGGCCCGGCTCGGCGAGGATGCGGTCCATGTCGGCGAGGTAGTCGATGAAGTACGACTTCATCATCGCCTCGCCGAAGGCGTCCTTGGAGCTGAAGTAGTGGTAGAAGGACCCTTTGGGCACGCCGGCCGTGGTGAGCACCTCATTGATGCCGACGGCGGCAAAGCCCTTGTGGGCCATGATCCGCTGAGCGGCCTCAAGGATGCTCCGACGGGTATCCGTCTGTCCGGCTGGCATACTCCACACCCTACCTCCCATTAGACCGGTCGTCTAGCTGTGTGGTTCGTGGTCCGGATGCCCCGCCATCCGTGCTGATCGGCCGTTCGGGGCCATAGGGGCTTGTACGGGCCTGTACGGGCTTGTACGGATGACTTCCCTTCTCTTCTCGGCGGATCGCCGGGTGCCGCATCGTCGGGGACATGGCCCGGAGGCATCCCGGGTCATCCGGGCCTGTCCAGGACGGTCCGCGACTGCGGGGCCGCAGTGCGAGGGGAGACGCCGATGTCAGCAGGGATATCCGCTGTCCGGGAGGGGTTCGTGGCCGAGATCGGCTCGGATGGTCCGCTGACCGGGCTGGTCCCGGACATCCGGGAGGCGCTGCTACGGTACGCCGTGGTGGTCATACGCGGACGGCCGCTGTCCGCGCTGGAACAGGCCGCGTTCACCCGCTCCCTCGGGCCGCTGGAACCGGCGTCCGACGTCTGCGACCATCACCCCGACAGTACCGATGTCATGGTCGTGGACGACTCCGGCTCCACTCCCGCCGTCGGCGACCAGTGGTGGCACGCAGGCCGCTCGTTCCTGCCCGCGCCCACCAGGTACACCGTCCTGTACGGCCGGCTGATCCCGCCGTCGGGGAGCGAGACGCTGTTCGCCGACATGGTGGCGGCCTGCCGGGAGGCGCCCGCGCCGTGGCGGGCGGTGCTGCGCAAGGCGCACGGCGTACACTCCTACGACCGGCTGGCCTACCTGCGCGCCGAGATCCACCAGGCCCCCGTCCAGCCGGACCACGCGACCAGGTTCCCGCCGGTCCGGCACCCGATCATCCGCGTCCATCCGGAGACCGGGACGGTGGCGTTCTATCTCAGTGAGCTGTGCCTGGACAGGATCGAATCGGCGGACGGGACGCCGGTGGACGATCTGTCGCTGGGCGAGCTGCACGCCTTCGCGACCGGCGAGCGGTACGTCTACCGGCACACCTGGCGTCGCGACGACGTCGTGATCTGGGACAACTGCCGGGTACTCCACCGGGCCGGACGGCTGCGGCCGGGCGTCCCGCGCATCCTGCACCGCACCACCACGGCCGGCGACCCACCCGAACCGGGCTTCCCGGCCTGACCGGGGTTTCCCGGCTTGTTCCGGCTGGATGTGGAGCCGGGGGGTTCTGCCGTTCCCGGTGGGGAGGGCCGGCGGGCCGATATGAAGGACAAGAAGTTCTGTGGTGTCACCGGCTCCCAATCCACCCAGCGCGTGATCAACCGCTTCCCCGCCGGGTGGGACACCGAGAAGCACATGGTCAGGCAGCGTGGGCACGGCGCGTGCGTGCAGATGCTGCGCGACGGCAAGGTGGACGCGGTGGAGATGATCCGGGACGGCACCTGGGAGAAGATCATCAGAGCCTGCCTCGGCCAGTCGGCGGACAGGTTCATCCGGACCGTGCCGGCCATCCCCGGCCCCTGATCAGGTCGTCAGGGCCGCCCGGCACAGGCGGACCAGTGCCTCATCGTCGGGGACCTGCGAACTGCTGTAGCCGTGGTCGGACGCGTTGTGCCTGCGTACCCGGCCCAGCTCCGCATGCAGCAGGTCGTGGGCGCTCTTGGCGGCCGGGCCCAGGTCGGCCCACAGGGCCGCGACGTCGCGGCGGGTGTGGGCGTTGGCCAGCCAGGCGCGTTCGAGCACCGGCAGCAGGGGGTCGGCCTCGCCGGTGACCTGCCACAACGCCTGTGCCGCCCCCAGCGGCAGCCAGTGGTGCTCGTCGCCGCGGCGCAGCAGCCGGCGCAGCCGGTCGGTGGCGGCGCTCGCCGCGGGCCCCAGCTCGGCGAGGACGCCGATCGCGCCGGTGACCGCGTACCGGTCGCCGCCGAGGTGGCGTTCGGCGACGGCGTACGCGCCTGCGGCGTCACCGTCGATCCGCCACAGCGCCTTGGCGGCGGCCAAGGATACCGACCGGTCGGAATCGACGGCGGCCATGCGAACGTACGGCAGGCTCTCGCGGGCGGCCGGGCCGATCGCGCCCAGCGCGCCGAGCAGCGGAGCGGTCGTCGCCTCGCCCGACTCAAGCAGAACGAGCAGGTCGGGCATGACTCCGGCGGCGGCCGGGCCCATCTGGGCGAGTGCGTACATCAGGCCGTCGCGGCGGTGGTCGCGCGGGTCTCCGGTGGGCAGGTCGTGCAGCCGGCGGCGGAGGATCGGCAGCAGCGGGGCGGCCCGCTCGCCGTATCGGCCGATCGGTCCGCCGATGTCCTTCGGCATGTCCTCGCGGTCGAGCGCCCACGCCAGCATGGGCAGCGCGCGTTCGTCTGCGGCTCCGGCCAGCGCGTGCAGCGCCGGGCCGACGCTGGACGTCGCGTCGGGCCACTCGACGACCCACGCGATGTGACCCTCCTGCGTGGCGGGGTGATGGGCCACCCGCCCGGCGGCGGTCAGCGCCTCGGCGAGCGCGCCCGCCGCGGGCGCGGCGAGCATGCCGAGATCTTGCAGGACGTGCACGGCGCTCCACAGCAACCGCGGGTCGCCGCCACGGACCTGCTCGCCGACCAGGGCGATCAGCTCGCCATAGTCGCCGCGCCAGCCGTTGATCAGGTTGAGCGCGGGCATCAGGGCGTCGAGCCGGCACTCCCAGTTGGGGGAGCGGAGCAGCGGCGTGAGCAGGGACAGGCGGTCGGCCACCCGCTCGCCGTACGCCGCGCTCAGGGACCTGACCAGCGCGGCGGCCCTGGGGGCGCGCCGGCCCTCATCGGCCTCCTCGCGCATCCGCCGGAGCGCGCCCACCAGGGTAGGCGTGTCGAACCCGGCGGGCGGGGTGCCGGGCGTGCCGGTCTGGTAGACCTCGGCGATCAGCGGGAGTACGTCGGCCACCGCGACGGCGGGCGCCGTGCCGTCAGTGCCGGGCAGCGCGACCAGCTCGGCGGCCACGGTGAGCTGGATCACCGGGTCGGACTCCGCGGCGACCATCCGGGCCAGTCTGCCGGTGACCTCCGCGACGCTCTCGCCGCGCCGGGCCATCGCGGCGGCCGAGCGCACGATCTCCGCCAGCACCGCCGGATGCTCCTCCGCAGGCAGCCGGGCCAGCAGCCGGGCGACGGCGGCCCGTGCCTGATCCAGGCAGGCGGGGAGCAGCGCCGCCGTGGCGGCGCGCACGTCGGGGTCGGGGTCTTCCAGCAGCGCCGACCACAGCGGGTAGGCGGCGGTCACCCGCTCGTTGGCCTGGCGGTAGAGCGCGGTGAGACCGAGCGGGTCGTCGGCCGAGGCGAAGTCGGCGAGCAGCCTGATCACCTCGGGCCTGCCGGGCAGGCCGGGCCGGGTCGCGAGGCGCACCAGGAACGGGATCGTGGCGATCGTGCAGGGGTAGACGTCGCCCTGGTGGAACACGCCGCCGTACATCGCGTCGAGCGCCTGCTCGCGGATGGCGGGGTCGGGGTCGGCGAGGCCGCGTAACAGCTCGGGCACCTCGACGGCGGGGCCATACGCGTGCCGCATGCGGCCCCAGCGGATGTCGTCGAGACCCTCGAACGGGTCGTCGGTGTCGTCGGTCATGCCGCAGATCATCGCGGACGGCGCCGACAATTTGGTGGGTAGAAAAGAAGTATGACGAACCGCAAACCCGACTCGATGGGCTTCGAGTCGTGGATCGACCAGCAGATCCGCGAGGCGATGGAACGCGGCGAGTTCGACGATCTGCCTGGCGCGGGCAAACCGCTCCCCAACCGGAACGAGTTGGCCGACGAGCTGTGGTGGGTCAAACAGAAGGCCCAGAGCGAGGGCCTGACCCTCCCCCTTCCGCCCACCCTGGCCCTCCGCAAGGAGGCCGAAGAGGCCCTGGCGGCGGCCCGCGGCGCCCGTACCGAGAACCAGGCCAGAAAGATCGTCGAAGAGATCAACCAGAAGATCGACCAGGCGATCAGAAAGGGCCTCTCCGGCCCGCCGCTCAACCTGATGCCCTTCGACGTCGAACAGATCATCACCGAATGGCGCGACAACAACCGCGGCTAGCCGGCAGGTGGGGTGTCGGCGCGGGCGTCGTACTCGGCACCGGCCGATGCCTTCGAGGACGCGGCCGGGGAGCCGACCGAAGGGCGGGGCACAGACCTGGTCGGACCCGACCGGGCTCCCGGCCCGCTGCGCGGCCTCGCCCGCGAAGGCCGCCTTCCCGCCGGCGGTTCCACCGGTGCTCCTGGACGTCCGGGGAGCCGACCGGCCGGGCCGCCGGGCTGCGGGGAAGGGGCGAGCGGTGTGCGTTCGTGCGTGGCGGAGGTCGATTTCGTTCTTCAGTCGGCAATTGGGAGTCCGGCTCGGGTTTTCGGGTTCGGAGTAGCGGGATTGGGGATGGTGATTTATTTGGGAATCGTCTGCCACTAAACCTATTTCAGGAAATGGCCCGGCAAGTCGCCCCCTTGTGACACCCCGCCGTCGCACCCCAGGTCAGCCCTTGTCCTGCCGTTCGGGCCGGGCTCGGTGGCTGCTGGGTAATGTTTGGGAGAAATGGGGCAGAAGTGATTATCGACCACGGTCATCCGACGCCACCCATGGTGAACGCCCCCATCTCCAGTGAGAATAGGACCGATAATCCTGGCTAAGCATCTCCCACCAGGTCGGTGATCTGACATGACGGCGGCATCCACCCCGCCGGGCACGGGCCCCTCCGGCATTCTCGGCAGAGTGCTGCTGCTCTGCGTCGCGTTCGGCCCTCCTGCCGTGGTCGTGCAGGTGTGGCCCGCGCTACGGAGCGATCCCGGGCTCGCGTTCGGCGCGCTGCTCGGGTGGTGGGCGCTGGTGGCCGTCGGGCGGTTCGCCGGGCAGGTGGCGGGGGTGCTCGGGGGGATGTGGGCGCAGCGGGTGGCCGATGTGCTCGATCGGGCCGTGATGCGCCGCACGTCCTACCGCGGCCGGTACGCCAAGAGCCTGATCGCCGGGGTCAGCTATGTCGATCTCGAGGGCGTGCCCACCCAGAGTGAGTACCACCTCGACCTGCACGAGGTCTACGTCGATGTCGGCGTCGCCCCCCGCCCCCTGCACGACGCCGTGCGGGAGCCGTACCTCGGGACGATGGCCGCGGTCGGGGAGCGGGTCGGGCTGCGGAAGTTCCTGGAGGTGCCCGAGCCGGTACGGCTGGCGGTGGTGGCCGGGCCGGGGGCGGGGAAGTCCACGCTGCTCCGGCGTACCGCGCTGGACTGGCAACGGCGGCGCGGCGGGCTGCCGGTCCTGCTGATCCTGCGCGACCATGTGGGCGCGATCCTGGACGACCCCTCGCTGACCCTGGCCGCGGCGGTGGCCTCGCTGCGCTGGCTGCACGGCGACGTGCCGGCGGCGTGGTTCGAGCGGCGGCTGGAGCGCGGGCGCTGCCTGGTACTGCTCGACGGGCTGGACGAGGTGGCCGGCGAGGACCACCGCCGGGCGATCGTGGACTGGGTGTCGGCCCAGATCATCCGCTATCCGCGCAACGACTTCGTGATCACGTCCCGCCCCTACGGATACGAGACGGCCCCGCTGACCGGGGCGACCGTGCTCCAGGTGTGGCGGTTCACACCCGAGCAGGCCACCAGGTTCGTGCACGGGTGGTACCTGGCGATGGAGCGGCGCAGCCGCAACGCGGACGGCCCCGACGTGGCCGAGCACGCCCGGGAGGCGGCCGATGACCTGCTGGTGCGGGTCCGCGCGCAACCGGCGCTGTTCGACCTCGCGGCCAACCCGCTGCTGCTGACGATGATCTGCAACGTGCACCGCTACCGGGGCGCGCTGCCCGGCAGCCGGGCCGAGTTGTACGGCGAGATGTGCGAGGTGCTGTTGTACCGGCGGCAGGAGGCCAAGCGGCTGACCGACCCGCCGCCCGGGCCGACCGGCGCGCAGAAGAAGCTGGTGCTGCGCGAGCTGGCCCTCTACATGATGCGGCACAAGGTGCGCGACCTGCCGACCCGCGACCTGCACAAGGTGATCACGCCCGCGCTGGCCAGGGTGGTCAGGCGGGCCGACGCGGCCGAGTTCCTGAGCATGGTGGAGCGCAGCGGGCTGCTGGTGCAGCGGGAGGCGGGCAGCTACGCGTTCGCGCACCTCACCCTCCAGGAGTACCTGGCGGCCGAGGAGATCAGGGAGAAGAACCGCCCCGACATCCTGGCCGAGACCGTGGACGACCCCTGGTGGCGGGAGACGGCGCTGCTGTGGGCGGCGGGCTCGGACGCAGGGCCGCTGGTGGAGGCGTGCCTGCGGTCCGGTTCGGCACGGGCGCTGGCCCTCGCGTTCGACTGCCAGGACGACGCCCTGGAGCTTGCCCCGGGGCTGCGCGACCGGCTGGACGACCTGCTGTCCTCCTCGGTGGACGACGAGCGGCGGGCGCTCATGGTCCAGGTCAGGGTCACCCGGGCGCTGCGCCGTACGATCACGCTGGGCAACACGGCCGAGGCGTGCGCGACGCCGGTGTCCGCCGGCCTGTACCGCCTGTTCGTGGAGGACTCCGCCTGGCGGGGCGAGTCGCGGCGGCCCGACCTGCCGGGCGACGCGTGGCCCGAGGACGACGACCCGATCTCCGGCCTGTGGGACGTGGACCTGGAGCCGTTCCTGACCTGGATCGGCGAGCACCAGCGCGACCAGCCGTACCGGCTGCCGACGGTGGCCGAGCTGAACGACCCGGTGATGCACCCGGTGGCCGACATCCGCAAGCGGCCCGTGTGGGCCAGGGGCGAGGCGACCGGGCACCGGCCGAAGCCGGCGACGGCGGCCGGCGTGCCGCACCCCTTCGGGATCTCGGTGCCGACCTTGCAGCGCAGGCTCCAGGCGGATCGGGTGCCGGCCGCGATGTTCGCGATGGCGTCCAAGAACACGCCGTTCGTGCCGGAGCTGGCGCGGGCGCTGTTCCGGCAGTTCTCCGTGGGGCCGACGCCCGGCTGGATCGAGGCGTACGACTGGCTGCCGGTACGCGTCGCCCTCGACTACTGCCCCGACCCGCGCCCGCACCTGGCCGACGCCCGTCTCACGCTGTTCACCGGCGCGCTGCCGGACTTCCTGCCCGCGTCCGCCGCCGCCCGCGACGACGGTCTGCGCCGGTTCGTGGGGCTGCTCGACGCGGACTTCGTCCAGTCCGGCGAGCGCTTCGCCAAGGATCACTCGCGGGAGCGCTGGCGGCTGGACCTGCTGCCCTCCCCGGCCCTGCGGTCGCGGGCGTACGAGATCCTCTCGCTGAGCTACCCGGTCGTGCTCTTCCGCTGGCTCCAGGCCGACCGGCCGCTGGACCGCAGGCGCGACGCGGAGGTCCGCCTGAACGCGTACTGGGCCCGGCACCTGCGCGGCATGGGGCCGACCTTCTACGTCTCGCCGGGCCGGGCGGCGGGCATGGCCGAACGCGCGCTGGTGCCTCCGGCGATGCCGGGCGACGAGCCGATGCGCGTGCTGACCGCGGTGATCGCCGACAACCTGGTCCACCTGCTGGACAAGGTGCTCACCCGGGCCGTGCCGGTCACCGCGGAGATCGCCACCTGCCTGCGGTTCGGCGCGATGGCGCTGGCCGCCGCGTACGCCGACCACGAGGACGCGCGCGTGGTCTTCATCAACCTGGCCTGCGGCGTGACCGCCCTTGAGGAACGGGCGCGCGGCGAGATCGTCCCGGACGACATGGTGGTCCTGATCCGCAACTGATCCGCAGCCGAGCCGCAGCCGAGCCGCAGCCGAGCCGCAGCCGAGCCGCAGCCGAGCCGCAACTGAGCCTGCAACTGAGCCTGCAACTGAGCCTGCAACTGAGCCGCGTGAAATGCGGTATAATGACCCTTGACCGCGAACCGCTGTCCGACTTCATCGGATAGCGGTTTTTTGCGTTTCCAGGGGCCTTTCCACCCCGGTTTCCCGCGCCGAAGGAGCCGTATGTCCGACTTCCCCCGCCAGTTCGCCCGCACCCGGCGTTTCTCCCTCGGAGTCCCCGCCCACGTCACCCTCTCCCCCGACGGCGGCACGGTGTACTTCCTGCGCGGCCGGGCCGGCGACGACCCGGTGTCCTGCCTGTGGGCGCTGGACCGCGCGACCGGCGCGGAACGCCTGCTGGCGGACCCGCCGACCCTGCTCGCCGACGCCGCCGAAGTACTGTCCCCGCAGGAACGCACCCGCCGCAACCGGACCTTCGAGCTGTCGTCCGGCATCGTCTCCTACGCCGCCGACGACGCCTGCGCACTGCTGGTCTTCGCGCTGTCCGGGAGGCTGTGGACATACCGGACCACGGACGGCGAGCCGCGCGCGCTGCCCGCCACCGAGCCGGTGATCGATCCCCGCCCCGACCCCACCGGACGGCGGATCGCCTACGTCAGCGGCGGGACGCTGCGCGTCATCGAGGCCGACGGCCGTGACGACCGCCCGGTCGCCGCGCCGGACGACCCCGAGGTGAGCTACGGCCTGGCCGAGCACGTCGCCTCCGAGGAGATGGGCCGGCACCGCGGATACTGGTGGTCCCCCGGTGGCGATCGGCTGCTGGTCGCCAGGGTGGACACCACGCCCGTGCCCCGCTGGTACATCGCCGACCCCACGGATCCCTCCCTCCCGCCCGCCACGATCCGGTATCCGGCGGCGGGCACGGCCAACGCCGAGGTGACGCTGTGGATCGCCGACGTCTCGGGCGGCCCGCTGACCCCGGTGGAGTGGGACGTCACGGCGTTCGAGTACCTGGCGCGCGCCGGGTGGGACGCGCGCGGGCCGTACGCGGCGGTGCAGGACAGGAGCCAGCGGCACGTCCGGGTGCTCGGTGTGGACCCGGACACCGGGGCCGCCGAGGTGCTGGCCGACCAGCACGACGACGCGTGGGTCGAGCTGGTGCCCGGCCTGCCCGCGCGTACGGCGGCGGGCGCGCTGGTGACCTCCGCCGACCTGGACGACACCCGCAGGCTGGTGGTGGCCGGGCGGCCGGTCACCCCGCCGGGGCTGAACCTGTCGGCGGTGGTCGCGGTGGACGGCGAGACGGTGCTGTTCACGGCGTCGGAGGAGCCGACCGAGACGCATCTTTGGGCCTACGACCCGGCGGCGGGGACGCGGCGGCTGAGCGAGGAGCCCGGCGTCCACACCGGGACCGGCCGGGCGGGCAGCGTCGTGCTGGTCTCCCGCACCCTGGACCGGCACGGCACGCGCACCGCCGTACGGGGCGGGGGACACCCGCCGGTCGAGATCGCCTCCCGCGCCGAGACGCCCGTGCTGGAACCGCGGGTCGAGATGCTCACGCTCGGGCCGAAGCGGCTGCGTGCCGCGCTGTTCCTGCCCTCCTGGCACCGCGAGGGACCGCTGCCGGTGCTGATGGACCCCTACGGCGGTCCCGCGCTGCGCAAGGTGACCGCCGAGCGGGGGTGGTGGGGCTACATGTCGCAGTGGTTCGCCGAGCAGGGGTTCGCGGTGCTGGCGGTGGACGGCCGGGGCACACCCGGGCGCGGCCCGGCCTGGGAGCGCGCGATCCACTTGGACATCGCCGGACCAGTGCTGGAGGACCAGGTGGAGGGCCTGCACGAGGCCGCCCGGCGCTTCCCCGCCCTGGACCTGACCCGGGTGGGCATCCGGGGCTGGTCGTTCGGTGGCTACCTGGCGGTGCTCGCGGTACTGCGCCGCCCCGACGTCTTCCACGCCGCCGTCGCCGGGGCGCCGGTCACCGACCAGCGCCTGTACGACACGCACTGGCGCGAACGCCACCTCGGCCTGCCCGCCGAGCACCCGGACGCGTACGACCGGTGCTCGCCGATCCGCGAGGCCGCCGGGCTGAGCCGCCCGCTGCTGCTGATCCACGGCCTGGCCGACGACAACGTGGTGGCCGCGCACACGCTGCGCCTGTCGGCCGCGCTGCTCGCCGCGGGCCGCCCGCACGAGGTGCTGCCACTGCCCCGGACCACCCACCTGCCGTCCGACGAGGCGGTGGCCGCGAACATGCTCACCCACCAGCTCCGGTTCCTGCGCCGGGAACTGGGCGTGGCCGGGCGGCCCGCCGCGGAGGTCAGGTGAAGTCCAGCTTGCCGGTACGGGTGCGCTTCAGCTCGAAGAACTTCGGATATCCGGCCAGCAGCCGGGCCCCGTCGAAGATCCGCAGCGCGTCCTCGCCGCGTGGGATCGCCGACAGCACCGGCCCGAAGAACGCCACCCCGTCGATGTGGATCGTGGGGGTGCCGACGTCCTCGCCCACCGGGTCCATGCCCTCGTGGTGGCTCTTGCGCAGCGCCTCGTCGTAGTCGGTGACCCCGGCGGCGTCCGCCAGGTCGTCCGGGAGCCCAACTTCGGCCAGGGCCTCCCGGACGACCTGCGGGTAGTCCTTGTTCTGCTGGTTGTGGATGCGGGTGCCGAGCGCCGTGTAGAGGTCGCGCAGCACCGGTTCGCCATGCCCCTGGGCGGCGGCGGCGAGCACCCGGCCGATGCCCCTGCCCCGGTCGAGCCGGGCGCGATAGTCGTCGTCGATGTCGCGGTCCTTGTTCAGCTCGTACAGGCTCATCACGCGAAATCGCAGGTCGATGTCCCGGAGCCGCTCGACTTCGAGGATCCAGCGCGAGGTGATCCAGGCGAAGGGACAGACGGGGTCGAAGTAGAAATCGACGGCCGGACGGCCGGCGGTTGCGGACCGATCGGGATTTGTCATGCTCCCTACCATCGCACAACCCTGAATCTTCCCTACCTCCCGGGTAGGGAAAGCGGAACGAGCCCCGCTAACGGTACGGACGCTCGTGCCGCAGTGCGAGCCGTACCGCGCCGTAGATGATGGCGAACTGCACGAGCATCCCGACGATCCACCATAAGAACCCGAGACCCATCCCGAACCCGGCTAATTCCATGTGCGCCTCCTCTGTCGAATGATCAGCCCGGCGAGTATGACATGCGGGCGATCGGCACCGCGAGGGATGATGCGGATAGGTCAGAAAGCCAGGGGGAGGCGGACGCTGATGGGGCGGGGCCGATTGCGGGTGTATCTCGGGGCGGCCCCCGGGGTCGGGAAGACCTACGCGATGTTGTGCGAGGGGCGGCGGGCGCTGGCCCGGGGCCGGGATGTGGTCGTCGGGCTGGTGGAGACCCATGGCCGGGCCCAGATCGCCGCGCTGTTGGAGGGGCTGGAGATCGTCCCGCGGCGCACGGTGGTGCATCGGGGGGCGTCGTTCACCGAGTTGGATGTGGCGGCGGTGCTGGCTCGTCGTCCGCGGGTGGTGCTGGTGGATGAGCTGGCGCATACGAATGTGCCGGGTTCGGGTAATGCCAAGCGGTGGCAGGACGTGCTGGAGATCGTGGCGGCCGGGATCGATGTGGTCACGACGGTGAACGTGCAGCATCTGGAGTCGGTCAACGATGTGGTGGAGCGGATCACGGGGGTGGTGCAGCGGGAGACGGTGCCCGATGAGGTGGTGCGGCGGGCCGATCAGGTTGAGCTGGTGGACATGTCGCCGGAGGCGTTGCGGCGGCGGCTGGCGCACGGGAACGTGTACGCGCCGGAGAAGGTGGACGCGGCGCTGGCGAACTATTTCCGGGTGGGGAATCTGACGGCGTTGCGGGAGCTGGCGCTGTTGTGGGTGGCGGGGAAGGTGGACGAGCAGCTTGATCGGTACCGGGCCGAGCACGGGATCGCGGCGACGTGGGAGGCGCGTGAGCGGGTGGTGGTGGCGCTGACGGGTGGCCCGGAGGGGGACACGCTGGTACGCCGGGCGGCGCGGATCGCCGCGCGGTCCAAGGGCGCGGACCTGATGGCCGTCCACGTCACCAGGGGAGACGGCCTCAGCGGGGCCGACCCGGCCCACTTGTCCAGGCAGCGGACCCTCGTCGAGGACCTCGGCGGCAGCTACCACCAGGTGGTCGGCGACGACATTCCGGGCGCACTGCTCGACTTCGCCCGTGGGGTGAACGCGACGCAGCTCGTGCTGGGGGCGTCCCGGCGGGGGCGGCTGGCGCAGTTGTGGGCCCGGGGTGTCGGAGTGGAGACCACCGCGCGGTCCGGCTCGATCGACGTCCACATGATCCCGCACGACCAGGCCCGGCGCGGCCGGCGGCCGGTCCCCTGGCCTGATACCGGGCTGACGGTGACCCGGCGGGTGGCCGGCTGGGCGCTGGCCCTGCTCGGCCTGCCGGTGCTCACCCTCGCCATGTCCGCGGTACGCGAGCACCTGTCCCTGCCCAGCGTGATCCTGATCTTCCTGCTGCTGGTGGTGGCGGTCGCGCTGGCCGGTGGCCGGTGGCCCGCGATCACCGCGGCGGTGGGGGCGTTCCTGCTGATCAACTGGTACTTCACGCCGCCCGTCCGCGACCTGACCATCGCCGACCCCGACAACGTGCTCGCGCTGGTGGTGTTCGTGGTGGTCGCGATGGCCGTCAGCGCCATCGTCGACCTCGCCGCCCGCCGCACCCGCGAAGCCGCCCGCGCCGGAGCCGACGCCGAAGTACTCTCCACCCTCGCCGGACACGTCCTGCGCGGCGAAGCCGCCCTCCCCTCCCTCCTCGCCCGCCTCCGCGAAACCTTCGCCCTGGAATCGGTCACCCTCCTCGAACGCACCACCCCCACCACCCCCTGGCGCATCGCCGCCACCGCCGGCGGACCCCCCGCCACCACCCCCGGCGACGCCGGCACCGACGTCCACATCGACGACCACCTCATCCTCGCCGCCAGAGGCCGCCTCCTGCACGCCGCCGACCGCCGCGTCCTGGAAGCCTTCGCCGCCGAAGCCGCCGTCGCCCTCCGCCAAGAACGCCTGCGCGCCGAAGCCGAAAAAGCCCGCCCCCTCGCCGAAGCCGACCGCATGCGCACCGCCCTGCTCGCCGCCGTCAGCCACGACCTGCGCACCCCCCTCGCCTCCGCCACCGCCGCCGTCGACGGCCTGCGCGCCACCGACGTCCACTGGAGTCCCGCCGACCGCGCCGAACTCCTCGACACCGCCCACGAATCCCTCGCCCGCCTGGACCGCCTGGTCGCCAACCTCCTGGACATGAGCAGACTCCAGGCAGGTGTGCTCGGCGTGTCGGCGGAGCCGGTCGCGCTGGGGGAGATCCTGCCGGGCGCGCTGGACGAACTGGGCCCGCTCGCGGGCCGGGTGCGCCTCGACGTCCCCGCCGACTTCCCCGACCTGCTGGCCGACCCCGCGCTGCTCGAACGCATCCTGGCCAACCTGGTCTCCAACGCGGTCCGCTACAGCCCGCCCGACCGGCCCGTCGTGGTCACGGCCGGCCGGTACGGCGGGCGGGCCGAGATCCGGGTCATCGATCGCGGCCCCGGCATCCCCCGCGACCGTCATGAACACGTCTTCCTGCCGTTCCAGCGGCTCGGCGACCGCGACACCCACACCGGCGTCGGGCTCGGCCTGGCCCTGTCGCGCGGCCTGGCCGAGGCGATGGGCGGCACGCTGACCCCCGACGAGACCCCTGGCGGCGGCCTCAGCATGGTCCTGACCCTGCCGCTCGCCGAAGAGGCATGATTCACCAGGCTGTCTGGGGTAGGGGACCGTCGTGCGTGTTGGGGTGTGCTTGTCACTGAGCGGGCGATATGCCCGGTTCGGCCGTCAGACGGCGGCCGCCCTTGCGGCATGGCGGCGGCTGGAGAGTTCGGTGGACCTGATCGTGGAGGACGACCAGAGCGATCCGCGGACACTTGAGGCAGTCATGCCCGGTGTGCTCGGCGGATGCGACATCATGCTCGGCCCGTACGCGACCGACCTCGTACGGGCCGCCGGGCCGATCGCGGCCGACGCCGAACGGGTCCTGTGGAACCACGGCGGCTCCGGCGACGACGTGCAGGCCGCCTTTCCCGGGTATCTGGTGTCGGTGCTGTCGCCCGCGAGCGAGTACGCCCGGCCGTACCTCGAATGGCTGGCGAAGGCCCGGCCGCTCGCGCCGCTGTGGATCGGCGCGGGCAAGGGCTCGTTCGCGCAGCACGTCAAGGCCGGGGCCGAGGAGGCCGCACGAGAACTGGGCGTGCCGGTGGCGCACGGCGACATGCCGACCGACGGGGAATGGGACCTGCTGTCGGCCGGCGGCTTCGACGAGGACATCGCGACCGTCGAGCGGGCCGGGGCGGCGAGCCGCCCGCCCCGGCACATGTGCACGACGGCGGCCGGGGTGTCCGCGTTCGGCACGGCGGCGCCGCACCCGCAAGGCGTGTTCGGCGTCGCCCAGTGGGCGCCGAACCGGCGGCCGGACGGCGACGTTCTCGGGCCGCGGGAGGCGGACTTCCTTTCGGTGTACGCCGACCTCTCCGACTTCCTGGCCGCCGGAGTGGTCGTGCCCGGCTTCCTCGCCCGCGCCGCCGAGTACCCGGACTACCCGGCGGTGCAGGCCGTCGCCGCCGGAATCCTGGCCGTCCACTGCGCCCACCAGGCCGCGAGCACGGCCCGGCAGGACGTCTGGGAGGCCGCCGTGTCCCTCGACACCGCCACGCTGTTCGGCAGGTTCCGCGTCGATCCACGCACCGGGGCGCAGATCGGACACCGCATGACGCTGGTGCGCTGGTAGCTCAGAGCGCCTGGCGCGCGTTCGCGGCGGCCGTGACCAGGTTCGCCAGCGCGGCCTCCACCTGCGGATAGGTACGGGTCTTGAGCCCGCAGTCCGGGTTGACCCAGACCCGCCCGGCGGGCAGTACGGCGAGCGCCGCCCCGAGCAGCTTCTCGACCTCGGCCACGGACGGCACCCGCGGTGAGTGGATGTCGTAAACCCCCGGCCCCAGCCCGCGGGTGAACGCGCCGACGGCCGACTCCGCCAGGATGCGCCCGTCCGACCTGGCCGACTCGACGCTGGTCACGTCGGCGTCCAGGCCGTCGATGGCGGCGGCGATCTGGTCGGCGTCCGAATAGCACAGGTGGGTGTGGATCTGCGTGGCGTCGCCCGCCCCCGAGGTGGCCCGCCGGTACGCCCCGACCGCCCCCGCCAGGTAGGCGTCCTGGTCGGCGCGGCGCAGCGGCAGCAGTTCGCGCAGCGCGGGCTCGTCCACCTGGACGATGCCGATCCCGGCCGCCTCCAGGTCGGCCACCTCGGCCCGGATCGCGTCGGCGACCTGGTACATCACCTCGCGCAGCGGCAGGTCGTCGCGGCGGAACGACCAGGCGGTGATCGTCACCGGGCCGGTCAGCATGCCCTTGACCGGCTTGGCGGTGAGCGACTGCGCGTAGGTCGCCCAGCGGACGGTGATCGGCTCGGGGCGGCTCACGTCGCCGTGCAGGATCGGCGGACGGGTGCAGCGCGAGCCGTAGGACTGGACCCAGCCGTGCCGGGTGACCGCGAAGCCGTCCAGGTGCTCGGCGAAGTACTGGACCATGTCGTTGCGCTCGGGCTCGCCGTGTACCAGGACGTCCAGGCCCAGCCGTTCCTGCACGCCGATGGCGTGCTCGATCTCGGCGCGGACCAGCGCCTCGTAGTCGGCCTCGGCCAGCGTGCCCGCCGCGACCTGGGCGCGGGCCGCGCGCAGCTCGCCGGTCTGCGGGAACGAGCCGATCGTGGTGACCGGCAGGACGGGCAGCGACAGGCGTCCGGCCTGGGCGGCGGCGCGCACCGGATAGGGGCCGCGGCCCTCCGGCTCGGCCGCCGGCGCGCTCTCGCGGGGGCGCGACGGTACGGCGGCGCGCTGCGGGCGTGCCCCCGACCCGAACAGGGCGGCCAGCTCGACCACCTCGGACACCTTCTGCTCGGCGAAGGCCAGCCGGTCGCGCAGCGCGGGGTCCAGGCCGGTCTCGGCGTTCACGTCGTACGGTACGTGCAGCAGCGAACCCGCCGTGCCCACCACGACCTGCCCGGCCTGGACGGCGTGCAGCGACGCGAGCGCCCGGTCCCGGTCGGTACGCCACACCTCGCGCCCGGACACCACCCCGGCCACGACGACCTTCCCGGCCAGCGCCGGATGCCGGGGCACCCCGCCGCGCACCAGGTCCACCGCGATGCCCTCGACCGGGGACTCGGCGAGCGCGGGCAGCGCCTCGCCGAGGTCGCCGAAGTAGGCCGCGACCAGCAGCGCGGGCCGCCGGGTCAGCGCGCCCAGCCGGTCGTAGGCGGCGCGGACGGCGGCCAGCTCGGCGGGGGTGCGGTCGGCGACCAGGGCGGGCTCGTCGAGCTGCACCCACGCGACGCCCTCGTCGGCCAGCGCCGCCAGCAGCGCGGCATAGCCGCCGAGCGCGTCGTCCAGCCGGTCCAGCGGCGCCGTGCCCTGTGACAGCAGCAGGAACGTGATCGGGCCGACCAGGACCGGCCGGGTCTCGTACCCGAGCGCGCGAGCCTCGCGCACCTCCGCCAGCGGCTTGCCCGCGTCGGCCGGGCCGAACGCGGTGCCGGGGCCGATCTCCGGGACGATGTAGTGGTAGTTCGTGTCGAACCACTTCGTCATCCGCAGCGGCGCGAGTCCGGAGGTGCCGCGGGCCATCGCGAAGTAGGTCTGTTCCGGGGTGTCGCTGCGGTACCGCTCGGGGACCGCGCCGAGCGCGACCGCGGTGTCCAGCATCTGGTCGTAGTAGGAGAACGTGTTGGACGGCAGCGCGGCCAGGCCGAGCCCGGCGAGCCGCCGCCAGGTCTGCTCGCGCAGCCCGGCTCCGGCGGCGCGCAGGTCGGCGGCGCTCGCCGTGCCCTCCCAGTAGGACTCCAGCGCCCGCTTCAGCTCGCGGCGCGGGCCGATCCGCGGGTATCCGAGCACGGTCGAGGTGCCGGGAAACGACACTGCGGTCACGATGTGTTCCTTCCACTTCCGGCCGTATCTGCAAGTCCTGCGCATCCTGCCGAGCGCCGGCGGGCTCGCGTAACATCTATTGGTGTCCCGAATCGATCCCGCGCCGCCGTTGCGGGAGGTCGGTTGTTTCGCCGCGGTCGCCAGGCACCTCGGCTTCTCCCGCGCGGCGGCCGAGCTGGGCATCTCCCAGCCCGCCGCGAGCCAGGCGGTCGGCCGCCTGGAGCGGGCCCTTGGCCTGCGGCTCTTCGAGCGCACCAGCCGCGAGGTGCGGCTGACCGCGGCGGGCGCGGCGCTGCTTCCGTACGCCGAGGCGTTGCTCGACGGGGCCGCCGCGTTCACCGCCGAGGCCCAGCGGCTGGCCGCGCAGGCCGGTCCGGTCATTCGGCTTGCTTATCCATCGCTGCTCGGCGAGCTGGCCGCCCAGGTCGCCCGGCGGCTCGCCCGCCGCACCCCGCCGATCGAGGTCGAGTTGCGGCCCGCCGGCTGGGCGGCGGCCACGGCGGCGCTGGCGGCGGGCGAGGCGGCCGTGGCGATCGTCGGCGCGCCGTTTCCCCGGGAGTTCACCACGGCGGCGCGCTTCCATGTGCCGGTCGATCACATCGCCGTCCCGGCCGGTGACCCGCTGGCCGGTTCGTCCGAGTTGCGCCCGGACCGGCTGGGCCGGCACAAGATCCTGATGCCCGGTGACCGGCCGCCCGGCGGCATGTGGGCGCGGCTGGCCGTACGGCTGCGCGGCCCGCACCAGTACCGCGTGGTGGCCGACGACATCGACGACTTCGCCGCGCTGCTCGACCTGGTCGCGGCGGGGGCCGGGCTGCTGCCCACGCCGCACCTGCTGGTGCGGTCGGTACGCCGGGCCGATGTGGTGTTCGTCCCGTTCGAGGCGGGCGGGCTGCGTTTGTCCTACGGTGTGGCCTGGTCCCCCGAGCGCGTGTCGCCGGAGGTGATGGCGCTGGTCGGGGCGGTGCAGGAGGCCCTGTGGACGCGGTGACTCACTCGTCGAAGAGCCGCGCCACGCCGTCCAGGATGCGGTCCAGCGCCCAGCGGAAGTCCTCCTCGTCCGACTCGCCGGAGTCGAAGACCCCGGCGTCGATCACCGCGTGCATCGCGGGGAAGTCGCGCGGGTCGAGGAGCCTGCGCAGCAGCGCGCTGTAGCCGGCCAGCGCGCCGACCTCGGTGTCGTCCTGTTTGCCGTGGAAGGCCGTCTCCAGCTCGATGAGCAGCGCCGCCTGGCCGCGCAGGAAGATCGAGAGCATCAGCATCACGCCCAGCTTCTCGTCCTCGCGCAGCGGGGTGCCGGCCAGCGCGCGCAGCCCCTGCTCCATCCAGCGCAACTGGTTGGGCGTGGTGGGCGGCCCGAACACCGGGATCTGGACCGTCCACGGACTGCGCCGGTGGGCGGCCATCATCTGCCGGCTCCACCAGGTCAGGCCGCCCCGCCAGTCCAGCCCCGGCGGCGGCTCCGGCGGGGGGCCCGCAGCCGCGTCCAGCATGAGCATGAGCAGTTCGTCCTTGGCGGCGACGTAGCGGTAGAGCGACATGGTGGAGACGCCCAGCTCGGCGGCGACCCTGCTCATCGAGACGGCGGGCAGCCCTTCGGTCTCGGCCACGTCCATCGCGGCCTGGACGATCCGGGACAGCGTCAGCCCTGGCCGGGGGCCTTTGCCGGGACGTCTGCGGATGCCCCAGGCCGCCTCGATGCTCGCCGGGAGCCCGGTGCCGCCGTTCTCGTCGACCATTGCTCTCCTTGACCGTCGCACTCCTTCTGTGTATATCCTACGCAAAGAGATATACGCCATACGCAGTAGCGCGTACTCAATACGCAGTTAGGGGGACGACATGCGGCCTGCGGTCGAAGCGCGCGGCCTGGAGAAATCGTTCGGCGAGGTGAGCGTGCTCGCCGGAGTCGACCTGGAGGTGGCGGCGGGCACCGTGTTCGCCCTGCTTGGGCCCAACGGCGCTGGAAAGACCACGACGATCCGCATCCTGACCACGCTGATCAGGGCGGATCGTGGCGAGGCGCGGGTGGCCGGGTTCGACGTGGTCCGGCAGCGCGCCGAGGTTCGCCGCGGCATCACCCTGACCGGCCAGTACGCCGCCGTGGACGAGTTGCAGACCGGCGCGGAGAACCTGCGCATGATGGCCAGGCTGCGCGGTATGTCCGGATCGGCCGCGCGCCGCCGCGCCGCCGAACTGCTCGACCGCTTCGACCTCACCGACGCGGGCGGCCGGCGGGTCGCCACGTACTCCGGCGGCATGCGCCGCCGCCTGGACCTCGCGGCCGGCCTGGTCGTCCCGCCCTCGGTGATCTTCCTGGACGAACCGACCACCGGCCTCGACCCGCGCAGCAGGCAGGCCATGTGGCAGGTCATCACCGACCTGGTCGGCACCGGGGTGACCGTCTTCCTCACCACCCAGTACCTGGAGGAGGCCGACAAGCTGGCGGATCGGATCAGCGTCATCGACGGGGGCACGGTGATCGCCGACGGCACGGCCGACGACCTCAAGCGGCAGGTCTCCGCCCAGCGGCTGGACCTGGTCATGGCCGACCCGGCCGCGTACTCGGCCGCCGCGGGGGTGCTCGGCGGGCGGGTCGCGCACGGCGATCCGGCCAAACTGACCCTGTCGGTGGCGACGGACGGCAGCGCCGCGCACGTACGCGCCGTACTCGACGAAGTGGACCCGGAGCGGGGCGCGGTACGGACCTTCGGTGTGCACAGCGCCACCCTTGACGACGTTTTCCTGACCCTGACCGGCCGCTCTGCTCGTGAGAAGGAGCCCGCGCATGTCTGACCTCGCCATCCGCCCCGCTCGCGCGCATTGGCCGGTGATGGCCACGCGGTGCCTGCGGCTGTCGCTGCGCGGCGTGGACGCGCTGATCATCGCGCTGCTGCTGCCGGTGATGCTGATGCTGGTCTTCGTGTTCCTGTTCGGCGGGGCGATCGAGACCGGCACGGAATATGTGACCTATGTGCTGCCCGCCGTACTCGTCCTGTGTGCCGGATATGGCGCGTCGCTGACCGCGGTCGGGCTCAGCCAGGACATCAAGGACGGGATCATCGACCGGTTCAGGTCCATGGACGTCGGCGGCCCGGCCATCATGGCGGGCCATGTGCTGGCGGGCACCGCGCGTAACGCGATGTCGCTGGTGCTGGTGTTCGGGGCGGCGTTCGCGATCGGGTTCCGGCCCCGGGCCGACCTGGTGGGGTGGCTGGTGGCGGTGGGGCTGCTGCTGGCGTTCGTGCTGGCCATGTCGTGGCTGTCGGCGGCGATCGGGCTGCTGGCCAGGACGCCGGAGGCGGCGGGCGGGTTCGGGTTCGTGATGCTGTTCCTGCCGTACATGAGCAGTGGGTTCGTGCCCATCGAGACGATGCCGGAGGCCATTCACGGGTTCGCCACGCACCAGCCGGTGACGCCGATCATCGACAGTGTGCGCGGCCTGATGCTGGGCGAGGCGGTCGGTACGCGGCCCATGGTGGCACTCGCGTGGTGTGCCGGGATTCTGGTGGTGTCGGTGGTCTTGTCGGGTGTGTTGTTCGCCCGTCGTACGGCCCGCTGAGTCTTCAGGTGAAGCGCGGGTCGAGCGTACGGCGGGCGGCCTCCACCGCCGGTGGCAGCCGCCGCCGCGCGGCCAGGGCCCGGGGCAGCCGGGCCACCGCGTCCCGCAGCCCGCGCCGGCCGGCCCGGCCGCCGCGCAGCGCCGTCGTGGCGGTCACCTGGGCGACCACCCTCCACGGACGCCGCAGCACGGCGGTCAGCACCGCGTTGCGGGCGGCGAGCGCCCGTCGTCCGGCCGGATCGCGGGAGGGCGACGGATGGTGATGGGCCACCACGCCGGGGACGTAGGCCAGGCCCCAGCCGGCCGCCGCCAGGTCCAGCGCGAGGCGTTCCTCCTCACCGAAGAAGAACACCACGTCGTCGAACCCGCCCACGGTCAGGAACGGCGCGCGGCGCACCACCGCGCCACAGGCCAGAAAGCCCAGCACGTTCGGTCCGGGCAGGTCGGACTCGCGGCCGATGGGCGCCCGTGCCATCTCCGCGCAGATCGGGTCCACCCGTTCGGCGGGGCCGACGAGCAGCCGCCCGGCGAGCAGCGCCAGGCGGGGATGGGCGTCGAGCAGGTCCGCGGCGCGTTCCAGCGCCCCGGGGGCCCACCAGGAGTCGTCGTCGGCGAAGGCCACGTACGGCGTGGTGGCCAGCCGTACGCCCAGATTGCGCGCGGGCGCGCCCAGGTTGCGGCCCGCCTCGATCACCGTGACGTGCGGGAACCGCTCCCGCACGAAGCCCGGCGTGCCGTCCGACGAGCCGTTGTCCACCAAGATCACCGGCCCTTCGTGGCAGGCCAGCGACCGCGCGAGATCCGCCCGCCGATCCCGGCTCACCACCACCACCGTCACCCGCGCGACCGCCATCCGGGCTGCTCACCAGCCCCGGTCGGTGGTTCCCGAGCCGTGCCCGGACACCCGTGCCACGTCGCGCGCGCCCTGCCCGAGCAGCCGGCCGGACAGGTCCGCGAGCGCACGCCCGACGGCCAGCTCGTCGCCGATCACGGCGACCGGCCGGTCGGACGGGTTGCGGCGGGCGTTGCCGATGCCGATGTGCTCCTCGCCGGTCGGCATGGTCAAGATGGCCTGCGCGGTCGTGTTGACCTCGTCCTCGACCACGTTGACCTCGATGTTCCAGTGCTTCTCGGTCATGACCTGGACACCCCCCTTCTCGGCTAGGTACGTCCCCTCTGCCCCGTACTGCCTCGGCAAACGCCGTGTCACCTCTCATATGTGGGGAAGGGGAGGCCCGTGGAGGACAATGTCCAGATCGCGCTACCCGGAATGCGGCTCAGGCTCCCCGGGCAGCTCGCCCTGCCGCCGGATTCCAGCATGGTCGTCGCCTTCGCGCACGGCAGCGGCAGCGGCCGGAACAGCCCGCGCAACCAGTACGTCGCCGAGGCGCTGAACGAAGCCGGCCTCGGCACCCTGCTGTTCGACCTGCTCACCACGGAGGAGAGCGCCGACCGGCTGAACGTCTTCAACATCCAGCTCCTGGCCTACCGGCTCGACCTGGTCACCGACTGGCTCCGCGCACAGGCCCCCGACCTGCGGGTCGGCTACTTCGGCGCGAGTACGGGGGCCGCCGCCGCGCTCCAGGCCGCCGGTGAGCGCGGCACCGACATCGCCGCCGTCGTCTCCCGGGGCGGCCGTCCCGACCTCGCCGCCGAATGGCTCGGCCGGGTGCGCGCCCCGACCCTGCTCATCGTCGGCGGCGACGACCCCGAGGTCGTCGAACTGAACGGCGCCGCGCTGCGCCGCCTGGAACACGCCGAAGCCCACCTGGAGATCGTCCCCGGTGCCACTCACCTCTTCGAGGAGCCCGGCGCCCTGGAAGCCGTCGCCGCCCTCGCCTGCGCCTGGTTCACCACCCATTGACCCTTCAGGCCGTTTTGCCGGGCGGGGGGCCGTACCACTGGACGGCCTGCCCGGTGACCTCCGCGATGCACTTGAAGTCGTGGTCGCGGTGCAGGAGGGTCAACCCCTGAAGCTCGGCGGTCGCGGCGATGATCAGATCGACGGGCCCCGCACTGCGGTGCCGGCCACGCCGGGTGCGCGCGTCCTGGACCTCCCAGGCACGCGCGTACGCGCGATCGTCCACCGGCACCCGGCCGAACAGCTCCCGTAGCCGGTCGATGCCGCGCCCGCGGCCCGGCCGCCGCCGCGCGGTCCCAGCCGAACCGATCGGGGTCGTCGGGCAACAGCCTGGCCGGCGCGCTCGTGTCGATCAGGAACTAGGCCGCGGAACTCGGCCGCGTTCAGCGGCGGTAGTTTCGCTTGTCCTCAAGCAACCCGAGGTCGAACGCGCCCTCGGCGGCCTCGCGCAGCCGGGTCAGCGCCAGCGCACGACGCCGGTTCTCCAGCGCTTCGCGGAGGGCGCTGTTGACGGTCTCCCTCTTGGTGGTCGTGCCCAGGGCCTTGGCGACATCGGCCGGCAACTGATCGTCCGGGTCGATCACCGTGCGACTCATGCATCCTCCCTGGCATCACAGGCATATCCGGGTATATCGCCGTGGCTGGCGCGTGACCAGCGCTTCTGTCGGTGGGGCAGTGTTCAATGGCTTTTGGACATTGTCCAATGACAAAGGAGATCCGCAATGGCCATCACCGGCATCGCGGCCGGCGTGCCCTACCTCGCGCTGCCCGCCTCGACGCCCGGCGCTCCCGTGGTGGTGGGCTGGCACCTGCTCGACTCGCCCCGCACCGAGGCCGCCTTCGCCGCCGCCGTGCCGCTCGACGGGCTCGACGCGTGGCGGATCTACCTCGGGCTGCCGCTCAGCGGATCGCGGCTGCCGGAGGGCGGGTTCGAGGAGCTGGGCCGGCTGGCGGCCGAAGACGCCGTGCTCAACGTCCATCGCCCGGTCGCGTACGGCGCGGCCGAGGAGTTCCGCGCGGCCTGGCCGGAGCTGCGCGACCAGCTCGGTTTCACCGGCACGCGGATCGGCGTCATGGGCGGGTCGGCGGGCGCGGCGGCGGCCCAGCTCGCCGCGCTGGAGAGCGCGCCCGCGCTCGGGCTGGAGGTCGGCGCGGCCGTGCTGATCAGCCCGGTCATCCGGCTGCGGGCCACCATCACCGGCCTGGCCCGGCAGTACGGCATGACGTACGCATGGTCGCCGGAGTCCGACGAGGTCGCGCGGCGGCTCGACTTCGTGGCCCGCGCGGGCGAGTTCGGCGACACGCCGATCCTGGCCGTCGTCGGCGAGCTCGACGACCAGGAGGGGTTCCAGGGCCCGGCGGCGGAGCTGCGTGCCGCACGGGGCGAGAGCGCCGAGGTGGCGACCATCCCCGGCATGGGCCACGCGCTCGCCGACGAGCCCGGCATCGAGCCCGCGCCACAGACCACGCACGCCAAGGAGGTGGACGCGCTGGCCACCGAGTGGTTCCGCGGGCACCTAGGGTCGTTGGAAAGGGCATAGTGCGGGCCATGCGTTACTCGTTCAACGTCCCCAACTTCGGAGATTTCGCATCGCCGCGGGTCTTCGCCGACCTCGCGCGCCGGGCGGAGCAGGCCGGCTGGGACGCGCTCTTCGTCTGGGACCACGTGGTGGAGACCAAGGCGCTGCATCGCATGATCGCCGACCCGTGGATCCTGCTCACCGCCGCCGCCCTGGCCACCTCGCGCATCCGGCTGGGCACCTCGATCACGCCGGTGGCCCGGCGTAGGCCGTCCAAGCTGGCCAGGGAGGTCACCACGCTCGACCGGCTCACCGACGGCCGGGTGACCCTGGGGGTGGGGCTGGGCGCGCCGCTCGACGACGAGTACGGCTCGTTCGGTGACACGACCGATGCCAAGGTGCTGGCCGAACGGCTGGACGAGGGCCTGCACGCGCTCGACCTCCTGTGGTCCGGCGAGCCGGTCAGCTACCACGGCAACCAGGTCACCATCGACGACGTCACCTTCCTGCCGACCCCGGTGCAGCGGCCCAGAGTGCCGATCTGGGTGGGCGGCTTCTGGCCCAACAAGGCCCCGATGCGCCGCGCGGCCCGCTGGGACGGCGCGATGCCCACCATGGCCGGCGCCGACGTGGCGCGCACACCGACCCTCACCGAGGTGACCGAGCTGGTCACCTTCCTGCGGGCATGCCGCGCCGAATACGGGTTGGCCGACCGGCCGTTCGACATCGTGACCGGCGGGCGCAGCCCGTCCGGCCCTGCCGGGCATGACGTCGTCGGGCCGCTCGCCGACGCGGGCATCACCTGGTGGGACGAGCGCCTCCCCTGGGAAGAGGCCGAGCAAGCCGACGCCGTGTTCCGCCGCATCGATGAAGGCCCGCCCCTGTTGTGACCGGATGGCCGATCCGTGCTCGCGACGTGTGTCGGGTGTGTCGTGCGGAGTGCAGTCTGGCCGTCCGGCTGATCGACGTCGTAGCCCGGCCGGTCCGGCGGGGCGTGGCGTTGTCGGGCCGCTCGCCGACGCGGGCATCACCTGGTGGGATGAGCGCCTGTCGGGGGAGGAGCCTGAGCAGGCCGACGTCGTACTCCGCCACACCGGCCAAGGGCCGCCCCTATTGTGATCGGATGGCCGATCCGTACTGGAATCACAACGTTCACTACCAGCGGCTCGTCCTGAAGCTCGTGCCGGAAGGCTGCGCGCACGCCCTGGACGTCGGCTGCGGTGACGGCCTGCTGGCCGGCAAGCTGACCGCCAGGGCGGGCACGGTCACCGGGGCGGATCGGCATCCCGGCGCCATCGAGACCGCCCGCGCCCAGCACGGCGACGTCCCCGGCCTGTCCTTCGTCCAGGCCGACTACCTCGACGACCCGGCGGGGCTGCTGCCGGAGGGCAAGTTCGATTTCGTCAGCGCGGTCGCCGTCGTCCACCACGCCGACTTCGGCCAGGCCACGGCCGCCCTGACCCGCCTGCTCGCTCCGGGCGGGCGGCTCGTGGTGATCGGCCTCGCCCAGAACCGCTCCCCCCTCGACTGGATCATCAGCGGCACCGCCCAGGTCGTCACCCGCCTGCACCAGTTGCGGCACGGCCCCAAGAGCGGAGCGGGCATGCCCGTCATGGACCCCACCATGAGCTGGGGCGATGTGGGCAGAGCGGCCCGCGCCACCCTGCCCGGCTGCCACTGGCGCCGCCTGCTGCTACGCCGCTACCTGCTGGTATGGGACAAACCGGGCCGGTAACACGGAGGAAACGGCGATACTCCTACAAAGGTCCTCGAACCATGACCGCGATGAGAGGACCATGCGGATGAAGTTGCGGAAAGGGACTGGAGCCGCCGGGCTGGCCTGCGCGATGCTCACCCTCCTCGGCGGCACGCCCGCCGCCGCTCACGACGGACGCCCGGCGGGCGACGTACGGCGGGCCATGGACGAACTGGCCCGGACCCCCGGCGTGGTCGGCGCGATCGCCGGACATTACGTGGACGGCAGGCGCGCCGGGCGGTGTGGTCTCCACCACGCGTGACGTCAGCGCGTTCTTCCGGGCGTTCCACCAGGACGGGCTGTTGCCACCGGAACTGCGGCAGGTGCTCACCGAACGGCCCGGCGGCCCCGCGCAGAATGGCGGGGGCGGCGGCCTGTGCGGGGGCGCGCTCAAGGGGGCGCTGGTGTTCGGCGGCACGGCGGGGTTCACCGCCATGACCTTCGCGTCGTTCGACGGGCGCACCCAGTACGCCGTGTCCACGACACACAGCGTCGCGGACACGGCGGCGATCGGCCCGGCGATGGTCAAGTCCGCCGAGTCCGTACTGTGCGCGACCTGATCTCAGGGACGGCGGGCGCGCAGGCCGTATGAGGTCGGGGCCCACTGGTCGCCCAGCGGGAACCGCATGCGCCCGTCCGGGCTCCGGACCAGCTTGGGGTCGATCTCCTCATCGAACCACTCGGTCAGCGACTCCACCCGCAGCCCTGCCCCCGCCGCCGCACTCACCACCTCACCCAGGCCGTGGGCGTACTGGACGGTCTCGCTCACCTCGGCGTCCAGCCCGGCCACGGCGTAGGAAGTACCGCTGTCGAAGCGGACGGGCTTCTCCCCCGCGTACGGGAAGTCCACGACCAGGGGCTGCGCCGAGTCGATCATGTTCACCAGCGGATGCATGTCGATCAGCACCAACACCCCACCGGGCCGCAGACACGCCGCCGCCGACGCCATCCACTCAGCGGCCGACCGAATCCAGCACAGCACCCCATAGGAGGCGAACACCACATCAAACCGCCCGGCCAAGCCGGCCGGCAGCGCCAGCACATCGGCCTGCACGAACCCCACGGTCGGCCGGGCTTGTGCCCCCGATCGCACCTGGGCGGCCGGTTGAGCCTCTTCCGCCAGCCCGGCTTGCGCGTCTGGCCCAGCTTGTGCGTTCGTCTGCGGCAGTGTGGCCGGCCGGACCTCCGTCGCCAGCCCGGCCTCCGCCGCGAGCCGCCGCGCCCGCTCCACCGCGACCGCCGAGAAGTCCACCCCCGTGACGTTGGCCCCGGCCCGCGCCCACGACAACGTGTCCAGCCCGAAGTGACACTGCAGGTGCAGCAGCTCCAGCCCGGCGACATCCCCGACGGCGGCGTTCACCTCCGCCCGCTCCCGGTCGGTCAGCGACGACCCGCCGGCCAAGAACCCGGCCACGTCGTAGTACTCATCATCCCCACGCCCATGCCGCTCGGCCAGCGCATCCCATCGCTTCTGATTGACGATCGTCGCGTCGCTCGCATTTCTCACGTTGAAAAACTACCCAACCAGGTCCAGCGGCCAGGGCCTGGCGTCCGACCCCCGCGATCTGTTGGCCGGGGCCGGTACGGCAAGCCCACTCTCGCCGCCCGCCGTTCCGGCCCGGCCAACAAGCCCGGTTCTGTGGGATCGGTCAACTCCGAGGCCGAACGCGCCGCCACGCACGCCATCCTCGATGACCCGGAACGGGCGCCGCGTCCGCCCGCCTTCCAGGGGCGGGCGGTAGCTCCGACGGCCACCGTTGTCGCGGCTTGGCGGGACTTGTCGTACTTCAGGTGGTCAGTCGAACTCGCCGGTCTTGATATTGCCGACGAACCACGCCCATTCCGCGGCGGAGAACCGCAAAACCGCCCCCCGCACGTCCTTACTGTCGCGAATCGCTCGCCCTCCGCCAGGCAAGGTCGCGACTTCGACGCAGTCGGAATTGTTGGCCCCGCTGTATGAGCTCTTGCGCCAGGAAAGCGCGCCGCACTCCACGAAAGCCATGACCGTCCCTCGCCTCTATCGAAATCGCTCCGCCAGCTCGGCCAGATACGTCAGCGACGCCTCCGGGCTCAATGCCGACGCGCGCACATGGTCATATGCCAGCGTATAACTCCGCACGTCTTCCGGCTTCTCCAGAAACAGGTCACCGGCGACCGTCCCGACGTGGACCAGGCTCGGGTCCTCCGGCGCGGCGAATCGCAGGATCGTGAAGGGATTGTCGAGGGCGGCGTGTGCGCCTGTGCCGTTCGAGACCACCTGGAGGTCGATGTGCGGCCGGGCGGCCATTTCGGTGATGTGCAGGATCTGCCTGCGCATCACATCGGCCCCGCCCACGTGCTTGGCGAGCGCCGCCTCGTCGATCACCACCTTGAACGCCGGAGGATCATGCCGGTCGAAGATCTGCCGACGGGCCATGCGGGCCTCCACCCGCCGCGCGACCTTGGCGTCGTCGGTCACCCGGCCGCCCCCGCGGAACACCGCGGCGGCGTAGTCGGCCGTCTGGAGCAGGCCGGGGACGAGCAGTGCCTGGAAGGTGCGGATCTCGCTCGCCTCCGTCTCGAACTCGGGCAGCGCGCCGACCAGGAACACGTCCTTGTACTCCTCCCACCACCCGCGCTGGCGCGCCTCCCGGGCGAGGGCGATTACGGACTCCCGCAGGGATGGGTCGGTGACACCGTAGACGTCGAGGAGATCGCGCACGTCACGGACGCTCGGCAGCTTCCACTCGTTGCGTTCCATCCGGGTGAGCTTGGACGCCGTCCATTCGAGCCGCCGGGCCACCTCGTCGGCGTGGAGCCCGGCGTCCTGGCGGAGCCGGCGCAGCAGCGAGGACAGTCGGCGGCGGCGCACCGTCGGGCTGTAGGGCACGGGATCTCCTGTTGAGGGGGTCGTAGCGCGGGAGCAATGTGCTTGCCTTGCGATTGAGGTATTACGTGGGGCTCCGTCTTGCAAAAACGCTTTGGGGATACGAGCATGACCCTAGCAGTTTCAGCTACGGAGAGTAAGGCATCGATGACACATATCGACTCGCCGCACCACCTGGGCCCATGCTCGTCCGCCCGGCGGGCCGTCCACCGTCGGTCAGTTGACCTACACTGCCGGAGTGCTGTGCAACGCCCCTCCGCTGCCGCAGGACAGGCCCCCCGGCGTACTGCGGCACCGGTGCGGCCGAGCCTCCCGCCCCGGTGAGCCGATGTCCCCGCTGATGTCCCCGCTGATGTTCCGGCCGGTGTTCCCCCCGACGGACGCGGGCCCGCTGCGGGTGTCATCGCAGGCTGGTGCCGCACTACCAGCATTCCCCGCGCTGCCCGCGCTGCCCGCGCTGCCCGCGTTATGCCTGGCCACGCCCACAGCCTGGGGGGCAGCCGCATGATGCCGGACGATCGGCGGCTGGAGGTCATCCGGCAGACCTATCCCGGCTGGCGGATCACCGTCCTCAAGGGCGTGTGGTTCGCGACCCGGCACCGTCCGCCGGACACGGTGGAGCGGGCGCTCGGCGTACACCACCAACTCGCCCGCCTCACCGGAGACGATCTGGTGGCCGCGCTCGCCGAGCAGGCCGACATCCTGCACCGCGCCCGCCGTACCTGAAGCGCCACAAGCACCAGAAGTACCTGAAGAAGAGATCTCGCATGACCATTGTTGAGAACATCGACGCCCGCGGAATGCGGCACTGCGAGACCACAACGCTCGGCGTGCTGCTGAGGCACGCCGGGCTCGACCTTTCCGAGCCGATGCTCTTCGGCCTCGGCTCCGGACTTTCGTTCATCTACTGGGACGCCAAGGGCATGGACCTCCCCCTTCTCGGGGGCCGGGTGAAGCCTTTCGAACTGACCAAGAACCTGTCCACCACCCTGGGCCTGGACCTTTCGGTCGCGGAGACCTCCTCCGCCCGCAAGGCATGGCACAACGTGGCCGCCCCCATCGATTCCGGCTGGCCGGTGGGCCTGCAACTCGACAGTTATCACCTGGATTACTTCACGACCAGGATTCATTTCGGCGGCCACGTCGTCGCCATGTACGGCTACGACGACGACCACGCCTACCTGGTGGACACCGACCAGCAGGGCGGCGCGGTCCGTACCACCCTGGACAATCTCGCCCTGGCCAGATCCGAGCGCGGCCCGATGACCGCGAAGAACCGGTCGTTCACCATAACCGCCCCGAACAGCCCCGCCGCCGCCGTTTCCTGGCAGGCGGGCATCGTGCCCGCGATCCGTTCGTGCGCCACCGCCTTTCTCGCCGCCCCCATCGCCAACCTGGGGCATCGCGGCATCGAAAAGGCCGCGGGCCAGGTACGGAAATGGCTGCTGCGCACCGACGATCCTCGGCGGCACCTGCCGCACGCCGCACTGCTCATGGAACGGGGCGGCACCGGCGGCGCGCTTTTCCGCAATCTCTACCGCGATTTCCTCGGCGAATGCACCGACCATGGGGAAAGCAGCGAAATCCGCACCGCCCACCGCCTGTACGGCGAGGCCGCCGCCCTGTGGACCGACGTCGCCGCCCTGATCGCAAAGGCCGGCGAGACCGGCGAGGCTGGCGACGACGCCTACCTGAACCAGGCCGGCGATCTCCTGCTCAACCTCGCCCGCATCGAAAAGGACGCGATGCTGACACTGAGCCGCATCTAAAACAACGCGCCCGACCCACCCGCCCCGGACCCATCCGATCCCGACCACCCGGCCCCACCCGATCCCGACCACCCGGCCCACCCGACCGGTCGGCCCCACCCGGCCCGACCCATCTGGCCCGGCCCACCCGGCCCGACCCCACCCGGCCCGGACCCATCCGATCCCGACCACCCGGCCCACCCGGCC
>NZ_JBIRBB010000033.1:0-49904 GCF_044326295.1 Spongiactinospora sp. 9N601
ACGCCGCCATCGCGGCCTACGTCCGCTGGCGCAACCGGCACGCCGCCCCGAAGGTCAGCTTCGCCGCCAGCTCCCCGATCCGGTCATGGACCAGTTACCCCACCAAGGTTGCGTGATGCACCACTAGCTTCTGGTCGTACCGGCCGGTGTCCGCTTTCCGCGGGCGCCGGCCTGCTTTTGTTGTGAGGTACATCACGACGACTTATATGGGCGTGGCGTTCATATCTCTGCTTATATGTACGCATCGTTCATTTCGAGCGCTGGAGGAAACCCATGAACGCAGTCGGCACCCGTCGCGTCGCACTGGTCACCGGAGGCTCGGGCGGCATCGGCCGGGCCGTGGCCCGGCGGCTCGCGGAGGACGGCATGGCCGTGGCCGTCCACTACGCCGGTAACCGGGCCGCGGCCGAGGAGATCGTCGCGGAGATCACCGAGGCCGGCGGCCAGGCGATCGCCGTCACGGGCGACATCGCCGACGAGAACGCCATGGCCGCGGCGTTCGACGCGGTGGAGTCCGCGTTCGGCGGCATCGACGTCGTGGTGAACGCGGCGGGGATCATGATCCTCGGGCCCATCGCGACGTTCGACCTCGCCGACCTGGACCGGATGCACCGCACCAACATCCGCGGCGCGTTCGTCGTCTCCCAGCAGGCCGCCCGCCGGGTCCGCGCGGGCGGGGCCATCATCAACTTCTCGACGTCCGTCGTCCGCGGCCAGGCCCCGAACTACGCGCCCTACGTGGCCGGCAAGGCCGCCGTCGAGGGCATGACCCTGATCCTCGCCCGCGAGCTGCGCGGCCGTGACATCACCGCCAACGCCGTGGCCCCCGGTCCCACCGCCACCCCGCTGTTCCTCAACGGCAAGGACGAAGCCACGATCGCCGCCCTGGCCAAGGCCGCCCCGCTGGAGCGCCTCGGCGAGCCCGCCGACATCGCCGAGACCGTCTCCCATCTGGCCGGTCCGGCCCGCTGGGTCAACGGCCAGGTGATCTACGTCAACGGCGGCTTCGCCTGATCGCCTCCTCCGGAACCGGCGACCTCGCGGGCCTGCCTAGACTGACGAGATCCGGTAACGACACAGCGGGAGCGAACGTGGCCACAGAGCCCAAGGGCGTCGTCGCCGGAGAGCGCGGCCAGCGTGGGCGGGGGCGCCGGCCGGCGGACGAGGTCCGGGCCGACGTACTCCGCACGGTCGGCGAACTCCTGCTCACCGAGGGCATCGCGGACCTGACCTTCGAGCGGGTGGCCAGGCTGTCGTGCGTCAGCAAGACGACCCTCTACAAATGGTGGCCCTCCAAGGGCGCCCTGGCCATGGACGGCTACTTCCACGCCGTCCAGGAGAGACTGGCCTTTCCTGACACGGGAGACGTCCGCGCCGACCTGATCAGCCAGTTGCGCGCGTTCGCCCGGGTGATGACCGAGACACCGGGCGGGAGGGTCCTGGCCGAACTGATCGGCCAGGCGCAGACCGACCCCGACCTGTCCGCCGCCTTCCGGCGGCTGTACTCCTCGGGGCGGCGCGCGCTGGCCGGCGAGCGGCTGCGCCGGGCACAGGAGGCCGGGCAGATCCGGGCCGACATCGATGTGCGGGTCGTCGTCGACCAGCTCTGGGGCTCGGTCTACCACCGGCTGCTCATCCCGGACGAACCGGTCACCGACGACTTCATCGTCGCGTTGGTGAACAACCTTATGGACGGGATCGGCTTCGGCGGCGTATAGACTAGCGAGGTTGCGCCCGTAACGCCTTCCGCTAGGGCGGACCAGGGTGGGCGCGCATTCCGCCCGAATCGCCGAGATCCCTAGGAGATCAGCCGTGTCCGAAGTACGCATCAACGTCGAGCAGCGCACCGCGTTCGGCAAGGGCGCCGCCCGCAAGATCCGCCGCGCCGCCAAGGTGCCCGCCGTCCTTTACGGGCACGGCACCGAGCCCAAGCACCTCACCCTGCCCGGCCACGAGCTGATGATCGCGCTGCGCACGCCCAACGTGCTGATCCGCCTCGCCGGTGACGGCGTGGACGAGCTGGCCCTGCCCAAGGGCATCCAGCGCGACCCGCTCAAGGGCTTCCTGGAGCACATCGACCTGCTGCTGGTCCGCCGGGGCGAGACGGTCAGCGTCGAGATCCCGGTCAACGTCGTGGGCGATGTCGTGCCGGACGGCATGCTGGAGCAGCTCATGATGTCCGTCCCGGTCGAGGCCGAGGCCACGCACATCCCGCAGGGCGTCGAGGTCGACATCACCGGCCTCGCGCTCGGCACCCAGATCACCTCGGGCGACCTGCCCCTGCCGTCCGGCGTCTCGCTGTCCGCCGACGCCGAGGCCCTGGTCCTGCACATCACCACCAAGCCGACCTCGGTCGAGGCGGAGGCCCCTGCCGAGGGCGCCGCGGCCGAGGGCGAGTCCGCCGCCGAGGGCACCACCGAGTCCGAGTAACCCCGGAAGGCCCGGCCCCGGCCCAACCCCCCTCCGGGGCCCTGGGCTTGGTCCGGCCCCAACCGCAATACGCTCATCGGGCCCCCGGCCGAGCCACCGCAACCTCGGTAAGCCCTGACTCCGGCGGCCTCCGGGGCCCGACAGGCGACGCCCCCGATCTTGCCCTGGCCGCCCCTGGGCCCAGCGGTTCTTCTGGCTCGGGCCTGATGAGCCCTGGTTTCAAGCCCGGCATGGGCCTGTGGGCTCGGGTTCGGTGGGGTTGGGTTTGGCCGGGTTGTGGTGTTGGCGGTCCGGGTTTTGTCGTCGGGCGTAGGGCTCGGTGGTTGTGTCAGGCTGGTAGGGCGGTCGGGGGGATCCGGGCCGCCCGTTGTGGTTTTGGAGGTGTCCGTGGACCGGTGGCTGATCGCGGGCCTGGGCAACCCCAGGCCGGAAGACGTGGGCAACCGGCACAACGTCGGCTTCATGGTGGTCGATGAGCTGGCCGCGCGGGCCGGGGCGCGGTTCAAGGCGCACCGGGCCGGGGCGGTGGTGGTCGAGGGGCGCGTGGCCGGGGTGCCCGCCGTGCTCGCCAAGCCCCTGTCGTTCATGAATCTCTCCGGCGGCCCCTGCAAGGCCCTCGCCGACTTCTACAAGGTCGAGCCGGCCCGGGTGATCGTCGTCCACGACGAGCTGGACGTACCGTACGGGGCGCTGCGCGCCAAGTCCGGCGGCGGCGACAACGGCCACAACGGCCTCAAGTCGATCACCAAGTCCCTCGGCACCCGCGACTACCTGCGGGTGCGCTTCGGCATCGGCCGGCCCCCCGGCCGGATGGACCCCGCCGCCTTCGTGCTGCGCGACTTCGGCACCGCCGAGCGCAAGGACCTGCCGTTCCTGGTGGACCGCGCGGCCGACGTGGTGGAGTCGCTGCTCACCAAGGGCCTGGAGGCCACCCAGAACGCCTTCCACGCGGGCGACCTCAAGCTCTCCGGCCCTCCTCGCTGAGCGGGCCGGCACTCTCGCCCGCCGCGCAGTGACCGGTCGAGGTCGCCGCTCCCGGCCAGGCCATCAGGTTCTGGAGGAGTTCGGCCTGTTCCATGGCGTCGTCGAGGGCATTGTGGGTATGCGGGCGTTTCGCGGCGAGGTGGCGGGGCATCTGCCGTTTCGTCGCCCAGCCGATGGTCACCCCGGCTTTCGCCGCATAAAGCGTTTTGATGTCGATGCACCGCGAATGCCCGAACGGCGATGACCCCAGAAAATTCATGAAGTACCAGTAAATCCACATCCAGTCAAAAGAGAGCGGATAAGCCGCCAGCACCGGGATCGAGTTCCGGCTGACCTGCTTGATCCACGCCGCCGCCCGCGCCATCGCCTCCGCCGGGTCGCTGCCCTCGCGTACCAGCCGGTCCCTGTCCAGGCCGCTCACCGCCATGGCCTGCGGTACGAAGTCATCGCTGATCGGCCGCAGCTCGGCGTAAAAAGTACTCGTGTCCGGACTTATCGCCTCGAAGTGCCGACCGCGCATCCGTCCGGCGACCGTCATTCCCAAGCTCGTCATCGAGTACGGCCCGGGAATAGGGCCATCCGCCTCGACATCAACAGAGATATACGTTTCAGTCTTCAACTCGGCCGCCTCCGCTGCGCTGATCGGTATTGCTCACTCTAGGTTGATCCTTTGCTACAGTATGAAGCCGCCGCGCGTTTTTCAGCCGGGTGGGGAGTCCGCCTTGTCCTGGGGCGGGCCATGGGGGTCGGTGAGTGGCTACAGGAGGGGTGCGTGTTCGACGGTGAGCTATCCACGGCCCCGGCCAGGCCGCGCGACGGCCGGCGGGCGTCCGCCCCCGCGGAGCGCTGCCGGCCGCCCCTGTGGGTGCGACAGTATCGCGGGCGGGCGATGTTCTCCGACGCCGCTTGCGCCGTGCTGGCCGGGGTGGTGGCGGTGGCCGTCCGGTTCGGGGAGGTGACCCCCTACGTCACGCCGTACCTCGCGCTGAGCGCCGTGCTGCCCCCGCTCTGGACGGCGGCGATCACGGTCAACCGCGCCTACGAGCCGCGCATGCTGGGGGCGGGCACCGAGGAGTTCCGGCGGGTGGTGCAGTGCGGGCTGATGCTGACCGCGGGGCTCGCCATCGGCGCCTACGTCACCAAGACCGACATCGCCCGCGGCTACGTGGTGCTCGCGCTGCCCCTGATGACCCTGCTCACCCTCGCGGCCAGGCAGGCCCTGCGGCGCGGCCTGCACCGCAGGCGCGAGCGGGGCGACTGCATGCGCCGGGTGGTGGTGGCGGGCCACCCGGCGGGCGTGGCCGAGCTGGTGCGCAGGTTCCGGCTGGAGCCCGAGCACGGCATGCAGGTGGTGGCCGCCTGCCTGCCCGCCGCGGGCGGCCCGCGCGAGGTCGCCGGGGTGCCCGTGCTCGGCGACTTCACCGACGTGGCCCTGGTGGTCGACCAGACCGCCGCCGACACCGTGGCGGTGCTCGGCTGCCCCGAGATGGACGGCGTGGCGCTGAGCCGGCTCGCCTGGCGGCTGGAGCGCACCCGCACCGAGCTGGTCGTGGCCCCCGCGCTGATGGAGGTCGCGGGCCCGCGCACGACCATCCGCCCGGCCGCCGGGCTCCCGCTGCTCCACGTCGAGCACCCCGACCTGTCCGGCTACCGGCAACTGGTGAAGAACCTCTTCGACCGCACGGCCGCGATCGTGCTGCTGGTCGCGCTCGCGCCGCTGCTGGCCGCGCTCGCCGTCGCCGTGCGCTCCAGCAGCCAGGGGCCCGCGCTGTTCCGGCAGACGCGGGTGGGGCGGGGCGGGGCCGAGTTCACCATCTACAAGTTCCGTACCATGGCCCCCGACGCCGAGCTGCGCAAGGTCGAGCTGGTCAGCGACGCCGACGGGCTGCTGTTCAAGATCCGCGCCGATCCGCGGGTCACTCCGTTCGGGGCGTGGATGCGCCGCCGTTCGCTCGATGAGCTGCCGCAGCTCATCAACGTGCTGTTCGGGCACATGTCGCTGGTCGGCCCGCGCCCGCCGCTGCCGCAGGAGGTCGCCTGCTACGGCGACGACGTACGGCGGCGCCTGCTGGTCCGCCCCGGCCTCACCGGTCTGTGGCAGGTGAGCGGCCGGTCGGATCTGTCGTGGGAGGAATCTGTACGGTTGGACCTGCGTTACGTTGAAAACTGGTCCTTGATGTTGGACTTGCAGATCCTGTGGAAGACCTGGTCGGCTGTCGCCCGGGGAGCTGGAGCGTATTGATGACGATTAGGGACGACCACGCGCTGGCCGGCGATCTGGCCACCGAGGCCGGCGAGCGGCTGCTCGCGTTGCGGGCCGAGCGCGGGTTCGGCGACCCCCGGGCGTTGCAGGACGCGGGCGACCAGAGCGCGCACCGCTTCCTGACCGAGGCGCTGGCCCGCCTGCGCCCCTCCGACGCCATCCTGTCGGAGGAGGCCACCCGCGAGGAGCGGATGGACCCACGGCGGCTCACCGCCGACCGGGTGTGGATCATCGATCCGCTCGACGGCACCCGCGAGTTCGCCGAGGAGGGCCGGTCCGACTGGGCGGTCCACGTGGCGCTGTGGGAGCGCGGCGCGCTGGCCGCGGGCGCGGTGGCGCTGCCCGCCCAGGGCCGCACGCTGACCACCGCCGACCCGCCGCGGCTCCCCGCCGCCCGCCCGGGTGCCCGGATCAGGATCGCGGTCAGCCGCAGCCGTCCGCCGGAGTTCGTGCAGAAGCTCGCCTACCTGGTCGGCGGCGACCTGGTGCCGATCGGCTCGGCCGGGGCGAAGATCTCCGCGGTGCTCACCGGCGAGGTCGAGGCTTACGTCCACGCCGGCGGCCAGTACGAGTGGGATTCGGCCGCCCCCGCGGCGGTCGCGCTCGCCGCCGGGGCCCACGCGAGCCGGATCGACGGCTCGCCGCTCGCCTACAACCAGGCCGACCCCTCACTACCAGATATTCTGGTTTCCCTACCGGACCTGGCGGGGATCTTGCTCGCCGGAATCCGGGACCTTCACCGCTGACCGAGCCGACCGGTTCCACCCCGGAGGAGAGACACCGATGTTGCAGGCCGACTACACAACGTCGCAACTCGACGTCCTTGAGGCCGAGGCGATCCACATCATGCGTGAGGTGGCCGCCGAGTTCGAACGG
Source organism: Spongiactinospora sp. 9N601 (assembly GCF_044326295.1). Classification (NCBI taxonomy): domain Bacteria; kingdom Bacillati; phylum Actinomycetota; class Actinomycetes; order Streptosporangiales; family Streptosporangiaceae; genus Spongiactinospora; species Spongiactinospora sp. 9N601. The sequence continues at coordinate 6,554 of NZ_JBIRBB010000033.1, forward strand.
CCCTGTCTGCTCTTCTCCGGTGGAAAAGACTCGATCGTCATGCTGCGCATTGCGGAGAAGGCGTTCTGGCCCGCGCCGATCCCCTTCCCGCTGATGCACGTCGACACCGGGCACAACTTCTCCGAGGTGATCGACTTCCGCGACCGCCGGGTGGCCGAGCTGGGCGTGCGGCTGGTCGTCGCGAGCGTCCAGGCGTCCATCGACGCCGGGCGGGTGGTCGAGGAGACCGGCCGCCGGGCCTCCCGCAACCGGCTCCAGACCACCACGCTGCTGGACGCGATCGAGGAGCACGAGTTCGACGCCGTCTTCGGCGGGGCCCGCAGGGACGAGGAGAAGGCCCGCGCCAAGGAGCGCGTGTTCTCCTTCCGCGACGACTTCGGCCAGTGGGACCCGAAGAACCAGCGCCCCGAGCTGTGGAACCTCTACAACGCGCGCATCCGCAGGGGCGAGCACATCCGCGTCTTCCCGCTGTCCAACTGGACCGAGCTCGACGTCTGGGACTACATCCGCCGCGAGGAGATCGAGATCCCGTCGATCTACTTCGCGCACACGCGCAAGGTCTTCGCCCGCGACGGGATGCTGCTCTCCGACGCCGACGTGGTCAACCGCGGTGACGATGAGCCGGTCTTCGAGGCGACCGTGCGCTACCGTACGGTCGGTGACATGACCTGCACCGGCGCGGTCCAGTCGGCCGCGTCCAGCGTCGAGGAGATCATCGCCGAGATCGCCGCCACCCGGATCACCGAGCGCGGCGCGACCCGGGCCGACGACCGCACCTCCGAGGCCGCCATGGAAGACCGCAAGCGGGAAGGTTACTTCTGATCACATGGACATCCTGCGTTTCGCGACGGCGGGCTCGGTCGACGACGGCAAGTCGACGCTGATCGGGCGGCTGCTCTACGACTCCAAGGCGATCTTCGAGGACCAACTGGAGGCGGTGGAGCGCACCAGCCGCGACCGTGGCACCGAGTACACCGACCTGTCCCTGCTCACCGACGGCCTGCGGGCCGAACGCGAGCAGGGCATCACGATCGACGTGGCCTACCGCTACTTCGCCACGCCGAAGCGGAAGTTCATCATCGCCGACACGCCCGGCCACATCCAGTACACCCGCAACATGGTGACCGGGGCCTCCACCGCGGACCTGGCGATCATCCTGATCGACGCCCGCAAGGGCGTCCTTGAGCAGTCGCGGCGGCACTCCTTCCTGACCACCCTGCTCCGGGTGCCGCACCTGGTGCTCGCGGTCAACAAGATGGACCTGGTGGACTACTCCGAGGAGCGGTTCAACGAGATCCATGAGGAGTTCACGGCGTTCGCCAGCAAGCTCAATGTCGGCGACCTCACGTTCATCCCGATGTCGGCGCTGCACGGCGACAACGTGGTGTCGCGCTCGGAGAACATGCCCTGGTACAACGGCGGCTCCCTGCTCCACCACCTGGAGAACGTGCACATCGCCTCCGACCGCAACCTGGTCGACGTGCGCTTCCCGGTCCAGTACGTGATCCGCCCGCAGCGGGCCAACGACCACGACTTCCACGACTACCGCGGGTACGCGGGCCAGGTGGCGGGCGGCGTGCTCAAGCCCGGCGACGAGGTCGTCCACCTGCCCAGCGGCCTCGCCACCCGGATCGCCTCGATCGACACGTTCGACGGGCCGGTGGACGAGGCGTACCCGCCGATGTCGGTCACCCTGCGGCTGGAAGACGACATCGACATCTCACGCGGCGACATGATCTGCCGGCCCAACAACCAGCCGAGCGCCGCGCAGGAGCTGGAGGCGATGGTCTGCTGGATGACCGACGCCACCAAGCTGACGCCGCGCACCAAGCTCAGCATCAAGCACACCACCCGCACGGCGCGGGCACTGGTCCGCGACCTGCACTACCGGCTCGACGTCAACACGCTGCACCGCGACGAGACGGCGCAGTCGCTGGGCCTCAACGAGATCGGGCGGGTGTCGCTGCGGGTCACCCAGCCACTGTTCGTGGACGACTACGCGCGCAACCGGATGACGGGCGGGTTCATCCTGGTGGACGAGTCCACCAACGGGACCGTGGGAGCGGGCATGGTGGTCGAAGCCCGGCCGTAACCCCTGCCGGGCTCGGTCCTCGCCGGCGCGCGTCCTAAGAGCGTGGCCTCCGCTTCGCCCAGTCGTGCTTCCTATGCCGGGCTTCGCCCGACGTTCCGCTGGACAGAGCCCCCCGGCCCGCCGTAGGTGGGGGTGTCGAGCGAAGCTCGGCACTAGGAAGCGTCGGGGGCCGGGAGCGGGGCTCTGCTGGCTGCGCGTGGCGCGTTCCCGGCGGGAGGCGGGAACATCGGGGGAAGTCCGGCGTGGAGGACACGACTGGGTGAAGCGAAGGCCATGTGCTCGTGTGCCCGGTGTTCGCGGGGTGTGGTCAGGGGGTGTGCAGGGCCTCGGGGTGGGCGGCGAAGTAGTCGGTAATGGGGGTGGGCTTGCGGCCGGTGAGGCGTTCGACCGCGTGGGTGGTCACGTCGAACCAGCCGTCGCGCTTGTAGGTGCCCAGGCCCGTCCAGCCCTGGACGTACATTTCGGGCAGCCCGCGTTCGGACAGGATCGTGGCCAGGTCGGCGTCGGAGACCTCCTCGTGGCGGACCGGGCGGCCGGTGACCTGGGCGAGTGCGTCGGCCACGGCGGCGTCGCCCACCGCCTCCGGGCCGGTGACCTCCAGGAGCTGGCCTTCGCAGCCGCCCTCGGCCAGTACGGCGGCTGCCACGGCGGCGCTGTCGTCGCGGGTGATGTGCCCGACCCGGCCGTCGCCCGCGTTGCCGGGTAGGACTCCGGTGGCGACGGCGAGGGCCGGAATCCCGACAAGGTTCCACATTTCCGGCCACTGGTTGAAGCGCAGCGCCGTGAACGTCAGCCCCGACTCCGTCAGCAGCCGTTCGGTCTCCTGGTGGTTGCGGATGAGCGCCTGGGGCTGGCCCGGCTCGCCCGCCCTGGTGAACGACGTGTAGATGACCTGGCCCACCCCCGCCTTGGCCGCCGCCTCGATGGCGTTGACGTGCCCGCGCGGGGCCCCGGCGAGCGAGCCGAGGCTGATCATCAGCAGCCGCTCGGCGCCCGCGAACGCGCCGCGCAGGCTGCCCGGATCGTCGAAGTCGGCGTACCGGGTGGTCACCCCGAGGTCGGCGACGGCGTCGGGGGTGCGCGACAATGCGACCACGCGGGCGGCGTCCACCCGCTGGAGCAGGTGCTCGACGGTGCGGCGTCCGAGCTGCCCGGATGCTCCGCTGACAATGATCATAAAGGACCCTCCTGGAATCGACGTGCTCATCCAGATCTTTGGCCAGCAGGCGAAGAGCCGGAAAGAAGGAACATTCATGTCCACTGCCGCCATCACTGTTCCGGTCACGGTTTCCGATCACGAGGAGTGCCCCGCGACCGGCGTACTGCGCCGGGTGGGGGACAAGTGGAGCGTCGTGCTCCTTTCGGTACTGGCGCGCGGCGCGCACGGGTTCAATGAGCTGGATCGGTCCGTGGAGGGTCTGAGCCGCCGGATGCTCACCCGCACGCTGCGCGCGCTCGAAGAGGAGGGGCTGGTCAGCCGAACGATCCAGCCGGGCGTGACGCCACGGGTGGACTATGCGCTCACCGATCTGGGGCGTTCGTTCCTGGAGGCGGTCCGCGCGCTGTCCCTGTGGGCCGTCGCGCACCAGGACGACCTCGCGGCGGCCCGCGCCCGCGCGCGATAGCGGTCTTCAGTACGGCATGCCCTCTACTCGCCGCCCAGCGTGCGTGGCCCCGGGTACCGGGCCGGGGAGCACGGTGTCAGCGCCGAACTCCGGCACCCGGACGGAAGTACCGAGCACCGCGAGACCGGCTGGCTGATCGGGGCCGACGGCGCGCACAGCACCGTGCGCGAGGCGGCCGGGATCGCCCGCAGGAGCGCCGACCTGAAGCGGGGCTTCATCCTGGGCGACGTCGCCGTGGACTGGCCGCTCACCCGGGACCGCTTCCACGTCTACTTCCACGCCTCCGGCCTGGTGGCCGTCTTCCCGATGGCCGGCGGCTACTGGCGCATCCTGGCCAGTACGCCGGACGACCGGCCGCCGAAGTCCCCCGGACTGACCGACTTCGCCGCCTACGTCACCGCGCGCACCCCACTGAACCCCGAGGTCACCGACCTCCAGTGGAGTTCGTCGTTCGTGGCCAGGGAGAGCCTGGCCGAGCGGCTGCGGCACGGCCGCGTACTCCTGGCCGGCGACGCCGCGCACAGCCACAGCCCGGTGGGCGGCCAGGGCATGAACACCGGCATGCAGGACGCCTACAACCTGGGCTGGAAGCTCGCGCTCGTCGTCACCGGCCGTGCCGGGGATGCCCTCCTGGACAGCTACCAGGCCGAACGCCTGCCCATCGTCAAGGCGGTGGTGGACGCCACCTCGACCACCACCAGGGTCGCCACCGGCAGCACGCTCGTCGCCCGCAGGGTCAGACGGCACGCGCTGCGCCTGTTCGGCAGGCTCAACCCGGTGCAGCAGCGGCTGTCGAACGCCTTCGGCGAACACCTCGTCCACTACCGTGACAGCCGCCTGGTGTTCCAGCGCTGGCACGAGTCACCGGCCAGGGCGTGGAACGACTTCGCCAGGAGCGGGCCGGAGGCCGGTGAGCTGGTACGGGACGCCTACCTCGAAGACCGCCGGGGCCCGGTGGCGCTCCGGCGTCTGCTGCGCGCGCCGGGGCACCACCTCGTCGTGTTCGCCGCGGACACCACCGACCCGGACACCCTGGCCGGCTGGCAGGCCGCCGCAGGCGAGGCGATGGCCGGGCACGGCGAGGTCCACCTGGTCACCCGCGGCCACCTGCCGCCCGGCCCGACGGACGGGATCTTCGCCGACCTGCGCAGCGACGCCCACAACCGGTACGGCGTGCGCCGGCCCAGCCTGTATTTGATCCGGCCGGACAAGTACGTCGGTTACCGGGGGGACAGCGTCGACTTCGCACCCGTTGACGAGTACTTCAGGGCGCTGTGCGCGGGCCGTTCCTGACCGGGATCGACCCGTCTACAGGACGGTGATCTTGGAGATCTTGTGAATCTTCCCGTTGATGTTGGGGGACTTGTTCCACAGGTGTCCCCATCCCTGCCACTTGTCGAGGATCATTCCCTTGGTGCTCTGCCCAGGAGGGCAGCGCCATGGTGGCCGTCAGTGCGACGGCGACAGCCCACTTCATGCCCACTATCTGCTCACCGGCTGCTGACCTCACCAGTATTCGTCGACCCGCTTGACGTACTCCCTGTGGGAGGTGGTGAACTCCATGGTGCCCTTCGCCCGGTCGGTGATCACGTAGTACAGCCAGGAGCCGGAGGCCGGCTTCAGCGCGGCCCTGATGGCGTCGGCTCCCGGGTTGCCGATGGGCCCCGGGGGGAGGCCGAGATGCTTGTACGTGTTGTACGGCGACGGGCTCTTGAGGTCCTCGCGTTTCGCGCTGATCCCGTACTTGCCCAGCCCGTACAAGACCGTGCTGTCCACCTGGAGCCGCATCTTCCGGTTCAGCCGGTTGTAGAGGACCCGGGCGACCTTGGGCATGTCCTCGGCCCTGCGCGCCTCGGCCTGGACGATGCTGGCGACGGTCAGGATCTCCAGCGGCGTCCGGCCGGCCCGCCTGGCGCCCTCGGCCAGGGCGGTGTCCTCGGCGGTCCTGCGGTACCGGGCCACCATCGCCCCGAGGATCTCGGCCGGACTCGCGGCCGGCGCGAACTCGTAGGCGCCGGGGAAGGCGAACCCCTCGAGCGCCCCCCGGGCGTAGCCGGGCAGGCCGAGCGCGGCACCGTCCTTGGCGGCCTGCTCGAACTCCGCCACCGGCCTTCCGGTGCGCGACGAAAGCGCCCTGAACAACTGGGCGAGCCGCATCCCTGCCACCACGGTCACGCTGATGGCGGGGGCCGGCCGCGAAACGGCGACGTCACCAGGGGCCCGTGCCGCGATCCCTTGCAGTGCCACCGTGGACCCGACCGCCACCGCCGTGACGGCCCCCGCCGCCGCCAGGGCGAGGCCGCGGCCATGGAGGAAGCGGGCCTGGGGGGAGCGGGTCGGGAGGAACCGGCCTGGGGCGGGCGGCGGCTCTTCGTCGGCCATGCCGGCGAACGTCTCACGCAGCAGGTTCTCGATGTTCATCCGAACTCCCTCACGGTGGTCAGTTCAGGTGCCGTCTTCTTCAGGCGTTCCAGCGAGCGGTAGATCTGGCTGCGTACCGACCCCACCCGGACGCCGAGCAGCCGCGCGATCTCGGTCTCGGACAGATCCTCGAAGTAGCGCAGCACGAGCATGGTCCGCTGCCGGGGGGTGAGCCGGGAGAGGGCCGCGCGCATCACCACGCGCAGGTCCGCGGCGTCGGCGTGCCCGTCGCCGCCCTGGTCGGGCAGCCGGCCGGTGGACACCTCCGCGACGCGTGCGCGCCGCCGCCACCAGCTCACCTGCTCGTGGTACATGACCCGGCGGACGTATCCCTCGATGGCGGCGGGATCGCGTAGATCGCGCCACTTCGCGGCGGTCTTGGTCAGGGCCGACTGCACCAGGTCCTCGGCGGCGTGCCGGTCACCGGTCAGCAGGTACGCCGTGCGGAACAACGCCCCTGACCGATCGACGATGAACCGCCGGAAGTCCGCCGCAAATCCTGGATCCACCCGTCCTCCTCGCGATGTTCACAGGCAAGGACGCGGGCGGCACTCCGATCTATGCCGACCCTGGCCGGGGATTCTCGGACGTGGTCAGACGGGCTGGATTCGGGCGCGCAGCAGGCAGAACTCGTTGCCCTCCGGGTCGGCCAGGACGTGCCACCCCTCGGTACCGGTCTGGCCGACGTCGGCGCGCCTGGCGCCGAGCGCGAGCAGCCGTTCCAGCTCGGCGTCCTGGTCGCGGTCGGTGGCGTTGACATCGATGTGCAGCCGGAGCTTCTCGGGCCGGGGGTCGTCGCTGGGGCTGAGGATGAGGGTGGGCTGCGGGCCGCCGAAGCCGACGCCGGGCGGTCCGATCTCGATGCTGCCGTCGTCCTCCCGGCCGAGTTCGACGTAGCCGAGGACCTCGCTCCAGAAGGCGGCCAGCCGTTCCGGGTCGGCGGCGTCGATGACCAGCTCACTGATACGGCATGCCATGCCCGTCAGTGTACGAAGAAACGGGGCCGGAGCGGTGTGAGACATAAGGTGGTTCTCATGTTCCGTGATGATGACCTGGCCCTGCTCACCCGGCCGCTGTACGCCTATCTGACCGTCGCGCCGCGCGGTGAGCGCTGGCCCGCGCCGCGCCCGGTGTGGTTCGAGGTGGCCGGCGACGGCGACCTGCAGATGTTCTCGATACTGGGGGCGCCGAAGCTCGACCGTCTCCGGGAGCGGCCCCGCGCTTCCGTCGTCGTCGCCGCTCCCCCAGGTGAGCGCGAGCACTGGGTGTCCGTGGAGGGCTCGGTCACCCTCCACGACGAGGGCGGCATCGAGCTGGCCGCCCGCCTGGCCGAACGCTACTGGGACATGAGCGACCCGAGCTACCAGAAGGTCCTCGACGAGTGGCGCGCCAGTGGTGCGGTGCGCATCGTCCTCCACCCGGAGGCGGTCACCCGCTTCGCCGACTGAACAACGGCTTCGGTTTGCGCGGCGGGGGGAGGGTGACGACCTTGCGGAGGTGGGCGCCGGTGGTCTGCATGATGTCGGCGAGCTGACCCACCTGTTCGTCGGTGAGCGCGTCGAGCAGCCCCGCCCGTACCGTGCCGACGTGCCCCGGGGTCGTGCGTTCGAGGATGTCGCGCCCCTCGGGGGTCAGGCCCATCAGGACCTTGCGTTCGTCGTCGGGGTCGGTCTCGCGGCGGAGCAGGCCCGCCTTCTCCAGCTGGGCGATCTGGTAGCTGAGGCCGCTGCGCGAGGTGACCATCATGGTGGCCGGCTCGGTGATGCACAGTGACGCGGCCGGGTGCTCGTGGACCCGGTGCAGGATCTCGTACTGGACCTGGGTGACCCCGCCGTCCTCGCGCAGCCGGGTCTCGACCAGGCGGTGGAGCAGGTCGTAGGTCTCCAGCAACCCGGTCCAGGCGCGTGTCTCGGTCTCGGTCAACCGGGGTGGTCCGCTCATGGCGGTCAGCTTGCCGATTGCCGCGAATTGGAAACATGCGTAGCATCCGTCACTGCGTCGAATTCGATGTTGTCAACCGGCGGGGAGTGAAGATGCGGGATACCGGGTTGACCGGGCGGGTGGCTCTGCTGACCGGGGCCTCCGGCGGGATCGGAATGGCGCTCGGGCGCCGGCTCATCGCCGCGGGGGTCAGCACGGCTTTCGCGTACGCGACCCACGCGGACGAGGCCGGCACGCTGGTGAACGAGGCCAAGGAGGCGGGGCTGAACGCCATCGCCGTCGCGGCCGACCTCACCGACCCGGCGGCGCCCGCCGCGCTGGCCGACACGGTCGTCCGGGCGCTCGGGCCGATCGACGTCCTGATCCCCAACGCGGGGCTCGGCGAGACGTGCCACTACGCCGAGGTGGACCTCGCGATGTGGGACCGCAGCATCGCGGTCAACCTGCGCGCGCCGTTCCTGCTCGCCCAGGCGGTGCTGCCGGGCATGATCGAGCGCGGCTTCGGGCGGGTGCTGTTCACCTCGTCGCTGGCGGCCTTCACCGGCGGGGTCGTGGGTCCCCACTACGCCGCCGCGAAGGCGGGCCTGCACGGACTGGCGCACCACCTGGCCGCCCGGGTCGCGGCGGCCGGGGTGACGGTGAACGTCCTGGCCCCGGCCTTGATCGAGGACACCCGCATGCTGCCGTCGGCCGACCGCGGCCTGCTCCCGGTCGGCAGGTTCGGCCGCCCGGAGGAGGTGGCCGACCTCGCCATGGCCATGCTCGGCAACGGCTACCTCACCAGCCAGGTGATCGGCCTGGACGGCGGCGCGTACCCGCGCTGACCCCGGCGGCCCGCTCAAGTACCTCCTCCAGCGTCACCGCGCAGGTCACCATGTCCGCCGGATCGGGCGCCCGCCACGACTCCCGGCCGCGCAACGCGGCCAGAAAGGCCGTGGTGGCGTCCCCGGCCGATGGCGGGGCCAGGCGCTCGACCCGCCACCTCCCGCCGACGTGCGCGGCGACTTCGCCGTCGCGCACGGTCACCGTTCCGCGTGTGCCGTGCAGGCGGACCAGCAGCCCGCCGGGGCGGGTGGTCCAGTCGGCCTGGACGGTGGCGGGCACGCCGTCCCAGTCCAGCAGGGCAGTCCCGCCGATGTTCACGGCGCGATCAGGGTGGTGGCGCAGTACCGAACCCCGCACCGCGATCTCCGCCCCCGGGCGCAGCCAGCGCAGCAGGTCCACCAGGTGAACGCCGAGATCGGCGAACGCGCCCCCCGGCCCGGCCAGGCGCGGATCGAGCATCCAGGCGGCGGTCTCCCCGGTCAGCGTGCCGTCCAGGAGCCCGGCGTGCGAGAAGGACAGGTCCGCCGCGACCGGCTCGCCGAGGTCGCCGTCCGCCAGCAGCCGCGCGGCCCGGCGCAGCGACGGCGCGCAGCGCAGGAACATCGCGGTGGTGACGGGCGCCCCAGCGCGGCAGGCCAGGGCCGCCAGCGCGGCCGTCTCGGCGGCGTCGGCGGCCAGCGGCTTCTCCACCAGCGTGGGCAGCCCCGCGGCGACGGCGTGGTGGAGCAGGTCGCGGTGCCCGGCCGTGGTGGAGCAGATGATCAGGGCGTCGGCCTGGTCCGGTACCGCCTCCACCGGGTCCTGGACCGCGACCAGTTCGGCGCCGTCGTCGGCGGTCACGGCGGCGATGTGGTCGGGAAGGTGGACGTGGGCCGTGCCCAGGACCGCGACGCGGGTCCTGGGCAGGCTCAACTTCGATCGTGCGGGGAAGGTCACCGGGCCTCGGCCATCGCTTCCGGCGCGTTCAGCTCGGTGTGCCGGCCGAAGACGCGGTCGCAGTAGACCAGGGGGGCCTGATCGCTCACGTGCGCCTCCTCGACCAGGCCGACGAGGATGCTGTGATCGCCGCCGTCGAGCAGTTGGTGCATGGAACACGCCACCCGAGCGGCGGCCTCGGAGATGCCCGGCAGGCCCAGTTCGGCCGGCTCGGTGTCGCCGGCCGCGAACCTGTCGATGCCGGAGGTGGCGAAGCGCACCGCCACACCGGACTGCTCCTGGGCCAGGATGTTGATCAGGAAGTGCCGGGCGGAGGCGAACGCGGCGTGTGTGCTCGCCTGTTTGTCCAGACAGATCAGGACAAGAGGGGGATGTAAGGAAAGCGAGATGAAGGAACTCGCGGTGAAGCCCCAGCGGCGTCCCGACCGGTCGATGGTGGTGGCCACCGTCACAGGACCGGGCACCCGGGACATCGCGCTGGTGAACTCCTCAACGTCTATGGTCATGTCGGCTTCCAGAGTGTCGGGGGATGAGAACGATCAGGGCGGCTCGGCGCGGCCGGGCCGCCCGGACGGCTGTTCCACCGTGCGGTGCCGTCTGGATCGGACGCGGGGCGGAGGCGGGGCCGGGACGGCCGGGGGCGGGCCGTCGTGCCCCGCCCCCGCATCCGCGATCGCGCGACCCCGTCAGGCGGGCTGCTTCCGAAAGTCCACGATCGTCTTCAGACCGGTCGTCGATCGGTAGTTGCCGAAGATGTCCACCAGACCGTCATAGTCGTCGAAGCTGTGCACCGTGGACAGCAGGCGCTTGCCGTCCACGATGCCCGACACCAGCATCTGCACGGCCGACTGGATGACGTTGGCCGTCTTGTGCATGGGGAACGCGCTGACGTCGAAGGGCGAGGCGCTGATGTTGATGCCCTTGGCGAGCATCAGCCAGGTGTCGAACCGCTGCATCTCCTGCGACGCGCCGTAGAGGACGTACCTGCCCTTGGGCTTCATCTTGCGCATGGCCACCCGGCGCGGGTCCTTCTCCTCGTCCTCGACGTGGACGGTGGGAAGGCAGTCGAAGACGTAGTCGAAGGTGTTCTCCGGCACCTCCTCGATCAGCTCGTCCGGCAGGTAGGCGCGCTCGGAGAAGTGCTCGATCGCGTGCTCGTTGCGGCGCGGGTTGGCGTCCACGGAGACGACCGAGGTGGGCGCGAGCAGTCGCTTGATGACGCTGCCGGCGATGATGCCGATCGGGCCGGTGCCCAGGATGAGCACCTTGTCGCCGATCTGGGGCGGGTTGCCGAGGATCGACCGCAGCGCGCCGGTGGTCGGTTCGATGAAGGACGCCTGGAGGTCGTCCAGGGTGTCCGGGACCTTGACCGCCGCCGCGCGGTTGTCGTCGAAGAAGTTGCGGTCGGCCCAGAAGACGTCCTTCTTGACCTCGCCCGAGAAGATCGGCCGCACCGTCCGGTACTCGGCGAAGCCCCCGAAGTCGGTCTGCCCCCAGTACACGATCCGGTCACCTAACCGGATATCGGGGTTGTCGAACTCCGGACCTATCTCGACGACCTTGCCGAGGTATTCGTGGCCCAGGATGATCGGATATTCGGAGGGGAAAAGATGACCCTCATAGAAGGAGATGTCGGTCGAGCAGATCGAGACGCACAGCGTCTGCATCAAAAGGCCGTCGGCCGGCGCCTCCGGCCGCGGGAGCTCGGCCAGGATGGTCTTGCGCGGAGCGATGAGCTGAACAGCCTTCATGGTGTGCATGAAACGTTTCCTGCCTTCCTCGATTGATGTGCGGAATCCATGGGGAGCACCGGTCGCGGACGCCCCTATCGGCGCATCCGCAGCTCGCCGCCGAGCAGGTACTGGCCCACCATCTCGATGTTGGTGTGGGACAGCGTGATGTGCTTGGCCGCCGAATGGATGTCACGGAAGTAGCGTTCGAGCAGGTTGCCGGCATAGACCGAGCTGGTCCCCGCGAGTTTGAACAGGATGTCCACGGCCGCCGTGGTGTTCTCCGCGACGGTCGCGGCGCTGAGCCGTACCAGCGCGCTCAGCGGGTCGCCGCCCTTCTGGCCGTGCTCGGTGGCGTGCCAGGCGGCGTCGGCGAGCATCAGCCTGGCCGAGCGGACCAGGATCTCGGCCCGCGCCACCCGCTCCTGGACGACGTGGCCGGCGTCCAGCGTCTTGGAGGACGCGGCGGCGACCTTGGCGCGGGCGAGGTCCTTGAACGCGGTGAGCGCGCCCGCGGCCGTGCCGAGCACGGTGGAGGCCGAGCCGAACAGGCCGAAGTCGTAGTAGCTGATGGCGTAGCCGCGCGCGGGGCGCTCGGGCGGCGGCAGGAACATCGCCGCGCCCTCGACCGTGTGGTCCTCGGGCACGAAGATCTCGTCGATCTCGTAGTGGTCGCTGCCGGTGCCGCGCAGGCCCAGGGAGTGCCAGGTGTCCAGCATGCGGACCTCGGACTTGGGCACGAACGCCTGGCGCGTCTCCGGGCCGGCCGGGGTCATCCGGGGCTTGCCGCCGTCGGTGACCACGGCGGCGCACACGAGCCAGTCGGCGTGCGCGGAACCGCTGGCGAAGGCCCAGGTGCCGCTGAGCTTGAACCCGCCGGGCACCGCCTCGGCGCGGCCTGTGGGGTTGACCGAACCGACCACGAGGCCGGAACTGTCCGAAAAGAGCTTGTGCGCGGTGGCCTCCGGCAGGTAGTCCGACAGCCGGCCGATCGCGCCCTGCACCCCCATCTGCCAGGCCACCGACGGGTCGATGGCGGCCAGGGCCTGGAGTACGCGCGAGCCGGTGTCCAGGGTGACCTGCGAGCCGCCGAATTCGCGGGAAACCAGCATCCGATGGATTCCGGCGTCGCGTAGCGCCTCGAACACCGGCTGCGCCGAATGGCGCAGGCGTTCCGACTCGTCGCGGTGGCTTTCGATCACCGGGGCGATTTCGGCGACCTTTTGCAGCCATTGATCGGCTTCCCGGGACAGCGGGACCTCATCGATCAGGACCGGGTGGTGGGACGGTTCTTTCATCGTGTGCCTCCTCAATCTCGGGAGAAACAGTAAAGGACCGTACGTATGTGCAACAACATACGTACAGTCCTTTGAACATCCAGTACGGCGCGATCTGAAGCCCGAGGGCTATGTGTTGAAAAGGCGAGGTCGGGCCGCCCGCCGGTGTGCGGGGCGACCCGACCTGTTTTCGCCGTTCGTCAGTATGAGATCTCCGGCAGATCGACCACCGGGCCGAACGCGCCCTCGGCCCTGCCGTCCTTGGTCACCTCGTCCGCGAACTCCTGCCAGACGCGAATGCACTGGTGGGCCGCCGCCAGGATCGTGTCCTTGGAGTGGGGTGGGATGCTGGCGATTATCTGATCACGATGCATCGAGGCCAGCAGCCGGTTGTCCAGCATGCGCAGCAGCATCCGGCCCGTCTCGGTGAAGCGCAGCGAAGGGTCCCTGCTCAGCAGCGCGAGCGCGTCTCTGCGGACGCGGTGCTCGGTGTCGGCGCGCCTTCTGCCGTCTGGTTCGCCCCGGCCGCCGGCCGTGACCGAAGCGCGGGCCGGGCCGTCGCCGCCGGCCCGGGAGGCGACCTTCACATGGCCGCCGCGCTGCCCGGACGGCACCGGGTCCTCATGGCGGGCCAGCCGGTTGCGTACGTCGCGCGCGGTCCCGGTGGAAACGCCGACCGCGGACGCTATCATCCGCAGCGACGCCTGCGGGTGCCTTTGGATGTATTCGGCGGCCCGCCTGCGCCCGGCCGCCGCGTCGATCGGGCGGACCCGCCCGTCCAGGCCCAGCCGGGTGTGCGAGTGCGGAATTTCTTCAGATGCACGTTTCCTGATCTCGGCGACGGTCTTCATGGACAGCCCGGCCGCCGCCGCCACCGCGCGGTCGGACCAGCCGGGATGGCTGATCAGGATGCGCTTGGCGGCCACCGACCGCTCCTTGGCCGACAGGTGCAGGCCGTGCCTGACGTTGGTGCGTACCGCGATCACGAAGGCGTCCTCGTCGTTGCCCTCGAAGAACCGGACATTGACCTCGGTGCGCCCCATCAGGACGGCGGCCCGCAGCCGGTGCATGCCGTCGATCACCCGCATGGTGGATCGATGCACGATGATCGGCGGCAGCGGGTCGGCCGCCATCAGCCTGCGGATATGCTGCACGTCCATCTCTCCCAAGCGCGGCGAGTCGGCCGATCGCAGCACGCCCACGGGCACCATGACGACCCCCGTCAACCGTGGTGTGCCTCCACACGCCAGTTCATCACCATCCCCCGTCGATGTTCCACTGGTTTCCGCAAGGGCTCTGACAGGCATCACTGCTTCCCCTCTGCTGTGGCCCGCGTGCCTGAACGACGGCCGTCGGCGGCTGCACGCCGCTCATCCGTCACATCGTGAGTAGTGCGGTGTGACCCCGTTCGTCATGTGCGCGGCCGAGCGCGCCGTCGTCGCCGGAGAGCAGAGTCCGGTAGGCGTACGCGGCCGAGACCATGGTCATGTGGTGGTGCCAGCCCGGGAAGGAGCGGCCCGCGAAGTCGAGCACGCCGAAGTCCTTCTCCAGGTCCTTCATCACGGCCTCGGCACGTGCGGCGTGCCGGTCCAGGGCGAGTACGGCTTCCGCGGTCTGGTCCAGGATGCTGGTGATCCAGTACCGGCGGGTCCGGTGGTCGCCCCGCCACCACTGCGTGAGCAGCCGGTACGTCTGCGGCGCGCCGGGCAGCCGGACCGGTCTGGCGGCGATGGCCGGCCCCCGCGGGCTCTCCGCCGCCTGCGGTGGGTCCTGCCGCCACACCTCGCTCACCGTGGTCGGCCGGACGACCGTCGCCCGGCCCGCCGCCCGGAGCGAACCGGCGGCGGCCAGCACCGGGTGCGCGGCGCGCACTTCGATGACGAAGTCCATCCCCCGCGCGCTGAGTTCGTCGGCCAGCCTGCTGATGTCCATCCCGACACGCAGGTCCGCCACCAGAGGCGGCGTCGGGCCGGGCCGCCGGGCCCGCATGTGGTCGGCCAGTTCGAGTACGTGCATGCACAGCGGCAGGGCGGAGACGTGCCCGGGGATGCGGGCCCGCCGCCTGCGCTGCTCGTCGCCGCTCCAGGCCGGGTCCAGGAACAGGTGCCAGTCGACCGGCACGGCCTGCTCCTCGGAGGACAGGAACATGCCCACCGCGACCTGGCAGTTCAGCGTACGGCCGGCGTGCGGCACGAAACGGCGGTGTACGCCGACGGAATGCTCGCCCCTTTTGGGGATGCTCAATATCCCGGCCGCCCACGCGGTCACCGGCATGGTCTCGCTGATCGACCTGCCCAACGCCTCTCGCGCCGGGGTCCAGTCCCATGGGCTGGAGTTGATGAACTGTTGCAGGCCATGGGAGGCGTTGAGGCCGGTGGCGGCGGCCCGTGCCATGTGCTGCAACGATTTCTTGCCCGGCACGTTGAGCAGCCCTCTCAGGTACGTGCGGGCCCATCGCCGCTGGTCGCTGCGCGGAAGGTAGCCGAAGACCTCCTCGATGAAGTCAGAGACAGAAATTCGCCTAATGGGCGCAAGGTCGACGCCTAGCCCCCACGGTTTTTTACTCTCCCCGTTCGGCATTTGCGGACATCCGTTCCGGTTAAGTCGCGCGTCAACGTCACAAAACTACCTACGCGAATGTTTGTTTGGACCATATGTCGGCATTTGTCGTGACGACTTTTGGACTTCGGGGCCTCAGCAGGGGGAACGCGGGCTGCGGGTGGCCGCTGGAACGGTACGAATGCAGCACTAAGCCCGATGACCGAACGCGATGCGGCGGCCGACGCGGTTCCGCTGCGTGTTGTCGAGGCGGGCGAGAATGTGTGTACAGCGCAGTTGAGGCGGCGCGACGCCGAATGCCGGGACACCCTGCGCGAGCAGGTCGCCACAACCATCGCGCGCACCCACGCGGCGCCCTGTTCACGATGCTTCAGGCCCGCGGCTGCCGCTGGGCCGATATGTCCGGGCGCTGTACGTCGGGCGCCTGGGACTGACCTCGGCTTGGCGCCCTAACGCTGGGTTTCCGGGCCGGGCGCGGGTCGTGTGCCCTGATGCCGGGCCCCGTGCTCTGCTGGGCGGTGCCGGGTACCTGTGCCGGATGCCGGTCCTCGGCCTGGCGTCAGGTCCGTTCCCTGCCACCGGGTGCGCTCGATCGTGGCGGCGCTCATCGTCGGGGCGCTCGGGCTCGCCGGATCACCGTTGATCCGTGCGGGCCGGAGACCTGCCGGTATCGGCACGCCGGCCGCGCTCACACCGGGCCCTTTACGGCCGGGGTCCGGTACGCCCGACCGCGCCGCGCTCATGGCCAGGTCGCGTGTGTGGCCGGGAGCGCGGCGCGGGGATCGGGAGGCGTCCGCCGGACACCCCCGGGTCGAGGGTGTCCGGCGTTCGTCACGAGTGGACCGCGGAGGCGGGTGCCGGGTTCGCGGCGGTGGCCGCCGCGACCTTCCTCGGCAGGGTCAGGCTGACCAGCGCGCCGATGAGCATGCCCGCGGCCGTCAGCAGGACCGCCAGGGAACCGCCGTCGGCGACCGCGGCCCGCAGCGCGGCCCCCGTCTGGCCGGTCACTGCCGCGTTGGCGACCGCGATCAGCACGGCGAGCCCGATGGCGTTGCCCAGGTTGAGGGACGTGGAGGCCAGGCCGTTGGCCACGCCCTGCTCCTCGCCCGCGACGCCCGTGGCGGCGGCGATCCACATGCCCGTCCACACGACGCCCTGGCCGAGGCTCAGCACGACGATGCCGGGCACGGTGGCCGCGAACCCCGACTGATGATCGAAGGCGAGGGCGAACGCGATCGTGCCGGCCACCCCCACCACGAAGCCGCCGAGCAGCGTCGCCCGGGTGCCGATCCGGCCGACCAGCCGTTCGCCGAGCTGGGTGCCGGTCGCGATGGCCACCGACGGCACGAGGAAGGCCAGGCCGGTCTCCAGCGCACTGAACTGGAACACGTTCTGGAGCAGCATGGTCATGAAGTACGGCAGCGCGCCGAACGTCCCCATGTACAGGCCGGTGACACTGACGCCGACGACCAGGCTGCGATTACGGAACAACCGGAACGGCATGAGCGGGTCGCGGCTGCGCGACTCGATGATGGCGAACAACGCGAGCAGGATGACCGCCGCCGCCCCGGCGGCGAGGATGATCGGCTGGGTCCAGCCGACCTCCGGACCCTGGACCAGCACGAAGACCAGCAGCGTGGCACCGGCCGTGACGGTCAGCGCGCCGGGCAGGTCGAAGCGGCGCCGTTCGGTCGAACGCTGGTCGCGCGGTACGACGGCGAGCGCCGCGATGGCGCAGATCCCGGCCAGCGGGACGTTGACGAAGAAGACCGCGGGCCAGCCGAAACTCTGGGTGAGGACGCCCCCGAGCAGGGAGCCGACGGTGAGCCCGCTCGCGCCGGCGCCGCCCCACACGGCCAAGGCGCGGTTGCGCTTGGGGCCCTCCTCGAACAGCGTGCCGATCAGCGAGAGCGTCGAGGGCAGCAGCAGCGCGCCGCCGATGCCCTGGATCGCCCGCGCCGCGATGATCACCGCTGGGCTGGTGGCCAGCCCGCCGGCCAGCGACGACAATGCGTAAACGGCCAGGGCGAGCACGAAGATCCGGCGCCTGCCCAGCAGGTCGGCGGCGCGACCGCCGAGGAGCAGGAACCCTCCCGCGAAGACGACGTAGGCACTGACCACCCATTGCAGGGTCTGGTCGGAGAAGCCCAGGTCGGCACCGATGTCGGGCAGGGCGACGTAGACGATGAAGATGTCCAGGGAGAAGATCAGTTGAGCCAGCGCGAACAGCGCCAGGCTCCAGCCGAGCCGGCCGTTGGCGGGCCGCCGGGCCGATGGGGCGAGTGGTGTGGACATGTGCGCGGCATTCCTTCGGGGTCTCTCAACACGATACGACTGTACGAGGACTTACGTATCACAAGTCATCTGTGTTTGGTATGAAAGTTCGCAGAGGGAAGTACAATCGACCTAGGTTGGAAGGATGAGTGCCCTGCACCCCACGCGCGACCAGATCCGCCTCGAAAACGTGCTGACCGCCCTCGGTAACCCCATGCGGCTGGCCGTGGTCCGCGTGCTTCTCGACAGCGGCGAGATGCCCTGCGGCGCGATCTTGGACAACGTCTCCAAATCCACGATGACCCACCACTGGCGCGTGCTGCGCGACGCCGGGGTGATCTGGCAGCGTCCCGCCGGTAGGGAGAACCTGCTCTCCCTCCGCCGCGAGGACCTCGACGCCCGCTACCCCGGACTGCTCGACGCGGTGCTCAACGGGGTGCTGGCCGATTCGAGTGCGCTGCGGGAAGCATGATCGGCGCGAGCATGTCCCACAGCCGCCGCACGCGTTCGGCCGCCACGTGGCTCTTCTCGCGCGCGGTGGTCTGGTGGACGCCGAACAGCAGCCCGACCAGCAGGATGCCCAGCAGCTCCGGGTCCTGATCGGCGTCGATGCCGCCGCCGCGCTGGGCGTCGCGGATGAGGCCGGTCAGCGTGTCCAGCAGACTGGACTGGACGGTCGGGGGCCGTCCTTGCGCGTGCGCCTCGTCCCAGGTGAGGCGCAGGCCCGCGGAGAAGCACGCGTCGGACCCGAGTACGTCGATCAGCCCCAGCGTCAGATCGCGCAGCGCGGCCAGCGGCGGGCGGGACGGGTCGGCGGCCTGGCGCAGCAGTTCGTCCCAGGTGCGCTGGAACTTCTCCGTCAGCGCGGTCGCGAGGTGTGACTTGGACGGGAAGTGGGCGTACAGCGCGCCCTTGGAGAGGGAGGTGTGCGCCACGATGTCGTACAGGTTGGTCGCGGCGTAGCCGCGGGCGGCGAACTCCTCGGCCGCGGCCTCCAGGATGGCCTTGCGGGACCGGCTCGACCTCTCCTGCTGTTTCATGTTGTGAGCCCTTTCCCTGAGATCTGGTCGGCTACGGTCCTGTGCGGTGGTGGCTGGGACGGCCGCCTAGGTCGGGGCGAGCGGCATGACGCGCCTTCCAGAAGCCTTGTGTGCGATTCCCTGCGCTGCGAACGATAATTTCCGAACTGCATTATTTGCAAGCCTGGTTACGGCTTACCGGCACAATTGTCAGTGATCGGCCGATGGCTCCTGAACGGCTTGTGTAAGGCTCTCACCTGCATTTATCCGGTGCGCTGCGGGCTGGTGGACGGGGCGGGCGGGCGTATGCCATTCGATGGGATGGCTGGTATACGTGCTGGTGGCAGGCTGGTTTGTAAGCCGACTTGGCAAAGTCGCAGTGAGGTCCGGCTGATCGGGACGCTGCCGGAGGCGGTGCTTGTTGCGCGAATTATGACGCGACTTCGCACATACAGCTCCTTGGGTGTCGAACTGTTCCCGGTGTCTCTTGGCGGCAATGTCTTCGGCTGGTCCGCGAGCGCGGCCGAGTCGTTCAGGGTGCTCGACGCCTACGCCGCCGCAGGCGGAAACTTCATCGATACCGCCGACGGCTACTCGGCCTGGGCGCCGGGCAACCAGGGCGGTGAGTCGGAGAGCATCATCGGCGATTGGCTCGCGTCCCGCCGCAACCGCTCGGACGTCGTCATCGCCACCAAGGTCAGCGCCCACCCGAAGCACCGCGGACTGGCCCCCGCGACCATCGCCGCAGCCGCCGAGGACTCACTGCGCCGCCTGCGCACCGACCACATCGACCTGTACTACACGCATTTCGACGACCTGTCGGTGCCGGTCGAGGACATCATCACGGCACTGGACCGCCTGGTCACACAGGGAAAGGTACGTGCCATCGCGGCCTCCAACATCACCCCGGAACGCCTGGAGGAGTCGCTGGCCTTCTCCGCCCGCGAGGGCCGCGCCCGGTACGTCGCCTTGCAGCCCCACTACAACCTGATGGAACGCGAGTTCTACGAGACGGCGATGCGCCCGATCGCGCTGCGGCACGACCTGGCGGTCTTCCCCTACTTCTCGCTGGCGGCGGGGTTCCTGACCGGCAAGTACCGGGCGGGCGCGCCCATCGACAGCGTGCGCGAACCGCGTGTCACCAAGTATCTGGGCACCGAGCGCGGTCAGCGGGTACTCGCCGCCGTGGAGCGGATCGCGACCGACCGCGGGGCCCACCCGGCCACCGTCGCCATCGCCTGGCTCCTCGCCCAGCCCTCCGTCACCGCCCCCCTCGCCAGCGCCCGCACCCTCGCCCAGCTACCCCCCATCCTCGCCGCCGCCCACTTCGACCTGAAGGACGACGAACTCACAGCCCTGACAGAGGCGTCCACCTGACACAAGCGCCTTCTCACACATCGTGCGCGGAATCCGTCCCGCAAGATCCGCCGGGGCGTGGGAGCAGCAGGTGCCGGGCTGGGCGGCGGCCTTGCCGGTGGGGGGCGGGCAGCAGGTGTCGCCGTGCCAGGCGGCGTAGCCCTCCTTGGCGGCGATGGCGGCGATGACCAGGGCGGCGATCGGGTCGGCCCAGTGCCAGCCGAACAGGCTGTTGAGGGCCAGGCCGGCCAGCAGTACGGCCGACAGGTAGGTGCAGAGCAGGGTCTGCTTGGAGTCGGCGACCGCCGTGGCCGAGCCCAGTTCGCGGCCCGCGTGTCGTTGGGCGTGGGACAGGAACGGCATGACCAGCAACGACAGGGCGGCGAGCACCAGGCCCGGGGTGGAGTGCTCGGCGTGCTCCGCGCCGAGGAGGGTCCGGGCGGAGTCGAAGGCGACGTAGGCGGCGAGCGCGTAGAACGAGATCGCGATGAGCCGCAGGGTGACCCGCTCCCGCTGTTGCGGGTCGGCGGCGGAGAACTGCCACGCGACGGCGGTGGCCGAGGCCACCTCGACGAGGGAGTCCAGCCCGAAGCCGATCAGTGCTCCGGAGGAGGCCACCACCCCCGCGGTGAGGGCGACGGCGGCCTCGGCCAGGTTGTAGGCGATGGTGGCGGCCACCAGCAGCCGGATGCGCCGGGTCAGTACGGCGCGGCGCGCCGGGCCAGGGGCGAGCGGGACGGCGGTCATGGAGAGTGTCCTCCCTGGCGGGCGGGCGGTCGGCGGTGGCGCAGGGCAGACGCGCGCTCAAGAAATCAGGGGCAGCAGCCCTGATCCTCCGCGTCGATGCAGGTGCGGTCGGTGGCCACGGCGACGACCGCGGCCAGCAGGTCGTCGAGCGCGTGCCCGAGGCGGGGGTCGGCCAGCTCGTAGCGGGTACGCCTGCCGACAGGGACGGCGACCACCAGACCGCAGTCGCGCAGGCAGGCCAGGTGGTTGGACAGCCGGGTGCGCGAGATGCCGAGCAGTTCGGCCAGGTCGGCGGGATGGGCCGGGGCCTCGCGCAGCGCGACGAGGACGCGGCAGCGGATGGGGTCGGCGAGCGCCCGCCCGAACCTGGCGAGCACTTCGATCCCGGTGGCCGTGGTCAGCATGCCAGCCACGATACACAACTTCCTGAATTCATAATATCCTGAATCCTTGATCGCTTGACCGCTCTTTTGGGGCCGCCATGTCGGACGATTACTCTGTGTGTTATAATGAGTGCAGCAAGTAGCGGCCGTTTGGAGGTTCGTTCGTGGGCCAATGCCCGCCACCCGCTCGGGTGATCTTCTTGGGCGGGCTTGGCCGAAGTGGCAGCACGCTCTTGGAGCGCTTGCTGGGAGAGGTGCCGGGGGTGGTTCCGCTCGGTGAGGTCGTGCATCTGTGGGCCCGGGGGTTGATCGATGGGGAGCCGTGCGGGTGCGGGGTTCCGCTGCCGGAGTGCGAGTTCTGGGCGGAGGTCGGGCGGCTGGCCTTCGGCGGGTGGGCCCCCGAGCTGGCCGAGCGCATGATCGAGCTGCGCCGGCGGGTCGACCGCACCCGCCGGATTCCGCCGCGGCTGACCATCGAGCTGGTGGAATATGTCAGCGTTTACCACCGCCTCTACTCGGCGGCCGGCGAGGTCGCCGACAGCCCCGTCGTGGTCGATTCGAGCAAGCACGCCTCGCTGGCGTTCTGCCTGGCCGCGGCCGGTGTACCGGTCCATGTCGTACACCTGGTCCGCGACCCCCGGGCCGTGGCACACTCATGGCAAAGGCGGATCATCAGGCCGGAAGACGGCACCCCGATGCCTCGCTGGTCACCGGCCCGCACCGCCGCGCACTGGACCACGCAAAACCTCGCACTTGAGCTGCTCGCGGGCAAGGGAGTGCCGGTGACCAGAGTCCGTTACGAGGACTTGCTCGATTCGCCGCGCACCGCGTTCGCCCGCCTGCTCACCCGCCTCGACCTGGCGCCACGGCTCGACTTCCTGACCGACCGCCAGGTTCACCTGACCACCGCGCACACCGCGTCCGGCAATCCGGTGCGGTTCATCTCCGGCGCGGTGGAGCTGGTCCGCGACGACGCCTGGCGGCAGGCGCTGCCCAGCGGCCAGCGCCTCCTGGTGACCGCGCTGACGCTCCCGCTCATGCTCCAGTACGGCTACCGCGCGAGGGCGGCCGCATGACGGCGCCCCCATCGGTCGGAGTGGTGATCGCGACCCGCGGCAGGCGGCCGAAGTCGCTGCGCGCGGCGACCCTGGCGGCCGTCCGGCAGGACTACCCGGGAGCGGTGCAGGTCGTCGTGGTGGCCGATGGCGGCCATGAGCTCGTGGTCACGGTGGCCGGCCAACTGGCCGGGATCGTGTCCGAGACCGGGGCCGATCTCCGGGTGCTCCCCAACGGGGGCCGCCCGGGTCTCCCCGGAGCGCGCAATACCGGCATCGCCGCACTCCACACCGATCTCGTGGCGTTCTGCGATGACGACGACGAGTGGCTGCCCGGCAAGCTCGCCGCCCAGGCGGCGGCGCTCGCCGCACGCCCCGCCGCCGAGTTCGCCAGTTGCGGCATCGAGGTCGAGTACGGCACGCGCCGCACCGTGCGACTGGCAGGCACCGACACGATCACACCCGCTCACCTCATGAGGTCCCGGATGGTCATGGTGCATTCCTCCACTTTCGTGTTCCGCCGCGAAGCCGCCCTGCGGGTCGATGAGAGCGCCCCAGGCGGTCAGAACGAAGACTGGGACTTCGCGCTGCGCGCGGCCAAGCGGCATCCGATCGCCCACGTCGATCGGCCCCTGGTCAGGGTCCGCTGGGGCGTCTCCGACTACATCGCCCAGTGGGCGGACAGGATCGCCGGGCTGCAGTGGATGCTGGCCCGGCACACGGAGCTGGCCGTAGATCCACGCGGCGCGGCGCGGATCTACGGCCAGCTCGCGTTCGCCCACGCGGCGCTCGGCCATCGCCGTGAGGCGTGCAGGTGGGCACTGCGCGCCTCGGCCGCCCGGCTCGCCGAGCCGCGTGCCGCCCTGGCCCTCATCGTCGCCGCCGGTCTGGTGTCGGCGCACACGGTCCTGCACCGGCTGCACAGCTTGGGCCGGGGCATATGAGCGGCCACTTACCCGAGCGGTCCTCGGGTTCTTCGGCTCCTTCCGCCGGTCGGGTGGTGGTCGGGCGGGTCGCGTTCGACCCGCTCACCGAAGGGGAGGTCGTCGAGCGCGTCGTGCAGGCGTTCCGGACGGGGCACGGGGGCCACATCGTCACCCCCAATGTCGACATCTGCCGGGCGGCGCGCCGGGACAAGGAGATCGCGGCGCTGGTGGCCTCCGCGGACATCGCGGTGGCCGATGGCATGCCGCTGGTGTGGGCGTCCAAGCTGCTGGGCACCCCGGTGCCGCGCCGGGTCGCCGGCGCCGACCTGATCTGGTCGCTGTCGGCGGCGGCGGCCCGCGAGGGCATGCCGATCTACCTGCTCGGCGGGCCCTCGGGGGTGCCGGAGCTGGCCGCCCAGGCGCTGGCGGCACGTAGCCCGGGCCTGACCGTGGCCGGGGCGTCGGCTCCGCCGTTCGGGTTCGAGTCGTCCGCGGCGGAGTGGGCGCGGGTCAGGCGCGAGGTGGTCGCGGCGGGGCCACGGCTGGTGTTCGTCGGGCTGGGCTTCCCCAAACAGGACCGCCTGATCGCCGGCCTGCGCGCCGACCTGCCCGACGCGTGGTTCATCGGCTGCGGCGCGGCGGTCACCTTCGCGGCGGGCGCGGCCCGGCGAGCACCGGAGTGGATGCGCCACGCCGGTCTGGAGTGGCTGCACCGGCTCATCAAGGAACCGATCCGCCTGGCCCGCCGTTACCTGATCCACGACCTTCCCTTCGCGGCCCGCCTCCTCACCACCTGCGCAGTGCGCAGAGTCTTCCGCCGCCGCACGCCCGGCGGAGTCACCGGCTGAAGGGGCCTGGCGAATGGAGCCGGGCCGGGAGGGTCAGGAGCAGAGGGTGCGGATGCGGGTGATGTCGGTGGGGGTCAGGCCGTCGGGGCGGATGTGGGCGGCGGTGCGGGAGTCGGTGCGGCGGTAGGCGGTGCGGGACAGGGAAAGGCCGGTCCAGGTGAAGGCGGTGGGGGGTCGGGCGGTGATGGCGGCGGTGCAGGCGTGGGTGATGCGTTCTTCCGCGCGGGGGGACCACTCCAGGCCGGTCCGGTCGTAGAGGGCGCGGAAGCCGCCGAGAGGGTCGCGGGCCAGGTCTTCGTACTGGACGACCTGGATGCCCGGGTGCCGGGCCGCGAGGCGGGTGGTGATGGTGGCCGTGAGCCGCCACAGGGTGGCGGCCTTGGTGATCCGGTCGGTGGACTCGGCGAGTGCGCCGGCCTGCGCGACCTCGGGGTGGTCGCGGACGAGCAGCGGCTGGTCCAGCAGGTCGCGGAAGTGGATCGTCCAGCCGAGCCGCTGCCAGCTCGCCACGAACGACACCGGATCGCGGCGAAGTACGATCACCTGGCAGCCCAGCCGGTCGGCGAACCAGCCCGCCGAAAGTACCGCGAACGGGTCGTCCAGCAGCGCCCTGGCGCGCCGCAGCCGTCCGGCGGTGAAGGCGGTCCCGTAGCGGACGAGCCTGGCCAGGTCGTACGGCGAGCGGTTGCGGCGCAGTTCGGCGGCGAACCGGTAGCGCAGCGCCACCGTGTCGCGGAACGCGGGGAGCCAGGTGTCCTCGTTGTCCCGGCAGATGTACTGGAAGCGGTGGGTGACCTCGGCGTTCAGCACGCCGGGGCAGCGACCGGGCGGGTGCTGCGGGTTCAGTGGCTCGTTGACGTAGACGAGCCCGCCGCCGACCGTGAGCATCCGGCCGGTCCAGCTCGTCCCGCTGCGCGGCAGGCCGGTGACCAGGATGGGCGCGTTCACGCCGGGCCCTCCTGCCAGGCGCGCGGACGCAGGGCGGCCGGTGTGTGCCGGCCGAAGGGCCGCAACCGGTACGTGCGGTGCAGGTGGAGCAGGGGCAGCAGGTTCTTCACGAGTACTCCGGCCGACCAGCCGAGCGCCGCGCCCAGCGCCCCGTGCGCGGGCACGAGGGCGATGTCGGCGGCCACGGTCACGGTGATGGCGATGGTGGTGTTCGCCAGGCTTGCGGTGGTGTGTCCGGCGGCGATCAGCGCGAGGTCCGCCATCCCGCACGCCGAGGCGACCATCATGGTCGCGGCCAGCACGACGGCCACCTGCGCGCCCTGCCGGTAGCCGGTACCGAGCAGCGCCGGAAGCCAGGGCGCGAGCGCCGCGTAGCCGATCCACACCGGCCAGGTCAGCGCGACCAGCCACAGCGTGGTCACCTGGTAGAGGCGTCGCGCGGTGTGCAGGTCATGCCCGGTCAGGGCGCGGACGAGCCGTGGTTGCACGGCATGCGCGAGCCCTTGCGCGGCGAGCTGACCGATGATCTTGAAGCGGGTCGCCGCCGTGTAGCAGGCCGCCTCGGCCGGTCCGGCGAGCACCGCGACGATCACGATGTCCAGCCGCTGGAACACCGCCTGAATCCCGCCGGCCACCGCTCGCGGGCCCGTGTGCCGCCAGAGCTCGCGGGCGGCGTGACGGGTGTGCCGCGCCCGCTCCCCGTCCGTATGCCCGGCTCCCGGCATCGCCGGGATCACGGCACCGGGTGGTTCGCCGGGGCCGGGGGGCGGGTTCCCGGTCACCGACGGCCGGCCACTTTCGGCGAGGGCCGATGCGTGCCGGTGGAGCCAGAGGGCGGCGAGGGCGAGGACCGGTACGTACGGCAGGGCCCAGGCGAGGGGGAGCGCGGACGCTGAGCCGATGATGGTGGCCAGGCAGATCAGGGTGAGCTGGATGAGCGGCTGGACCAGCCCGAGGAGGTACGTGGTCGGGCCCATGGCGCCGAGGCCCCTGGTCGCCGCGACGAGCACGTCGGCGCAGGCGATGAACGGCAGGGCGAGGGTCAGCAGGCGCACCCACTCGGCCGGTACGCCGGTGACGGCGGCGACGGTGGGCGCGAGCAGGTACACCGCAACGGCCGTGGCCATGGAAAGGGCGATCACCGGATACAGGGCCGCCCGGACATAGGCGTGTATGGGGGCGCGCTCGGTGCCAGAGGCCAGCGCGTGGACGAGGCCGTTGCTCGCGTCCAGCCGGACCACCCCGGCGGTCATCAGGCACAGGGCCATCGCGGTGAACAGCGCGCCCGCCGTGGCGGGCGGGAACGACCGGGTCACCACCAGGACCAGCGCCACCTGCGCCGCCGCCCCCGCCGCCGCGCCGGCCAGGCCCAGCGCCCCGCCCCTGGCCACGGACGCCAGCGACGGCCGGGCGGTCACCGCAGCCATGAGGGCGGATGGCCCAGCCAGGGCGTGAGGCGGGAGTCCCAGGGCGCGAAGTGGGCGGCGAGGCGGCGGCGCAGCGGGGCCGGCATCGGGGCGGCGCGCGGACGGGCGTTGTGGCAGGCGAACCCGGGGACGGTCAGTTCGGGCAGGCCGAGGAACCGCAGCACCTCCGCATAGACGGCGGCCGGGGAGGTGAAGAACCGGTGGCTGTCCACCACCAGCAGGTGATCGCGGCCGACCAGCGGCTCGATCCGGGCGAGCTGTTCGGCGTAGCGGCCCCTGGCCAGGTACGCGTGGTGGCGGTGGGCGTGGCTGCCGGCCCGGGGGTCGGCGCACAGCCGTTCGGGTTCGCCGGCCAGCCGTTCGTCCTCCAGGAGCACCGCGCGCTCGAAGCAGGGCTCGCGCTCGTACCCCCGGGCCAGCTCGTGCGCATGGGCGGAATAGGCGCGTTCGACCGGATCGCGGACCAGGACGATCAACTTCACCCCGGGCAGTTCCCGCGCGATCCGGGCCGCCGCCAGCGGGTGGAAGAGGTAGTAGGGCGACGACTCAAACGCGATCGGGCGGTGCCCGTACATCCGGTGCAGGCGTGCCGCCGTGGCGCGAAGCGGGAAATGCGCGCGATACCACCGCAACTCATGCTCATAGGCCACGTCGAAGTAGTGGACGCCCTTGCGGAGCACCGGCTTGAGCACCAGCGGGTGCTGGGACAGCGCCCGGTAGAGGGAGGTCGTGCCGCAGCGCTGCGCCCCGATGATCAGGAAGCCGGGCAGCACCCGCTGACCTGCGGTGAGCCGGCCCATGGCCAGCGACACCGCGTGCGCGGAGCGCTTGACCGAGCGTCCGAGTGAGCCGGTGAGCGTACGCCCGATGGCCCCGGGCACCCCCGGCACGTCGTGCCGGTGGCTCAAAGGATCGGCTCCGCGTGATCGATGAGCGGGGACAGCCAGGTCGCGGGCGGCCCGAACGGCTCGTGCCCGTCTGCGGCGTGCCGGTCGGCGAGCGCGATCAGGTAGCGCAGCACGGTCAGCCGGGCCTCGGCCGAGGACAGGCCGTACGGGGCGAGCACGCCCGTCGCCTGCGCCAGGCAGGCCCTTGCCGCCAGCGCCGGACGCATCCGGCGCAGCGCCCGGTGCAGGAAGAAGTGCACCGCGTCGAACCCCAGCGGCACCCCGGTCGCGAACCGCTCCCAGTCCCAGACCAGCATCCGCCCGTCCGGCGCGGGCGCCATGTTCCAGGGCGTGAGGTCGCCGTGCCAGGCGTACGGCTCGCCGGGGCACAGCTCGGCGATCTCGCGTACGGCGGCGCGTACCGTGTCACCCGCGAAGCGCGTGCCCCGGGGATGGCGGCGGGGCACCGGCAGCGGCGACACCGCCAGCACCGCGAGGCCCCGCCAGCTCCCGTGGTGCAGCACGGTCGGCGCGGTCACCACCTTGAGCGGCAGGTCGGCGACCAGGCGCAGCGCCCGCGCCTCGTCGCCGACCAGCTTCGCGGTGCGCTCGGTGTCGCCGATCTTGACGTAGGCGGCGAGCCCGTCCGGCCCGTACGCCGAAAGGATCGGCTTGCGGTTGGCGCGCCGGGCCGGCCGTACGTGCAGGACCGTGCGGATCGGCATGCCCAGCACCTCGCCCAGGTGATCTTCGATCGACCCGCCATCGGCCGCCGGGACCATGACCGGCCTGCTCAGCGGGCGGTGCCACCAGCGGCGGCGGACCAGCCGGCGGGGCAGCCGGGCGTGCGGCAGCAGGGAGTACGCGGCCATCTCGCCGCTGTCTCCACTGGGGAACAGCCGGTGTACGGTCTCGTCGAGATAGCGCACCCGGACACGAGCGTCATTCACGGTGACCCCTTGGCTAGGGACCCTCTCCACAGGAGGGCGAACGAGATCATGTAGAACGCGAGGGGGGTGAAGTAGCCGTCGTAGATGAGCATGTAGAAGAGCACCAGCAGCATCACCAGGACCCCGGCCAGGCCCACCGGGCTCCGGTCGCGCCACCACCGCAGCACCGCGCCGCCGAAGAACGCGATGTAGAGCGCGGCCCCCACGAACCCCTGGGCGATGGCCAGATGCCACAGATGACCGTCGCTGCCCAGCGGGGGATGCCCGCACTCGTCGCACCACTGCGTCTTGCCCGTGGTGATCGAACGGTGGTTGCCCAGCGCGTTGCGGGTGTTGCCGTAGCCGATGATCGGTGAGTGGGCGGCGGCGGCGATGGTCGCCGACACCGTGAAGGCGCGGACGTCGTTGCTGTGCGGGTTGTCCAGCCGCTGCACGACCACGGCCTGGAGCGGGCTTTGCAGGAAGAGCAGCGCCCCGGCGGCCGTGGCCGCGCAGACCGCGATGCGGGCGCGGGCGCTGAGCCGCATGAGCAGGTAGAGGGCGGCCAGGCCGATGCCGATCCACAGGCCACGGTTGAGCGAGTACACCACCGGTACGGCGGCCACCGCCAGCACCCCGGCGACGGCGAGCCGGTGGCGGGGCCCGCCGTACACCCACCAGCCCACCACGAACCACACGGCGAGCACCGACAGGTTGCTGCCCCAGGCGTTGGCCCACTCGAAGGGGGCCTCGGGGCGAGGGGCGGCGTGGCCGAGGACCTTCTGGGTCTGTGCGGCGGTGGGGTGGATCAGGTTGCTGACGAACGAGTTGCCGCTCACCCAGTCGGGGAGCGCGAGTTCGACCGGGGAGGTGAACTGGAAGCCGGGTGCGAGCAGGCCCAGCACGCCGCCGGCGACGGTGATCACGAACAGCGCCCCGAGCATCCGGACCAGGGTGAGCTGCGGCAGCTCGCGCTGGGTGAGGTTGCCCAGGTAGAGCACGACGACGAGGAGCGCGGCGCAGAGCGCCAGGCGCATGAGGTGGCCGAGCACCCTGCCCTGGCTCAGGTCGCCGTAGGTGCCAGGGGGGTTTTCCGCCAGCATCAGCGCGCCTAGCGCCTGGCCGGCCAGCAGAAGCAGCCACAGGCCGAACCCCGGCGGTACCTTGACCGGTCTGCGCCGCCACAGCATGACGGCCATCGGCACCGCCATGACGATCACCGACAGGCCGCCGAAGCCGAGGGCCCACCAGAGGGGGTAGCCGATGAGTAACGCGGCGATCGGCCAGGCGGCCGGGTGGAGGCGCCAGCGCTTGCCGTGGGTCTTGGGAGTCACGTCTCGCGCCATGGATCGGGCGGATCTGAGTCTTCCAGCCAGGACTGAAGGGCGTTGCGGCTTGCGGCGGGGCGTCCGCGTCCGCGCTCTTGGTCGGTGTTGTGGGGGGTCGGCGGGTCGTTGTGCTCGTCTCGGTCGTTGCGGCTGGGGGGATAGGGAGGGCTCGTCCGGCGTGGTGTCGCCGGCGCGGCCGGGGCCGCGCGGTCGTGTGCGGCCGGGTGCGGTACTGCGGCGGGGTCGGACCGGTCGTCGCGGGAGACCCGGTCGCCCCACGCCCGGGGGGCCGGGTCGCCGGAGGGCAGGTCGTCCCAGGTCTCCGGTACCGGGTCACCGGGCACCGACTGCCGGTCCGTCCAGGTGGTGTGTGGCGGGACGGCCGGGGAGAGGGCGTCGTCCCAGGTTTCGGGGGTGTGCGGGTCTTTCCAGGATGAGCGCGTGGTTCCGTGCGGTGCTCGGTCGCTGGGGGAGGATTCGTTGTCCCAGGTTTCGGGGGGTGCGTGGCCTGGGGTGTGCTGGTCCTTCCAGGACGTGTGCGTGGTCGCGCGGGGTGCGGGGTCGCTGGTGGTGGGTGCGGGGAGGTCGCCCCATTTGCGGCCGGTGGGTGGTTCGTCCTGTGGGTCGGCCCAGCGGGAGCCGGCTCGGCCGGGGCGGTGTGTCGGGTGGGGGCCGTCGAGTGGGTCCGCCGGTGCGGGCCGGCGGGATGCGGCGCTGTTCGGTCCGGCGGTGTGGGCGGGGTCGTTGAGCTGGTGCAGCGGGCTGGTGATCAGGGCCTCGGTGGCGTGGGTGCCGGTGGTCGTACCGTCCTCGGCGGCCGAACGGCCCGGCCCGCCCTTGCCCGGAGCCGGTACGACCAGCTTGCCGAGCCCTTCCGGCGCGGGCCCGGCGTCTCGCCTGGCACGAGCGGCCTCGCCGGCGGCGGCGGGCGCGCCTGCGCCGGTCTGCGGGAGGGGGCGGGAGGTGGCCGGCGGGCGCGGTGGCACGGGCCATTCGTCCGCGCTCGCCGGTGCCTGCGGTGCGGCGTGCGGCCGGTCCCTGCCGGTCCGCGAACGCGTGGTCGTGAGCTGCGCGGCCAGGGCCTGGTGCTCCTCCGGCGAGGCCGTACGGGAGGGCGGCGCCGGTGTGACCGCAGGGACCGGCCGGCCGCCTTCAGCGGCCGGCGACGACGCGGACCCCCCGGCACGCTGACCGGGCTGGCCGGGCTGAGCAGGCCGGGCGGGCCCGAACGGCCCGGCGGTCCTGGCGGCAGGCCCAACGGGCTCGGCAGACTCGGCAAGCTCAGCGGACTCCGTGGATCCGGCGGGCCAGTCGGAACGCTCGGAACGCTCAGCGGGCCAGTTGGAGCGTGTGCCGGGCTCGTTGGGTTCGGCGGGCCAGTCCGAGCGGGCAGTGGGCCTGGCGGGCCAGTCGGAACGTTCGGCGGGTTCAGCGGGCCGGTCAGAGCGTGCGCTGGACCCGGTGGGTTCGGCGGGCCAGTCCGAGCGGGCAGTGGGCCTGGCGGGCCAGTCGGAACGCTCGGTGGGTTCAGCGGGCCAGTCGGAACGTTCGGTGGGTTCGGCGGGCCGGTTGGAGCGTGTACCGGACCCGGTGGGTTCGGCGGGCCGGTTGGGGCGGGTGGTGGGGTCGCGGCGGGTTCGGCGGGTGCGGCGGCGGGCCGGGCGTACCACGACGGCTCCGATCAGCCGCGCCCCGGCCCGGTGAAGCGCCTGCGCCGCCGCGACGACCTCGCGCGCCGGAACCCCGCGCAGCGCGACCAGCAGCACCGCGCTGTCGGCGCGGGCGAGGTCGTGCAGGCCCTCGCCGGTGAGGACGCGGGTCGGCCCGAGCGGCCGGGCCAGGGCGTCGGCGAGCTGCCGCGCCTCGTAGTCCGCGCCGACGGGGCGAATGAGCAGGTGGCCGCCCGGACGGGCGGCGAGCAGCGTGGACGCCAGCTCATGCGGAGTGTCGGGGTCGCGGCCGGCGGGCACCCCCGACGGCCCGGCGATCACCGGGACGCCGGTCAGCCGCTCGACGTCGCGGGCCGTGCGCAGCCGGGTGTCGAGGCGGTCACGGGCGAAGGCGGCCCCGGCCCCCGCGAGCATGCCGAGCATCAGGCCGCTGCCGAGGTAGAGGGCGGGGCTGGGCGCGCTCGGCGCGCCGGGCGGCACTGCCTCGCTGATCACCGAGCCGGGGGTGATGGCGACCGTCCTGAGCGTGTCGTATCGGACGGTGAGGTTGTAGACCTGGCGGGTCAGCACGTCTTGCTGCTGCTGGGCGATCGTGCGCTCGGCGGTGCCCCTGGCCAGGCCGGGCAGCGTGGTTGCGATCTTGCTCAGGTCGTCGTTGAGCTGCTTGAGCTTGGCGGCGAGCGCCTTGAGCTGGGCGCTCACGTCGCGCTGCGCGGCCTCGGTGCGGTGCTGGAGGTAGGCGTCGGCGTAGGCGCGGGCATGGGCGGCGGCGGACGCCGGGGTGGCGGCGGTCGCGGAGATCGACAGCACGGCCGAGTTGGGGGGGACGGCGACGGCGATCGTGGCGGCCGGGATCGGCTCCGCCATCGCGGAGGGCGTGAGCTTGGCGCGGGCCTGCTCCGCGACCACGGCCGACTGGGCGACCTGCGCCTCGGTGTCGAGGTTGAGGGACTCCCGCTGCCGGCCGTTGACCTGGTTGGCCTGGTCGTTGACCCCGGTGGGGGAGACCAGGACCTGGGTCGTCGAGGTGTAGGCGGGCGGGGTCACCCTGAGCAGCGCGGCGCCGCCGGTGAACCCGGAGGCCAGGCAGAAGAAGAAGATCAGCCAGCGTCTGCGCAGCAGTGAGGTGTACTCGGACAGGTCCGTGCCCGAACCGCGCTCGGGAAAGTCCGGCGACAGGCCGCTCATGGAAATCGTGCCCCTCCCGCCTGGTTCGGGTAGTTGCGCGAATCGGCTCGCGCACGCAAAGATGAACGGCTCCCCACTATAAGCCGGTCGGCCATTTCGCCGACCTGGTTGACCGAGATTTTCCGTCCTGTGGATGAATTTCGGCAAGTAAAACATGCTGAGTTAGGGCGGATTGTTCGGAAATATTCAGACATAGCTGGGCGAGTGGCCGGGCAAGAGCTATGTAAAGTGCCTGACGTGAGGTGATCCGCCGGTGGGATGGTGGTGGGCGGCGGTGTCGGAAAACGCGCGGGCGTGGCGTATGGCGAAGGAAGTGGTGAAGTCTTGCGTCATTGTGGTCGTAAGGGTGGAAAATCCGGAATCGGGGCTCTGGTCAAGCCGCTGCTGGCTTTCCGGCTTAATGTGATCTGTCCGTTCTTTCTCCGGAAAATCGCAAATAGGGGGCGTATCCGAAGCCTTCGGATGCCCGTTGCGACATTGCCGCCGACCCACTCCCGGCAGGCCCCGGCCCCGGCCACGCCCTGCGGGCGGCCTTCGGCGGGACGCTGGGTGGCGGTCGGGGTGGTGGCCGTTCTGGTCGGGGGGAGTAGCGCGTGTGCCGGGGAGGCGGGTCGGGGGACCTCGGGTGCCGCGGCGAGGTCCTCAGAGGGTCACGAGAAGGGTCATGACGATGGCGGGAACATGCGGGGGCTCGGGGCGTCGGCGCCCTGTGAGGTGGCGGCGAAGTTGATCCCCTCGTGCGGGGCCTGGTGGGGGATCGCGCCCGAGGTGTTCACCGGGCGCCCGCCTGAGCGGGCGTTGGGGCGGGCCGAGCGTCGCATGGGGCGGCGGGCCGACATCGTGCACCTCTACCACCGGGAGGACGAGCTGTTCCCCTCCGAGGAGGAACAGGGCCTCGCGCGCGACCGCCGGATGCTGCTGATCAACTGGAAGCCGTCGTTCGAGCACACCTGGGCCGACATCGCCGCAGGCGCCATCGACCGGCGGATCGACCGGCTGGCGCGGCACATCGCCAGGACCTACCGCGAGCCGTTCTTCCTGACCGTCCACCACGAGCCGGAGAACGACGTGCGCGCCGCCCCCGGCTCCGGGATGACCGCCGACGACTACGCCGCGATGTACCGGCGGGTGGTGCTGCGGCTGCGGGCCGGTGGCGTCGGCAACGCGGTCACCGTGATGACGTACATGGGCGCGCCCAACTGGGCGTCCAAGCCGTGGTTCGAGCGGCTATACCCCGGTGACGACGTGGTCGACTGGGTCGCTCTCGACCCCTACGCCGACAGGCGCGTACGCGACTTCGACGGCCTGATCAACAAGCGGCGCGCCGACTACCCCGACTGGCCGGGCTTCTACCGCTGGATGCAGTGGCGCTTCCCCGGCAAGCCGATCATGGTGGCCGAGTGGGGGGTGTTCGAGCGGTCCGGCGACCGGGCCTTCAAGCGGGAGTTCTTCCGGTCGGTCCGGAGGCGAATCCAGCACTATCCGCAGATCAAGGCGCTGGTCTACTTCGACTCGCCGCACGCCCCGAGGGGGGACACCCGGTTCGACGCCTCCCCGGGCGCGCGCAGGGCGTTCACCGATCTGGCGCGGGACTCCTACTTTCGCTCGACCCCTGTGGAACGCTGACCCGGGCCGGCCGGACGAACCGCCACCCGGCCACGCCCGCCACCACCGCGACGCCGACGACGCACAGGGTCGCGATGTCGTTCACGCCGAGCAGTTTGAGCGCCGAGGCCAGCAGCACGACGGTCAGCAGCGCGCGGATCAACCCGCCGGGGGCGCGCGCCGAGATCCGCGCGCCGAGGTACACCCCGGGGATCGACCCGGCCAGCAGCGACGTGGTCAGGTCGAGCCGGAAGTCGCCGTAGAGCAGGTGCCCGAGGGCCGCCGAGGTCACCAGCGGCACGGCCTGCACGAGGTCCGTACCGACCAACTGGTTGGCCCGCAGCGCCGGATACAGCGCCAGCAGGGCGACCACGATGAGCGAGCCGGACCCCACGGAGGAGATCCCGACGATCAGCCCGCCGACCGTACCGACCAGTAGGGTAGGAATCGGGCGTACCGCAACGACCGGCATCCCCCCGGCGCCCGCCGGCCCGTCGGCCGTGCCCGCCCGCAGCGCCAGCCACGACTTGACCACCAGCCCCGCCACGGCCAGCAGCAGCGCGACGCCCAGCGCGTACTTCACGGCCCGCTGCACGTCCGCCCCGTCGCCGAACGCGCGCGCCACGAACACCCCGCAGAACGCCGCGGGCACCGACCCGGCGCACAGCCAGCCCACCATCCGCAGGTTCACCGTGCCGCGGCGCAGGTGGACGTACCCGCCCACCGGTTTCATCACCGCCGAGGCCACCAGGTCGCTGGACACCGCGGCCAGCGGCGGCACGTTGAACACCAGGAGCATCATCGGGGTCATCAGCGCGCCGCCGCCCATGCCGGTCAGCCCGACGATGATGGCGACGAAGAACGATCCAACGACCAGGGGCAGGTCCATCAGCGCCTCACCGGATCCAGCCTCCCGAGGTCAGCAGGTCGACGACACGGGAGACCGCGCGGTCGATCGGCATCCCCGTCGTGTCGATCACCAGCTCGGCGTCGTCGGGCTCCTCGTAGGGGTCGGAGAGGCCGGTGAACTCGGGGATCAGGCCGGCCCGCGCCTTGGCGTACAGGCCCTTGCGGTCGCGGCGCTCGCACTCGGCCAGCGGGGTCGCGACGTGGATCAGCAGGAAGTCGGCGCCGACCGACTCGACCATCTCGCGGACCTCGGCGCGGGTGGCCGCGTACGGCGCGATGGGCGCGCAGATCGCCAGGCCGCCGTGCCTGGCCACCTCGGCGGCCACGAAGCCGATGCGCCGGATGTTGGCGTCCCGGTCGGCCTTGGAGAAGGTCAGCCCGGCCGACAGCAGCCGCCGCACGACGTCGCCGTCCAGGTAGGTCACCGTGCGGCTGCCGCGTTCCAGCAGTACGTCGTGCAGGCCGCGGGCGATGGTGGACTTGCCCGAGCCGGACAGGCCGGTGAAGAACACCACGAGGCCGCGCCGGTGCGGCGGGCCGGGGATGGCGATCGGGTCGGGGGCGGCCAGGTGCTCGCTCGCGCCGTACGCGTCGGCGACGTGCTCGCGCAGCTCCAGATCGATGGTGACGGGCTCGCGCGGGGCCAGCGGCACCGCGGCGACGGCCGTGCCCGCGGGGAGCCTGTCGCGGGCGGCCAGGGCCGCGCGCACCACGGCGGGCCCGGCCTCGCCGTACGCGAGGGGCAGCAGCAGCACCGTGGCCGAGAGTTCGGCGGCGGTGGCGGTGATCTCGGCGAGCACCGTGTCGTCGAGCGGGCCGCGCATGGTGACCGCGAGCACCGGGCCCTCGCCCAGTTCCTTGCGCACCTCGCCGGGCGGGCGGCGCAGCCGCGCGAACGGGCCGTGCTCGGGCCCACCGGCGCCGCCCTCGATCGGGCCGGCCACCCCGTGCGGGCCGCGCTCGGCCACGGTCAGTACGGCCAGCGCCGCGCCCTCGGGGTCGAGCAGCGTGATCCGGTCGCCCGCCTGGGCCGGATGGTCGGCGGGCAGGTGCAGCAGCACCGGGTCGGGCCAGGGCGTGCCGTCGGCGAGCGTGCCGCGTTCCAGCACGGAGTGCGCGTCCGCGTCGCCGAGGAAGCCGGTGAGCGGGTGGAAGGCGCCGGACAGCAGCAGCTCAAGATCGGCCAGCTCACGGGCGTCGGGGGTCCACTCGAAGGTCGCCGTCATGTGCGCGTCTTATGCTCCGTCGCCATCGAAACCACCGTTGAACCCCGTAAATCCCGGCCAACCTACCGCCATGGTCGGGGAGTGTCACCCTAACGACTGACCGCAGCCCACATCAACCCGGGATCGCCCAGGTCAAGGCGTTCAGAGCAGCCGGGCGAACTGGTTCTGTGGCCGGCGGATCACGAACGTCACCTCGTCGTACGCCGCCGTACGCCGCCCGCCGCTGAGCCGGTCGGTCAGCTTGCAGACCAGCCTGGCCAGCCCGCCCAGCGCGCCGCGCAGCGCCGGGCCGCCCACGGCGGTGTGCTCCTCGCTGATCCGCAGCCCGCGGCTCAGGCAGAAGGAGCGGATGCCGTCGCGGGAGGTGATCGGCTCGTAGATCGCGGGCAGCGGCCCGACCGTGCCGGACGGCGTGAAGCCGCGCCAGGCGGCGCGCCGCAGCGGCGCGGGCACCCGGCGGGCCCAGAACCCGTAGGCGGACTCGCGGTCGCGCATCCGGACCATCAGCAGGCCGCCGGGGCGCAGGCCGTTCAGCAGCCGGTCGAGCACCAGCTCGGCGTACCTGATCCGCTCCAGCACATGCTCGACGTGCACCACGTCGAACGACCTCGGCGGCACCGGGACCGAACGCAGGTCGCCCAGCGCGAACGCGTCGATATCGTCGCGGGACTCCACGACGCGCCGCAGGGCCGGAAGGTCCTCGTCGATGCCGGTGACCCTGGTCTCCATCGGCCGCGCGCCGCCGTATCCCGGCCCGGCCCCCGGCCCGGACGCCGCCTCGGTGGCGCGGAACGGGTCGCCGCCCCCGCCGCAGCCGACCGCCAGGACGTCGATCCGCCGCCCCAGATGCTCGGTCCACTGGTCGCGGATCATGCGGTTGAACAGGTCGCCTCGTTCGATGACCGATCTCACCTCGTGCATGTCACCTAGCGTAGTCAATCCGCTCTGGAGAGTCGCGGATACCCGGGTGGCGACGCCGGGCCGACCGGGGGAAGTACCCTGGTATGGAGTAACCCCCGTGCCCGAATCCCTTCGCCGGGGGTAGTCGTGTTGCCATCGTGGGGCTGTGGGGCAATTCTGATGACCCTTTCCGGACTACTCGATCTCGTCGTGGCCGAGGACCGCCTCGCCGGTCTGCTGAGCGATGTGCGCGGGGGCGTCGCCTCCGACGTCTCGCTCCTCGCGCCGCCCGCGCTGCGCCCGTTCACGGCGGCGGCGCTGGCCCGCGAGGGCGCGGCCGGGGGCATGCGAACGGTCCTCGCGGTGACCGCGACCGAGCGCGAGGCCGAAGATCTCGCGGCGGCGCTGGGCAGCCTGCTCGATGAGGCGTCGGTGGCGGTGTTCCCGGCCTGGGAGACCCTGCCGCACGAACGTCTGTCGCCGCGCAGCGACACGGTCGGCAAGCGGCTGGCCGTGCTGCGCCGGCTGGCCCATCCGGTGGACGGCGACCTGGCGGCGGGGCCGCTCGGTGTGATCGTCGTGCCGGTCCGCGCGCTGTTGCAGCCGATCGTGGCGGGCCTCGGCGACCTGACCCCGGTACGGCTGCGCTCCGGCGACGACGCCGAGCTGGACGACGTGGTGGCCCGCCTGGTGGAGAACGGTTACCACCGGGTCGACATGGTCGAGCGGCGCGGCGAGGTGGCGGTGCGCGGCGGGCTGCTGGACGTGTTCCCGCCGACGGAGGAGCATCCGCTGCGGCTGGAGTTCTGGGGCGACACCGTCGAGGAGATCCGCTGGTTCAAGGTCGCCGACCAGCGTTCGCTGGAGGTCGCCGACGACGGCCTGTTCGCCGCGCCCTGCCGGGAACTGCTGCTCACGCCCGAGGTGCGCGCCCGGGCCAAGGACCTCGCCGAACGGCACCCCGCCCTGGCCGAGACCCTGGAGCAGCTCGCCGAGGGCTCGCCGGTGGAGGGCATGGAGGCGTTCGCGCCGGTCCTGGCCGGTGACATGGACCTGCTGGTGGACCACCTGCCGGTCCGGTCGGCGGTGTTCGTGTGCGATCCGGAGCGCATCCGCGGGCGGGCCGAGGAGCTGGTCCGCACCAGCCAGGAGTTCCTGGAGGCGTCGTGGATCAACGCGGCGGCGGGCGGCGAGGCCCCCATCGACCTCGGCGCGTCGGCGTTCCGCGGCCTGGACGAGGTCCGCGCCCACGCCCGTGAGCTGGGGCTGCCGTGGTGGTCGATCGCGCCGTTCACCGGTACCGGCGACGACGACGGGGTGACGCTCGACGCGCACGAGGCGGAGTCCTACCGCGGCGACACCCAGCGGGCGCTCGCCGACATCAAGGGCTGGCTGGGCGAGGGCCGCCGGGTGGTGCTGCTCAGCGAGGGCCACGGCCCGGCCGAGCGGATGGTGGAGCTGCTCAAGGGCGTCGACGTGCCGGCCAGGCTGGAGCCCGGGCTGGCCGGTGAGCCGGGCAAGGGCGTGGTCCATGTGACCACGGGCCGGGTGGAGCACGGCTTCGTGACCGAGTCGCTGGCCGTGCTCACGCACCTGGACCTGGTGGGGCAGAAGGCGTCCACCAAGGACATGCGGCGGCTGCCGTCCCGCCGCCGCAACATGGTCGATCCGCTCCAGCTCAAGGTCGGCGACCACGTGGTCCACGAGCAGCACGGCGTGGGCCGGTACATCGAGATGGTCCAGCGCACGGTGCAGGGGGCGACCAGGGAGTACCTGGTCATCGAGTACGCCAAGGGCGACCGGCTGTACGTCCCGACCGACCAGCTCGACGAGGTGACCCGCTACGTCGGCGGCGAGGCCCCGACGCTCAACCGGATGGGCGGCGCCGACTGGGCCAAGGCCAAGTCGCGGGCCAAGAAGGCGGTCAAGGAGATCGCGGGCGAGCTGATCAGGCTCTACAGCGCCCGGATGGCCTCGCCGGGACACCCGTTCGGGGCGGACACCCCCTGGCAGCGGGAGATGGAGGACGCCTTCCCCTACGCCGAGACCAACGACCAGCTCGCCGCCATCGACGAGGTCAAACGCGACATGGAACGCCCGCTGCCGATGGACCGGCTGATCTGCGGCGACGTCGGCTACGGCAAGACCGAGATCGCGGTGCGGGCCGCGTTCAAGGCCGTCCAGGACGGCAAGCAGGTGGCGGTGCTGGTCCCCACGACCCTGCTGGTGCAGCAGCACCTGTCCACGTTCGCCGAGCGCTTCTCCAGCTTCCCCGTGGTGGTCAGGCCGATGTCGCGGTTCCAGACCGACGGCGAGGTCAAGGAGACCATGCGCGGGCTCACCGAAGGCTCGGTGGACATCGTGATCGGCACGCACCGGCTGCTCAGCCCGGAGATCAGGTTCAAGCAGCTCGGGCTGATCATCGTGGACGAGGAGCAGCGGTTCGGCGTGGAGCACAAGGAGGCCATGAAGCACCTGCGCACGCAGGTCGACGTGCTGTCCATGTCCGCCACCCCGATCCCGCGCACCCTGGAGATGGGCCTGACCGGGATCAGGGAGATGTCCACGATCCTGACGCCTCCGGAGGAGCGGCACCCGATTCTCACCTTCGTCGGCCCCTACGACGAGAAGCAGATCGCCGCGGCGGTGCGCCGCGAGCTGATGCGCGACGGCCAGGTGTTCTTCGTCCACAACCGGGTGGCGAGCATCAACAAGACCGCGGCCCGGCTGCACGAGCTGGTGCCGGAGGCCAAGATCGCGGTGGCGCACGGCCAGATGAACGAGAACCAGCTCGAAAAGATCATGGTGGACTTCTGGGAACGCGACTTCGACGTGCTGGTGTGCACGACCATCGTGGAGTCCGGCCTGGACGTCCCCAACGCCAACACGCTGATCGTCGATCGCGCCGACAGCTACGGCCTGTCCCAGCTCCACCAGCTCCGCGGCCGGGTGGGGCGCGGGCGCGAGCGCGGGTACGCCTACTTCCTCTATCCGCCCGAACGCCCGCTGACCGAGACCGCGCACGAACGCCTGGCGACCATCTCCCAGCACACCGAGATGGGCGCGGGCATGTACGTCGCGATGAAGGACCTGGAGATCCGCGGCGCGGGCAACATCCTGGGCGCGGAACAGTCCGGCCACATCGCGGGCGTCGGCTTCGACCTGTACGTGCGGATGATGTCCGAGGCGGTGCAGGAGCAGAAGGCCAAGCTGACCGGCGCGCCCGCGGCCGACGGCGAGCGGGCCGATGTCAAGGTCGAGCTGCCGATCAACGCGCACATCCCGCACGACTACGTGACCTCCGAGCGGCTGCGCCTTGAGGCGTACAAGCGGATCGCGGCGATCGGCGCGCAGGAGGACATCGTGGCGGTCCGTGACGAGCTGACCGACCGGTACGGGCGGCCCCCGCAGGCCGTGGAGAACCTGCTGGAGGTCGCCAGGTTCCGGGTCCGCGCCCGCCAGGCCGGCCTGACCGACGTGACCGTGCAGGGCCAGCACGTCAAGTTCGCCCCGGTCAGGCTCGCCGAGTCGCAGCAGGTCCGCCTCCAGCGGCTCTACCCCAAGGCCCTTTACAAGCAGACCGTGCAGACCCTGCTGGTGCCGGTGCCGAAGACCAAGCCGCTGGGCGGGCAGCCGCTGCGCGACCTGGATCTGCTGAAGTGGTGCGGCGACCTGGTCCAGGCGATGTTCCTCGAATCGGTTCCCGTCAAGCAGGCACGGTAAGGTAGGCGGGATTTGTCGGAAGGGATCCCACCGTGAAGACTTCAACGCGTCTGGCCGTGGCCGCGGCGGCCTGCGGCGTCGTCCTGCTCACCGCGTGCTCCCCGATGAAGGCAGGCGCGGCGGCGATCGTCGGCGACCAGCGGATCAGCGTCGCCGAGGTCGAGGACAGCGTCCGCGAGGTGCAGAAGGCACTGCAGGCCGTTCCGCAGGCCCAGCAGCAGCTCCCGCGCCCGGTGCCGCAGTCGGTGCTGCTCCAGCTCGTCGAGACCAACAGGTACGCGCAGCTCGCCGAGTCCCAGAAGGTCAGGGTCACCGACGGCGAGATCGACGCCTTCATCACCAACCAGAGCGGCGGCAACCCGCGCCAGATCGAGCAGGCCCTCCTGGTGCAGGGGGTGCCGCCGTCGCAGAGCCGCGACTACGTGCGCGCCTTCCTCACCGGCCAGAAGCTGATCGTCGAGATGGGCGGCGGCACCGACGACGCGTCCTTGCAGCGCGGTCAGCAGGCGCTCGTGCAGGAGATCCAGAAGGTGCCGGTCACCTTCAACCCCCGCTACGGGCGGTGGGACCAGCAGCAGGGCACGTTCCTGGCGACCGAGCGGTTCGGCAAGGCCCCGCAGCCGCAGCAGGGCGGGCCCGAGCAGGGCATGCCCCAGCAGGGCGGGCCGCAGCAGGGCGGCCCCGAGGGCCAGATGCCGCAGGACGGCTGATCCGGCGGGTGATGCCGACATGCCGCTGATCCTCATCACCACCTCGCCCCGGGTCGCGCCGGGGCTGCTCGGGCACGACGCCTGGCGTCTGCTGCGCGAGGGGCGGGCCTACACCGGCTCGGCGGACCACCCCTGCCTGCCCTATCTCGCGGAGGCCGGGGTCCAGATCGAGGTGATCGAGCCCGACCCGGCCCGGCTGGTGGCCGAGGCGCGGGCGGGCCAGGTCGTGTGGCTCGCCGCCCAGGACGGCGACTCCGACCTGCTGCGCGCGGTCGGGCACGTGGCCGTCGGACAGGACGACCCGCCGGCGATCGAGGTCATGCCCGGCTCCTACGACCTGCCCGGCGCGCGGATGCTCGACCTGGTGGGGGTGATGGACCGGCTGCGCCGCGAATGCCCGTGGGACGCCAAGCAGACCCACGAGACGCTGGTCCCCTACCTGCTCGAAGAGGCGTACGAGGTGCAGGAGACCGTCGAGGAGGACGACTACCCGGCGCTGCGCGAGGAGCTGGGCGACGTGCTCCTCCAGGTCGCCTTCCACTCCCGGCTGGCGATGGAGCGGGCCGACGGCTTCGACATCGACGACGTGGCCGCGGGCATCGTGGACAAGCTGGTACGCCGCCACCCGCACGTCTTCGGGTCGGTCGAGGCCGGCGGGGAGGCGGAGGTCATTGACAACTGGGAGGTCATCAAGGCCGCGGAGCGGGCCGCCAAGGGCAAGGAGTCGGTCCTTTCCGGCGTGCCGCTCGGCCAGCCGTCGCTGACGCTGGCGGCCAAGCTGCAAAGCCGCGCCGAACGGATCGGCGCACCCGCCGACCTGCCCGGCGAGGGGGTCTCGGCGCTGGGCGCGCGACTGTTCGAGCTGGTGCGCCAGGCGCGCGCCGAGGGCCTCGACCCCGAGGCCGAGCTGCGGGCCGCGGCCCGCGCCTACCGCGACCGCGTCCGCGCGTGGGAGCGTACGGCCGGCTGACCGGCCACACCCCGTGAGAGGGAGGCGCCGTACCCGTGGACGAGCGGATGCCCAACGTGGATCCATTACGCCCGGGAGATCCGTCCGCGCTGGGCGGCTATCGGCTCCTCGGGCTGCTCGGCGAGGGCGGCCAGGGCACGGTCTTCCTGGCCGAGTCCGCCTCGGGCGAGCGCGTCGCGGTCAAGCTGCTGCACGCCAGGCTCGCGGCCGACGCCACGGCGCGCGAGCGGTTCCGGCGCGAAGTGGAGACCGCGCGCCGGGTCGCCAGGTTCTGCACCGTCCCGGTGCTCGACGCCGACGTGCGCAACGATCGCCCGTACGTGGTGAGCGAGTTCGTCGACGGCGTTCCGCTGGACCGGCTGGTCCGCGACCGGGGCCCGATCGGCGGCGACGAGCTGATGCGCATCGCGGTCGGTACGGCGACGGCTCTGGCCGCGATCCACCACGCGGGGGTCGTCCACCGCGACTTCAAGCCCAGCAACGTCCTGGTGGCCGCCGACGGGCCGAGGGTCATCGACTTCGGCATCGCCCGTGCCCTGGACATGGCCACGGCCACGACCACCAGTTCGGTGATGGGCACCCCGGCCTACACCTCGCCCGAGCAGATCTCCGGCCACCCGGCGAGCCCGGCCTCCGACGTGTTCGCGTGGGCGATCACGATGGTCTTCGCGGCCAGCGGACGCCCGGCGTTCGGGGCCCAGACGATCCCCGCGGTGCTCAACCGCATCCTGAACGCCCCTCCGGACCTCTCAGAGGTCCCAGAGGGCCCCTTACGCCACCTGCTGGACAGATGCCTGGTCAAGGACCCTTCCGGACGCCCTACGGCCGCTGAGACGCTCCTGAGGCTGATCGACTCGGCAGAAGCCCCGAACGCCCCCAGCACCTCGAAGCCCCCAAGCCCCCAACAAGCCCCCGCC
>NZ_JBIRBB010000034.1:0-40711 GCF_044326295.1 Spongiactinospora sp. 9N601
ACGGTGGGCGCGTCGATGGCGACGACGTCCAACAGGTCCGCGGCGATGGCGTTGTCGTGCACGCTGGCGGCGGTCACCACCACCGCGATCAACAGCCCGAGCACGTCGGTGGCGATGCCGCGCTTGCGGCCCCGGGACTTCTTGCCCGCATCCAGCCCGGTCGTGTCGGCGGGGACGGTCGCGGCGGCGTGCGTGGTCTGGGTGTCCAGGCTGACCGCGGACGGGTCCTCGGTCCGCCCGGCGGCCTCGCGGACCTGGCAGCGCAACAGGTCGTGCAGGGTCTCGGTGGTGCCGTCGTCACGCCACAACGCGAAGTAGTAGTACACCGCGCCGCGCGGCGGCAGGTCGTGCGGGAGGCGCCGCCACTGGCAGCCGGTCCGGTCCCGGTAGCGGATCGCGTTGACGATCTCCCGCATCGCGTACCGGCAATGATGCCCGCTGACCGACCGATGCCGCGCCTTCCACGCGCTGATGACCGGCTCGATCAACGCCCACTGCGCATCGGTCAGATCGCTGGGGTAGGGCTCACGCTCGCCCATACCGCCAGTCCACCCCGCCCGTGACCGGCGTCAACCCACCGTCACGAGATCCTTACCATCAAAACAGCCCACACGAGGGCATTCATGCACGCGCGGGTGGTCGATCACCAGCGTGCCGGTGGAGGTGAGACCGT
The DNA here is from genome assembly GCF_044326295.1 of Spongiactinospora sp. 9N601. NCBI lineage: Bacteria > Bacillati > Actinomycetota > Actinomycetes > Streptosporangiales > Streptosporangiaceae > Spongiactinospora > Spongiactinospora sp. 9N601. The sequence goes on from NZ_JBIRBB010000034.1 coordinate 674, forward strand.
CCAGCTCACGGCGTACCTGGTCGCGCTGGTCACCGAGGAACCCGGGCGACCAGCCGAGCAGAACCGGGCCGTCCAGCTCATCGGCCCACGCATCGATCTCGGCGCTGAGCACTGCCGCGTCCACATATGCCCGGCCATTGCGTACCCCCAGTATCCGGGTGAACGGGTTGATCCCGCCCAGAGTGGGTGCGAGCAGTACCAGCGCGGGCGTGCGGTCGCCGTAGTGCAGTGCCTGCTTCGCCCCGCCACGGACGGCGGTCAGCGTGCGCAGCAACAGCGCGGCTCGGCGGCGGCGCTCGGGCATCGGGAGCCGCAGCGCGCTGCTGCCCCGGAACGTCACCGGTTCCGCACCGTTGTCACGCGCCAGTAGCGCGGCGGGCTCCGGCAGCGCCACCTTCAGGCCAGTGCCGTCGATCTCGAACACGCCGACGCGCGGCATGTCGAGCAGCACGTCGCCCGCCAGTTCGGCGGTGTAGAACTCGTGCGCGTGCAAAACCGGGTTCTCCCCGGCGGCGAAACCCCGGCTCATCGTCCCGAAGTCCCGTACCGGCGGGCGCGGCGCGACGGACACGAACGTGCCGGTCGCCAGCACGGTGTCGCGCTGGCAGGTCGTGGTCTTGTCACCCTTCACCGCGACCATGTAGCCGAACAGGTCGTCGTCGAGGTAGAGGTCGGGACGGCCCTGCGTGTACGCCTGTTGCTTCTGCCCGGTGCCGGACCGCACGACCGGCGAGATCGGCTCGGAGGCCGGAAGCGAATCCCGCAGCCACCGCCGGAACGCCTGCGCCGATACGTAAGGGTGGATGTCACGCCCGACCCGCATCTGCTTGACCTGGGCCAGGTTGTCCTCTCCTCGCCCGTTGTTGGGGGCGCCCGCCACCATGTCCAGGACGACCTTTCCCACCAGGTGGCTCATCGCTGTGACTCCTCGCCCTTCATGTAGCCGGCGTCCTCGGGGTAGTCGGGCACTTCGTCGGCCATCGCCGCCGCGATCCGCTCGCCGTCGGCCGGCTTGAAACCCAGTTCGTGCAACCGCTGGACCACCGACACGAAGAGGAGCTGGCGATGGAACCAGGCGTTCTCCACCTCGGGGTCGAACAGCAGGCGGAACTGGTCATCGGTGACCAGCGGACCGCGTGAGCGGGTTTTCGAGTTGAGCAGGGCGTCCAGGTTGCGGCGCATCAGCCAGTGCCGCATTCGTTTGGGCTCCTTGAGCGTGCTGTTCAGCTCGCGCAACGCGCCTGCGGAGTCGGCCTCGGCGAGCCAAGCGGCGACCTGGGTGCCGACGGCCTGATTTCGTCGATTTCGTTTTGGTTCATCCGCATCACCTCGGTCGTGAAGGAGAAGCACAACTCGGCCAGCGCGGACGTTTCGTCGCGGAGGACGCCCCGCTCAAGGCCGCTGATCAGGTACCGGGCGCTCGCCCCGACGATTCGGCCCGGCGCGCGGAACGCGTTGCGCGCCAGTCCGACCACGCCAGGCCTGCTGGTAGTCGCGTGAGCGCGTAGCAGCGCGGGAAAGCCGCGTCCGCGCGGTGGGCGGGACGAGCGCCGCAGCCACTCGGCCAGCGGCTGCTCCAGCGACTGGATCTCCAGGGAAGGGCCCCGGTTCTCGTTGCTGAAGACGAGCAGGTCGACCCCTGCGGTCAGCCGGTCGTCGTGGGCCCGTAGCTCCTGTAGCGCGACCACCTCGCGTGCCGGTACCCGACGTGGATCCCGCTGACCGAGCGCGATCAGTCGCCGGTTCCGCTGCACCTGCCGGGACGACGTCCGGGCCATGAAACGGTCGTCCCAGCTGTGCAGTGCGATCGACTGTCCGCCGGTCAGGCGGCAGCCGTACGGCAGAGCGTGGAAACCGCACACGCACGGCCAGCAGAGGGCCATCCCGGTGTGCCCGCGCGGCGTGCTGTTGCGGTAGAGGTCGCTCTCGGCGAGCGGGACATCGACCTTGCCGTAGAAACCCACGGCCGCGGACCCGCACAGTACACACGCCACCGGTGGCCAGGTGGCGGGGGCCGGGCGGGTGCGCCAACGCCGTACGGCCGCGCGCGAAGGCGTGCTGCACGAGTCCCGGATGGCCTCCATCAAGATGTACGCGAGAGAGACCGGGGAGCATATTCACGCCGATCCGCCAGAACACCGGGGGCTCATTTGGGCGACGGTGGGCCGAGGTAAGAACGGAGACGTCGTCACTGATTTCGTCTCCCATGATTCCCGCGATCAGCTCCGGCCGAAGCGCGGGGGACGAGTGGTCGAGGGGCGCGCGTACGTGACCGGCCCGAACATCGAGGGCAAGCACTCCGAACGCTTCTTCTACATGGGTGCTAACCCGGAGTGTCTTCTTCCGGCGTACCCATGGAGCAAGATCCGCGAGGACTGGGACCAGTTGATCCTGAACTACAGGAAGGCCCACGCCGAGAAGGAGATCAACGGCCGGGTCAAAGCCGATGGCAAGAAGGCGGCACCGGGCGAACGCATCGGCAACGGCCCCGGCCGGCTTGCCTGGAGCCCGCACCTGTACGACCCAGATGTCAGGACGTTGCGCCCGAAATTTCTCTGCTACGCCCTGCTGAACAAGAAAAGGGAGGTTGAGAAGCTCTACCCCGTGTTGGTTCCGCGCGACATCTACTCCGTAGCCCCCGCCGACCTCCTCGACAAATCGCTCCACCCTGCCACTAAGCTGAATGAACTTTCCCCGGCCGATCGCGTCTTCGGCTGGGTGGCGCCTCAAGGAAAGGGCGTACGGCAAGCCGCCTACCGGGGACGCCTGCGCATCGGCCCGGTCACCTGCGACCAGGACGCCCGCACCGCCGTCCGCCGGTTCGACGGCGACGGCCTCGCGCTGGCCGTCCTGTCGAAGCCGAAACCCCACCAGGGCCGCTTCTACCTCGCCGCCGCCGCCAACACTCCGCAACTGCCGCTGCCCGACCGCACGCCCAAGGAAGAGCTCTACCAGGCGGGCCGCGCACTCCGCGGACGGAAGGCGTACTGGCACCACGCCGGGCTGGACCCTCAACACTGGAACATCCCGCAGGCCAGACCGGACCCGGCGCAGATTCTGGTCGGTGGGCACTACCGCGAGTACCTGCGGCCGAGGGAACCGGCCAGCGACAACGACCAGGACAACGAGCAGAAGCGCCGATATCGGACCACGTCCGCGACCCAGCGGGACAGCCAGAACCGCTCGATCACCGGCTGGGTGGCCCCCGGAACGACGTTCCGGTTCACCATCGAGGTGCGCGATCTCGACAAGGGAGAACTCGGCGCGCTCGCCTGGCTGCTGTCCCTCCCGGAGGACCATTTCCACCGGCTCGGCCTGGGCCGTCCGCTCGGCTTCGGCAGCGTGCGCCTGGAAATTGATCCGGCCACCACGGAACTCCATTCGGGCGACGAGTACGCCGCGTATTACCGGAGCCTTTCCGGCGATCTCCCGGAGACGGACGCGACGGAGATCCTGCGGGCCGCGCGAGCGGAGTTCGACGCTCTGGTCGAAAGCCATCCCGAGCTCACCGAGATCCGCGCCGCGATGCTCGCCGTCGCGCGCGGCAAGCCGGGCATGCCGGTGTACTACCCGCGTACCCGCCCTGGCTGGCTGCTCCCGGGCATCCCCGCGCCCCCCAACCCGTCCGGACGGAACTACGAGTGGTTCACCGAGAACGACAGAAAGGGCGGCCCTGGCCGTTCGCTGCCAGCGGCCACCGAGAACTCTCATCATCTGGTCGTTCATTCGGCCAAAAAACCGGATAAGCGCCGGTAGTTTCATCGCATGTCGCACGGAGGGGCCGCCGTGGCGGGAAAGCCGGGCGGCAGGGTGCTGGTGCACGCCGTCGGCGGCGGTGACCTCGGCCTCGCGGGGGTGCCCCTCGCCGCCATGGCCGCCCCCGACTACGAGGGCGACGCGGACGCCACCGGCAAGGACCGCCGGCCGCTACGAAAGATCTTCGAAGGACTGGCCGAGACGGGCACGCATGTCTCGGCCGTCGTCCTTCTCGGGACCACCGACCCCAGCAGTCCCGGCACCCGGCCGCTCGCCGACCGGGCAGAAGAGATCCGAGCCCGCCTCGTCTCGGCCGACGGCCTGTGCGGCGGGCGTTTCGCCCCGCAGTCCGTCGTCGTAGTGCCGGTGGAAGGACCCTACTTTCAGGATGCCTCGCGAGCGCTGGGCGGCTGGCTGGCCGAGCGGCGTCCGGCGGAGGTGCTGGTGAGCTGCGGCTCGGGGGCGTTCGCGCTGAGCGTGGGCGCGCTGTGCGCGACGCTGGTGGCGCAGGTACCCGCGCGCATTCTGCACATCGACGCGGCGGGCGAGCCGTACGCGCTGGAACGTCCGGGCGACGTGGACGGCCACCTGCGGCTGTGGCTGATCCGGCACCGCTTCTGGGACATCCTGGTCGAGGCGGACAGCAAGCACCAGGACCTGTGGCGACTCCTGGCGGCGCGGCAGGCGGGCGACCTGCGGGCCGCGAGCGAAGCGCTGAAGTACGGCACCACCGAGCTGCCCGCCAGACGGCTCGAAAAGTTCGCCGACCCCTGGGAGACCACCAAGGCCGCACTCTTCGAACGCCTGGGGCGTGGCGAGGCGGCCGATCACGGAATCCTCCGCGCCTGGTTCGCCGATCAGCTACGGCGCTGGTTCGAGAAGGAGGAAAAGGACCTCGACTCGCGCACCAGGGAGGCGATCCAAAGGCTGCTCGGCGTGTTCCAGACACGGGGGGAGGGCGAGGGCAACATATCCGGGCATATTCGGATTACCTCACAGGTCGTGCAGGGGCACGCGCGCTGTGTGCGCATGCTCAAGGATCAGGCCCTCATCGACCTCTACACCGCAGCCGCCACCCACGCCGCCCACCTGGAGCCCCATTCAGGCGCCAGCGGGCCGCTACCCGTCACCCTGCTGGACGCGGCCGAGGAGTGGGAGAGGGGTGACCAGGGCGTCAATCTTGTCGGTGCTACCGGTACCACGATGTGGCCGGTACTGGGCAGCGGCGACGTCCTCGGCCTGATGGCCGTGGGGCTGGATCGCGAGGGACGGGATTCCGACGACCTGCTCGCCATCCAGGCCGTCGTGACCTGCCTACGGCACCGGCAAGACGTTCTTCAGCGACACGGAGTGCCGCGCCTGCGCCTGCTGGCGAGCCCGGAGGCGGCCGAGCGCGCCCACCGGCTCGCCCGGCTGAGCCCCACGGACGCCGACGTCAAGGTGATCGAGGGCGTGCAAGGCGACCTGGGCGCGGTGCGCGACACCGTACTGGCCGCGCTCGCAGCCGGAGACGCCGCCACCGGACGCACCGGCTCCGGAAGCCTGCGCGATGTGGACGAGATCGTCCTCGTGCTCAACCCGGGTCCGCCGCTGACCAACTACGGCATGATCGCCGCCGCCGCCCACTGGTCGCTGACGGCCGCCTGCCCGCTGTGGGTGACGGGCCTGATCCGCACGGCGGACGGCGCACCGGCGACGAGCGAGGGCCAGCGCGTACTGGCCCGCCTCGGCGCGGACCGGATGCTCACCAGCCTGGCCATGGGCGCCACGCACCGTCTCGACCTGCGCACGGCCCAGCGCCTCGCCGAACGAGGCTCCGACCTGCTGCTGCGCGTGCTGCCCAAGCTGCGTGCCCTGGAGCGGAACCTGTTCGGCAAGCCGCTCGGCCCCGCCTCCCGCGCCTCGCTGCTGGGCCTGGCGCGCCAACGCCTCACACTGATCGCCCATGCCTGCGGGCGGCAGCCGCTGCCGGCGGCGTACTTGGCGGTGGAGTCGTTGCGCCCTGCGTTGTTCCCATGGTCGGTGTTCAAGACGGTCTGTGAAGCCGTGCCGTCCTTACGAGAGTTGGCGCAGGCCGCCAACCACACCTTGCACGGTCACGCCCTGGACAAACGGGCCCGTCGTGGCCACGGCCGGATCCAGCCGTGCACCGCCGATCCTGGGGCGTTGCTACGGGAGGCCGTCCGGGGGTTGGGTGGGCCTACGCGAACCGACCATGTGCTCATTGAGCAGCATCAATCAGCCATTGATGCACTAGACGGGGTATATCGAGAAAGCGGTTGACCGGCATAGATCGGGACTGGAAAGCTGATCCCGTTCAACGGCTGATGCCCGCGAGCACGAGCGACTCTGATCGCTCCCTCTGAGATGGCCTCGACTCACGAGGCCCGATTGCCAAGAAACATGCCTTTGGCATGTTCTCGGAGGGAAGCGATCATGAAACTCGCGGCCATCGCCGCCGAAGACCAGCACATCGCGTTCTCGGCCTACCTCTTCCTCGTGGCCCCAACCCTGCGTGACGTCGCCCGCAGACCACTACGCCGCGCCCGCCACAACGGCAGACCGTGCACGGGAACCGAGGCGGCACGCATGTGCGACGACTGCGAGGAGACCATCGCGGATCACCTCATGCACGGCTTCACCAAGCTACGCGAAGCCCTGCACGGCGGCCAGCTGCCTCGGACCAAGGGAGGCGTGGTGGTTCGTGAGATGGAGGTGATCCATCAGTGGGTCACCTCGCCGGAGGCGTCCAGCACCCGCATCGATGCCATCACCTCGCTCATCAAAAAGCGCCCACACCCAGGAGAGCCCGCCGAAGTGCGAGCCTTTCGCGCACAGTGCATCCACCATGAACTGCACAGCCTCGAAGCCCGCGTCCGCCGCGCCGACGCCAAGAGCCGAGGAGCCGCCACCCGCCCAGAGCGAGATCTTCGCACGGCCGACTGGTCCCGCCCTCTCCGAGACGACCCCGCCGCCTTCGATCTTCTTCTCGACGCCATCCTCCGAGTACGGCATGGCGCCCGCGACCTCTACGCCATCCCCGCGGACCTGCTGACCCAGCATCGCTTGGACTGGCGGAGTGGGTATCGCCTGCTCCGTCGTGCTTTGGGGCAACTGCGTGAGCTGCACCCGGAGTTCCACCGCAACAACGCCATGATCCACCTGGACCTGCCCGCCACCGAGCTCACCGACAGCCCGGAAGACCTCTTTCTGAGGAAGGAAGAACGCCGAGAGGCGAACGCCGCAATCCAGCACATGCTGGCCCCTGGCCCTCGCGGCCTTGCGTACCAGCGCCTCCTAAAGCACATCTGCGCCGCCACCCCGCCCCTGGCCACCGAGTTGATCCCTTGGACGGCCGCCGCCTTCGAGATCACTCTCCCCGAGGCGGAGACGTTGGTCAGGGAAACCATCCACCGGGTTGCCACCACCGACGTGGATGTCTTCTTGCAGATGGAGCTTCCTGCGGAGGCGTAGAACCCGGTTGACCGAGTAGGGCAGCGTGCCCATCCGGCATGCTGCCCAGGTAGGCGATCGCGGACGCCGCCCGCTCCACCGGCAAGACCATGCTGGCCTGCGCCGCCGGCCACGACGGCGTGATCGGCGGGCGGGTGCCGTTCTACGCTTTTCCCGAGCAGGCCGTGGACGCGCTCGCCCGCGCCGCCGCCTACGCCGAATGGCGGGCCAGGCCCGCCGAGCCGGACGACGTGGACCGAGGTACCGCCCGCGCCATCGTCCAGGAGGAATGCCGACCGATGTCACCGCCCGGCTACTCGGCTGCTACGGGATCACACTGACCCCGACCATTCCGGTGAGCGACGCGGGTGAGGCGGAACGGGCCGCAGGCCGCACCGGGCTGCCCGCCGTACTGGAGGCCATCGGGCCGACCTTGGTGCACAAGAGCAACATCGGCGTGGTCCGGCTGAACCTCGCCACGGCCAAAGAGGCCGGAAGGTCCTATTGTGACCTGGCCGCCGCCCTGGGCGGCCGGATGCCGGGAGCGATCGTTCAGCGGATGCTTCCCGGCGGCGTCAACTACCCCGCTTTCGGACCGCTAGTGATGGCCGGGATAGGCGGTGTGTCCGCCGACCTGCTCGCCGACCGCGCCTTCCGGGTGCCGCCGCTCGGCCTTTCCGGCGCGATGCGGATGCTGGACGAGCCGCGCTGCCGCCCGCTCCTGTACGGATACCGCGGCAGTCGCCCGATCCACGTCCGCGCGTTGGCCACCTGCTGGAAGGCCTGCCCCAAGTCGTCGAACTGGACCTCAATCCCGTCATCGCGACACCTGCGGGGCCACCGCCGCGGACGCCCGTGTCCGCCTGGTCCAGTGCGGTCCGCTGGCCTCGCCGCTCCGCCGCCACCTGCGCTGACGAACGACAGGCGGCCACAACCGGGCCCCGGAGCTCTCCAACATGCTGGAGGCCTCCTTCGCCGGACTGCCGGACATCGACCGCGGCGACGTCGGGCCCTGCCATCCGGCGCGGACGAGGACGACACCACCGCCACTCGCCAAGACGCCGGCTCGGGCCCAGGAGGTCCCCATGAACACCAAAGTCCAGGACGTCATGACCACTGACGTCGTCTACGTGGCCCACGACACCGGCTGCGCCACCGCATGTCGGCCGACCGCGGCACCGGCCGCCGCAAGGCTACGGGCGACACCGCCGGGACCTGATGACCAGCCCGGCCCGCACCACGACACCAGGCGCCACCATCACCGAGGCCGCCCGGATGATGGACGAGCATGGCGTCAAACGGCTCGCCGTGGTCGATCGCGAAGGCCACCTCGTCGGCATCGTTAGCCAGCGTGACCTGCTCAAGATGCTCGTGCGCGACGATGAGGTCATCGCCCGCGAGATCCGCGATGACATCCTCCAACGCACCCTGTGGTTCGAGACCTCCGGCGTACGCGTCGCCGTCGTCCACGGAGTGGTCACCCTGCGAGGCTGGATGGACCGCCGCTCCGAGACGCAGATCGCCGTCCGCCTCACCAGGCGGGTCAGCGGCGTGGCGGACGTGATCGACGAGCTCATGTGGAAGGAGAACGACGCCACCGCGAGGGAGGGCAGGTAGCTCGTCGGGGGCCCGGGAGGGATCAAGGGCCTCCCGTACGCCCCATGAGGGCGAACACTCCGAGCAGGGCGGCACCTCCCGCACCCAGCCCCACGATGAGGGCCGCTGGTCACCCGCGGCGATGAGGTGTGGATGTACTACGGTGGCTGGGACGGTCTGCACGGCTCCCGCACCCGTGGGGCCTCCGTTGCCGTCGCCAAGTGGCGCCGGGACGGCTTCGTGTCCTACGCCAACGGCGGCCACCAGCTCGGCGTCATCACCACCAAGCCGCTCCGCTTCACCGGCACCGCGCTTCATCTGAACGCCGACGTCAAGGGCACGCTAAAGGTGGAGGTGCTCGACGCGTCCGGTGCCGCGGTGCCCGGATTCACCGCCGCCGACTCCGTCGCGATCACCGGTGACGGCATCGATCGCGTCGCCACCTGGAGGAACGGACGTACCCTCGCCGACCTGGCGGGCCAGGACATCGGGCTGCGCTTCCATCTGGACGACGGCCACCTCTACTTCTACCGCTTCTCCTGAACCATCCCGGCCGCCGCGAGCCACAGGACTCGCGGCGGCCCGCCAAGCCGTACATCCACCTGAGGACGGACGAATGAACAGATGCTGGGTGATCACCGGGCCCCGCAAGATGGAAGTGAAGACGTTCGAGATAGGCAGGGGAAAGGGTCTTCATCGCCGCGCCGCACGGGGACTACGCGGCTGTGCCCGCCCACCGCGCCGTACCGGTGCCAGCGGGCCTTTCGTCGGAGCGGTGCTGACGTTCCTGACGAGTCTGGGGTTGCTCTGCCTGCACGCGGGCACCTACCAGCCGGGTGAGAACGTCGCGGTCGTGGGGTTGGGCGGGGTCGGGGTCTGCGCGGCGCTGGTGGCCGCTCTGTACGGCACACGGGTCCACGCCGTTGACGCCTAACGAGACCCGGCTGAGCCTCGCGGCCGCACTCGGCCTGTTGACCTGGGACGCGCGCAGCCCGACGTTGGAAGACGAGATCCGCGCGCACTCGCCGGGGGGCGTCGACCTGGTGGTGGAGACCAGCGGCGCGTGGGGCGGCCTGGACACCGCCGCGCGGCTGTGCCGGACGGGCGGCCGCGTGTCCGTGCTGGGCGTGTAGCGTGACCTGCCCTCGCCACAGACGGGGACGGCGCTGCACGAGCGCCTGCTGACCTTCCCCGTGCGCTTCCACTACGAGGGCATTCGCCTGATCGGCTGCGCTAATCACCCCTGGGAGCTGCCCGGTCTATACGACCGCCTGCACGGCGGCGACCGCGGCGTGGTCGGCTCGACCATCAGACGGGATCAGGTCACGGGCGGCTAGCGGGAACGCCCGGGAGGCGGGTGCCCGCGAGATCCGATAGGACCCGCGGGCAGCGGCTCGGGTCGGTCAGTGCCTGGCGGTGATCGGCCAGCGGGCCACCGCGGTGTCGCCGGTGACGACGTAGGCGTGGCTCCACATGTTGACGACGCCGCACCCGTGGTTGGGGAGCAGCCGCAGCGTCCGGCCGACCTCCAGAGCGGCGGCGTCAGGGCCGGTCAGGTAGCCGTGTTCCTCGTTGGCCCGCGAGAAGGCCAGGGAGGGCATGTCGAGCACCCGGCCGAAGCCGGCCCCTGTCACCGAGGCGTCGGAGCTCATGGCCTTGAGCCCGGCGTCCACGATGGCGGTGCCCGCGCGCTGGACGCTGGCCACTCTCGTCAGCACCGTGAGCGCGGTGCGCGTTAGGTCGGCGGTGCCGAGGGCGACCTGGTTGCCGTCGTAGAAGACGTACGTGCCCGCCCGTGTCTCGGTGACCCCGGGAACGAACGGCGTGGCGGTGGCCGCGCCGGGCGTCGAGCCGACGGACACGATCTCGCACGGGTGCCCGGCCGCGCGCAGTTCCGCCGCCACGGCGATGACGACCTCGCCGACCTGACGGCCCGCCCGTTCCATCCCGGCCCGGTCGCCGAGGTAGGTCATCAGGTGGCCCTCGTGGGTGAGCACGCCGCGCATCTCCAGCCCGGGGAGCGCGGCCAGCTCGGCGGCGAGGGCGGTCGCGTGTTCCGGCGCGACCCCCGCCCGGCCGAGGCCGGTGTCCAGTTCGATCAGGTACGGCACGCGCCGCCCGGCCGCGCGGGCCGCCTCGGCGAGCGGGCGCGCGATCTCGGCCGAGTCGAGCGCGACGGTCACCCCCGTCCGCGCTGCGAACGCCGCCTTTGCCGGTCCGACCGGCTGGTGCGCCCAGACCAGGTCGTTGATCCCCGCGTCGAGCAGGGCGGTGACCTCGGCCGGGGTCGCGCAGGTGAAGCCGATCGCCCCGTGGTCGAGCTGGAGTCTGGCGACCTCAAGGCACTTGGACGCCTTGAAGTGGGGGCGCAGCGCCACCCCGGCGGACGCCGCGCGCGCGGCCATGCCGGTGATGTTGGCGATGAGCCGGTCGCGGTCGATCAGCAGCGCCGGTGTCGGCAGGGTGTCGATCGGCACCGGGGAGAACGTGGAGGAACCGGTCATGCGATCCCCAGCAGGGATCGCGGGTCCTCATCGAGCAGCCGCTCGATGGTGTCGGCCCGGACTCCTTCGAGCCCTGGGATGCGGATCTCGGTGAGCCGCCGCAGCCCGCGGACCGCCTCGTCCGGTGTCCACAGCGGGAAGTCCGAGCCGAACAGCAGCTTGTCCACCACTCCCCACTCCTGCGCCCGCACCAGCGAGAGGAATCCGTCCAGCGGCCTGGCCCAGGTGGCGGACACGTCGGAGAAGACCCGCCGGTTCTTGCGCAGCACGATCATCGTCTCGCGCTGCCAGGGGTGGCCGAGGTGCGCGATGATCTGGCACAGCGCGGGATGCCGCCGGGCGACCTCGTCCACGACCAGGGGGTTGGTGACGCCGAGGTCGCCGTGGACGCTCGGCGTCGCGCCCATGTGCCACAACAGGACGAGCCCGGCCTGCGCCGCCGCGGTGTAGAAGGGGTCGTGGGCGGTGTCGCGCGGGTCGAAGTGGGCGAGCACCGGGTACAGTTTGATGCCGCGCAGCCCCTTGGCGACTCCGTCGGCCATTTGTTCGAGCACGTCGGGATCGGTGGGATCGAGCGCCATGAAGCCGACCGTCTCGGTGCGCGTGTCCGCGCAGAACCGGGCGACGAAGTCGTTGGAGGTGGCCACCCCGGCCGCCGTGGCGCGGATGCCGAAGACGAACGCCGCCGTCACGCCCTTCATCGCGGCGTCATAGTCGGCCACCGTCACGTCATCCCACGGCCTGCCGTACACCGGCCGCCAGTTGGCCTCCCACTCGCAACCCCAGTGTTCGGCCAGCAGGCAGTGGGTGTGTACATCGATCATCGAGAACGGCCTCCCTCGGTGGGCGACAGAGAACGGTGGACCACCCGCAGCGCGGCGGCCAGGTCGGGGTCGGCCGCCATGGCGGCGGCGGTCTCGCGCAGTTCGGCCAGGTAGCCCTCGTGCCGGTCGGGGTCCAGCTCGGCCGAAGGGCCGGACACGCTGACCGAGGCGATCCAGCGGCCCTCGATCTCCAGCGGCACGGCCAGGCAGCGCAGGCCGACGCTGAACTCGTTGTCGTCGAACGCGTAGCCCCGTGCCCTGGTCAGTTCCAGGTCGGCGCGGAGTTCGGTGAGTTCGGCCCGGGTGTCCGCGGTCTTGGGTTCCCATGGCTCGGGCGGGAGGTGCCGGTCCAGCTCGTCGTCGGGTACCCCGGCGAGCAGCAGCTTGCCCAGCCCGGTGGCGTACGTCTCGGCGCGCGACCCGCTCATGGCGGTGTAGCGAATCGGCCGGTCGGGCTCCTCGACGCACAGGTGCAGCACCTGGGCGCCGTCGAGCACCCCCAGGTTGGCGGTCTGGCCGGTGGTGGCGGCGAGGTCGGCCAGATAGCCGCGGGCGGCGGCCGAGGCGTCCAGGGTGGAGACGTACGCGGTGGACAGTTCGAGCACCTTGTGGCCGAGCCGGAAGGAGGGCCGCTCGTCCACACGCACGACGTACTCGGTCTCGGCCAGCACCGCGAGCAGGCGCACCAGCGTGCTCTTGGGCAGACCGGTCTCGTCGTTCAGCTCGCCGAGCGTGACCGGCTGCCTGGCCCTGGCCAGCCGTTCGAGCAGCGCGAGACCTCTGGCCAGCGCGTGCGCGTGGTAGTTGGCCGCGGCCGGTTTGTCATCGTCGACGGTTCGTCTCATGTCGTCACTTCCATCAGCGGGCGCTGGACCCGGCCGGGGCGTGCCCCCGTGTGGTCACCGTCGTCGATCACGACGGTCCCGTTCACGACGACGAGGTCGACGCCCGCCGGGTAGCGGTGGGGGTGGGTGAAGCTACTGAGATCCTCGATCGTCTCCAGGTCGAGCACCAGCAGGTCCGCGGCGGCACCCGGCCGGAGCAGCCCGGAGAGCCCCGAAAGCCCCAACAGCTCGGCGGGCGCGCCGGTGCACTTGCGCACGGCCTCCTCGATGGTGAGCCGTCCCTGACCGACGTAGTGATGCAGGAGCCGAGGGTAGCAGCCGTAGGAACGCGGATGAGGCGTCCCGCGCCCGGTGGGTCCGTCCGGGTCCAGGGCGAACCCATCCGAACCGATCACGACCGCCGGATGGGCGAGCGCGGCGAGCAGGTCGTCCTCGGAACGGCCGAAGGCGACCATGGCGACGCCGTTGCCGTGTTCGGCGATCAGGTCGAGCGCCTCGTCCTCGCCGCCGAGCGGCCGGCCCTCGACGAGCACGTCCGGCCAGGCCCACCAACGGCCCGCCCAGGCAGCCCGGATGCGGTCACGGACCCGGGGGTCGCGCAGCCGGGCGCGCATCGCGGGCTCGCCGCCGTCGTGCGCCCAGCCGGGCAGGAGCTGGGAGAGGTTGGCGCTGCCCGCGAGGTAGGGGTAGACGTCGGCGCGTACGTCGGCGTCCGCCGCCTCGATCAGCCGCAGCGCCTCGGCCACCGTGCCCCAGTTGCGGCGCCCCACGGCGGTCAGGTGGGAGATCTGGGTACGGCACCCGCTCGCCTCGGAGACCCGGACGGCCTGCGCCACCGACGTCAGCAGCCCGTCCGCGTAGTCGCGCAGGTGCCAGGCGAAGATTCTGCCGTACCGGGCCACGACCGTGGCCAGCGCGGTCAGCTCGGCCTCGTCGGCGTAGCAGGCCGGGGCGTAGATCAGCCCTGTGCTGAGGCCCGCCGCCCCCTCGTCCAGGGCGCGGGCGAGCAGGTCGCTCATGCGGGCCCGTTCGCCGGGCGTGGCCGGGCGGTCGGCGAACCCGGTCACGGCGGCCCGCAGTGGCAGGTGACCGACCAGGGAGAGGGTGTTCACGGCGGGCCGCGCCGCGGCCAGCGTCTCCTGGTAGTCCGCCAGCGTCCGCCACGGCCAGGCGAGGGCGGGATCGACGTCGATGAAGCCGACAGCGGCGCGCAGCGCGGCGGCGTCGGTCTGCGGGGGCAGCGGCGAGACGCCGAGCCCGCAGTTGCCGAGCACCTCGGTGGTGACGCCCTGCCGGATCTTGCTGTGCGCCTCGGGATTGCTGAGCAGCGCCAGGTCGGAGTGGCTGTGGACGTCGACGAACCCAGGGCAGACCAGCCGTCCCCCGGCCGCGACGACGCGGGCCGCGGTCAGGCCCGCGAGGTCGCCCACGGCCTCGATCCGCCCGTGGCCGACCGCGACGTCGGCCGTGCGCGCGGGCGCGCCGGTGCCGTCCACCACCAGGCCGCCCCTGATCAGCAGGTCAGTCATCGGTGACCCGGAAGGTGCCCTCGACCTCGACCGGGCTGCCGAGTGGCAGCGCGGCCACGCCGATCGCGGCCCGCGCGTGCGCCCCCCGGCCGGGGCCGAGGACGGTCAGCAGCAGCTCGGTCGCCGCGTCGGCCACGAGGTGCTGCTCGGCGAAGCCCGGGACGCAGGCGACGTAGACGGTCAGCTTGACCGCGGCGACCCGGTCGAGCGTCCCGGTCTGCGCGCGTACGGCGGCCAGGACGTTGCGGGCGCATCGCCAGGCACAGGCGCGGGCGGTGGCGAGGTCCACGTCCGCGCCCACGACGCCGGCCGCGGTCAGTTCGCCGTCCGGGCCCGCGGCGACCTGGCCGGACGCGACGAGCAGGGCGCCGTCTCGCCGCACCGGGGCGACCGGCGGCCGGTCAGTGCGAGCCGGTGGTCTGTCGGGAAGGGTGTCCAACATGTGGGGTCTCCTCTGGGAAGTGGCAGGCGCTGGGATGCCCGGCGCCCAGGCGGTCGGCGAGGGCGGGCTCCTCGGCCGCGCACCGCTCCCGCGCCTTCCAGCAGCGGGTCCGGAAGCGGCAGCCGGACGGCGGGTCGGCGGGGCTGGGCACGTCGCCGGAGAGCAGGATGCGCCCCCTGACTCCGCGCAGCGAGGGGTGCGGGATCGGTACCGCCGAGATCAGCGCCTGGGTGTACGGATGGCTGGGCCGCTCGAAGATGCCGGCGACCGTGCCGACTTCGACGATCTTGCCGAGATACATGACGGCGACCCGGTGGCAGATGTGCCTGACCACCGAGAGGTCGTGCGAGATGAACAGGTAGGCGAGGTCAAGTTCGCGCTGGAGACCGGCCAGGGTGTTGACGACCTGCGCCTGGATGGAGACGTCCAGCGCGGACACGGGCTCGTCGAGGACGAGCACCCGGGGCCCGAGCGCGAGCGCGCGGGCGATGCCGACCCGTTGGCGCTGCCCGCCGGAGAACTCGTGCGGGTACCTGTTCGCATGCTCGGGCGCGAGCCCGACCAGGCCGAGCAGTTCGGCCACCCGGCCCGGGTCGTACACGCCCTGGACACGCAGCGGCTCGGCGATGATCTCGTGCACGGTGAGCCGCGGCGAAAGGGACGCGTACGGGTCCTGGAAGACGATCTGGATCTCGCGGCGCAGCGGGCGCAGCTCGGCCGCGGACAGCCCGGCCAGGTCACGCCCGCCGTACAGGATGCGGCCCGCCGTGGGCTCGGCCAGCCGGACGAGCAGGCGGCCCGTGGTGGTCTTGCCGCAGCCGGACTCGCCGACCAGCCCGAGCGTCTCGCCCGCGGACAGTGTCAGGTCCACCCCGTCCACGGCGTGTACGGCGCCGGTCTGCCGGCGGAACAGCCCGGACCGGATCGGGTAGTGCTTGACCAGCCCCTCGACGCGGAGCACCTCGGTCATTCGGACCCCTCCCCGGTCTCCTCGTGGAAATGGCAGGCGGCGGTGTGCGCCGGGCCGACGAGCGCGGTCTCGGGCCGTATCGTCCGGCACGGCTCCCGATTTCGCGTGAGCGGGCAGCGCGGGTGGAACGCGCAGCCCGGCGGCGGCGCGAGCAGGCTCGGCGGGCTGCCCGGGATGGAGACCAGCGCGCCCGGCGCGGATTCGACGCGGGGACGGCTCGCCAGCAGGCCCCGCGTGTACGGGTGCCGGGGCGCGTCGAAGACGGTGTGCACGTCGCCCTGCTCGACCACCCGGCCTGCGTACATCACGGCCACCCGGTCGGCCAGTTCGGCGATCACCCCGAGATCGTGGGTGATCAGGATGGCCGCCGCGCCGCTCTGCTCGCGGGCGGCCCGGAGCAGGTCCAGGACCTGGGCCTGGATGGTCACGTCCAGCGCGGTGGTCGGCTCGTCGGCGATGAGCAGCGCGGGCTCGTTCGCCAGCGCCATGGCGATCATCGCCCGCTGCCGCATGCCGCCCGAGTACTCGTGCGGGAACTGCCGGTACCGGGCCTGCGGATTGGGCACGCCGACCGAGGCCAGCAGGTCGAGCACCCGCTCCCGCACGTCCCGCCGGCCGAGTCCTCTCCCGGGCCCCCGCCCGTGGTGCAGCCGCACCGCCTCGGCGATCTGGCGCCCGACCGGCACGACCGGGTTGAGTGCCGTCATCGGGTCCTGGAACACCATGGCTATCTCGCGCCCGCGGACGGCCCGCAGCTCGCGTGGCGACAGGTCGAGCAGGTTCCGGCCACGGAAGGCGATCCGCCCGCGGGTGACCCGCCCGGGCCGCCGGACCAGGCCGAGCACGGCCATCGCCGTCACGCTCTTGCCCGAGCCCGACTCGCCGACCACGCCGAGCACCTCCCCGGGCCGGACCTGGAGGCCGACCCCGTCCACCGCCTGGACCTCGCCGTCCTCGGTGGGGAACCGGACGGCCAGGTCCTCGATCTCCAGTAGCGGCCCGTCCATCAGCGCACTCCTCTCGGGTCCACGGCGTCGCGCAGTCCGTCGCCGACGAAGTTGACGGCGAGCACGGTGCAGGCGATGGCCAGGCCGGGGGGCAGCCACAGCCATGGCATGGTCCTGATCAGGGTCAGGTTCTGGGCGTCGGTGAGCATGTTGCCCCAGCTCGCCTGCGGCGCCTGCACGCCCAGGCCGAGGAACGACAGCACCGCCTCCAGCAGGATCATCTGCGCGACCAGCAGCGTGCCGACCACCGCGACCTGGGCGAGCACGGCGGGCACGATGTGCCGCACGATGATCGAGGCGCGGGAGGCCCCGAACGCGCGGGACGCCTGCACGTACTCCTGTTCGCGCAGGCTCAGCGCGAGCCCGCGGACCACCCGGCAGGCGGTCGGCCAGTTGCACGCCGCGAAGACCACGACCAGCATGCCCGCGCTCGGGCCGAGGATTCCGGCCAGCACGACGACCACGACGAGCGACGGGAACGACAGCACCGCGTCGGCGGTACGCATGATCACACCGTCCAGGGCCCCGCCGACGACGCCCGCGACCGCGCCGAGGAGCGTGCCGGCGACCACGGCCGTGACCGACGCGGCCAGCCCGACCAGCAGGGAGACCCGCCCGGCGTACACCAGCCTGGCGAACACGTCCCGGCCCGAGGAGTCGGTGCCGAGCAGGTGCTCGCCGGAGGGCGGGCGGCGGAACGCGGCCAGGTCGACCGCGTTGGGGTCGTGGCCCGCCACCAGCGGCGCGAACACGGCGAGCAGTACGACGAGTGCGAGGAAGGCCGTGCCCGCGACGGCCATGCGGTTGCGCAGGAACCTTCGCAGGGCCAGTTTCGCGGGCGACCTGCGCGCGACCCCGGCGGCGGGCGGTACGGCTGTGGCGGCGGTCATCGCAGGCTGATCCTCGGGTCGGCCACGGCGTACAGGACGTCCGCGGCGAGGTTGCACAGGAGCACGAGCAGGGCGATGAACATCGCGAAACCGATCACCACCGGGTAGTCGAGCTGCCCGATCGAGCTGATCGCGAGCTGGCCCATGCCCGGCCAGGCGAAGACCTGTTCCAGGGCCACCGCCCCGGCGAGGAGCTGCGGCACGTAGATCATCACCACCGTGATGAGCGGGATCAGCGCGTTGCGCAGCGCGTGCCGCACCAGGACGCGCGCCGGGCCGGCGCCCTTGGCCTCGGCGGTGCGGACGTAGTCGGCGCCCAGCTCGGCGATCAGCCCGCCGCGCACGTACCGCATGAAGGGCCCGGCGATGGACAGGGCGAGGATGGCCGCGGGCAGCACCAGGTGGGAGAGGATGTCCGCAGGACCGCCCCCGCCCGGCGTGGACATGCCGGAGGACGGTAGCCAGCCCAAGGTCAGCGAGAACACGTAGATCGCCGCGATGCCGAGGAAGAAGCTCGGCACGGAGATCACCGCAAGGCTCACCACGGTCGAGGCGTAGTCGGCCGCCGTGTTGCGCCGGACGGCGGCGAGCGTGCCTGCGGGCACCGCGACCAGCAGGCCGCCCACAAGGGCCGTGCTCATCAGCAGCACGGTCGGCCCCATCCGCTCGCCGAGCACCTCGCCGACCGGGCGGTGGCTGACGAAGGAGTAGCCGAGGTCGCCGGTCAGCGCGTCGCGCAGCCAGATGAAGTAGCGCACGAACACCGGGTCGTCGAGCCCCAGCTCGGCGCGCTTGCGCGCGATGAACGCCGGGCCGCCCGCGGCGAGCTGCTCGGGGTTCACCATCATCCGGACAGGGTCCCCGGGCGCGGCCCTGACCAGCAGGAACACGCCGATGCTGAGCAGGAGGAAGACGGCCGCGTTGACCAGTAGTCTGCGGGCCACGTACGTCAGCACGGCCGTCCCCCCTCATTCACGTTCCGGATCAACCCGCCAGGCTCCACTCGTCCGCGTTCCAGAAGCCGAGCGTGAAGTCGCCGTTCGGCTTGAAGCCGTGCAGCCGCTTGCCGTACGCCCAGATGGTCTCCGGGTTGTACAGCCACAGGTAGGGCACCTGCGCGTTGTCCAGTTCGGCGGCCCGCCGGTAGAGCGCGGCCCGCTCGTCCTGGCCGGTCAGAGTGTCGGCCTCGGCGGTCAGGCGGTCGATCTCCTTGTCGCAGAAGGACGGGATGTTGCCGCCCTTGGGGTAGAACGCGTCGCAGCGCAGGATGGGGTTGGTGCTCGACGGGTCCACGGAGTACGAACCGCCGCCGAACAGCACGAGGTCGAAGCTCCGCTTCTCGTACGACTCCAGCAGCTCCGCCGACTGCACCTGCTTGAGCTTGGTGTCGATCCCGGCCGCGACGAGCGCGCCCTGAATGACGGTCGCGGCGGCGTCGCGGTCGCGCTGCCCGGGGACCCAGGACAGGGTCACCGGCTCCCTCGCGTCCCAGCCGGCCTCGGCGAGCAGCTTCTTGGCGGCGGCCACGTCGTAGGCGTAGGCGTCCAGATCGGGGGGCAGCGCCGCCTTGGCCATGAAGGAGGTATTCACCACGCTGCCCTTGCCCGCCAGCAGCGTGGCGACCAGGGACTTGCGGTCGATGGCGTGCAGCATGGCCCGCCGCACCCGAGGGTCGGCGAACCGCTTCTGCGTCAGGTTCACCGCGACGCGCAGGAAGCCGGGGCTCGGTGTGCTCGCCACCGTGACCCCGGACAGCGACTGGACCGATTGCAGGTCCGTCGGGGAGATCTGGGCGAGGTCCATCTCCCCGGTGCCGAGCTGGGCGGTGGCCACGTCGGAGGTGACCGGCTTGAGGAAGATCTTCGCGATCTTCACCGGCCTGCGGTAGTGCGGGTTCGCGGCCAGTTCGACGTACTGGTCGGTCTTGTAGTCAACGAACGTGTACGGCCCGAGCCCGGTGGTCGGCCGGTTGAAGAAAGGGTCGTCCCCGACGGACTCCACCGGCACCGAGCCGAGCACGTGCTCGGGCAGAATGAACGCGAACGGCCCGGCGATCAGGGAGAGGAACCCGACGTTGGGCTCGGCCAGCTTGATCACGAAGGTCGAGTCGTCCGGCGCATCGAACGTCGCGCCGGCGAGCCGGCCCGCCATCGCGCTGCCGGACTTCTCATCGGCCAGCAGCCGGTAGGTGAACAGCACATCCTTGGCGCCGAACGGCTTGCCGTCACTCCACTTGAGCCCGGTGCGGAGATGGAAGGTGAACGTCATACCGTCCTGGGAGACATCCCACTTCTCCGCGAGGCGCGGCTCGTATTCGTACTTGTCGTTCACGGTCAGCAGGTTGTCGTAGATGAGCTGCATGACCTGCTGGTCGGCGCCGGTGAACGGGTCCAGCGGGCTGAACCTCTTCGGCTTCTGGTACAGGTAGACGTTGAGCGCGTTCGCCCCGGACTCCTTCTTCACCCCGCCGGCGTTGGTCGGGTCCGAGCAGGCCGCGGCCAGCAGGAGCACACCGGCGGCGATCAGCGAGAGCGGTCTGCGGATCATGGGGTCTCCCTCGGAGAGACGGGATTGATCAGAAAGCCGAGGCCGACGATCGAGGCGGACACCTCGTCACCGGCCGAAAGGAACTCCCCCGAGGTCACGCCGACCCCCGCGGGCGTGCCGGTCAGCAGCACGTCCCCGGGGTGCAGCGTCATGAGCGCCGAGGCGAAGGCGACCAGCTCCGCCACGGTGAAGATCATGTCCTTGGTCGAGCCGCGCTGCTTCACCGCGCCGTTGACACGCAACTCGATGTCCAGGGCCTGCGGGTCGGGCACCTCGTCGGCGGTGACGAGGTAGGGCCCGAGTGGCGCGAAGCCGTCGAGCCACTTGCCGGCGAGCCAGTCGAAGAAGCCGACGGCCGGGTCACCGTTGTCCCGCTCATAGCCGTAGGACATGGACCGGGCCGACACGTCGTTGCCCACGGTGTACCCGGCGACCGCCGCCAGGGCGTCCGCCACCACGACGTCCTTGACGGTCGCGCCGATCACCACCGCCAGCTCCGCCTCCCAATCCACCTGCTCGCTGACCTTGGGCAGCGGGATCGGGTCGCCGGGCCCGGCGACGGCGGTCGGCGGCATCAGGAACAGGCGCGGCGCGAGCCGGCCCCGGTCCAGCGGGGCCGCGCCGCTCTCGGTGACGTGGTCCTGGTAGTTCGCGGCGACCCCGATGAGCTTGGCCGGGGCGGGGATCGGCGCGAGCACGCGGAGGCCGGCCAGCGCGTACGTCGGGCCGGCGGGCGGGCCGGCGGGGGCGCGCAGCCAGACCGTGAGATCGCCGTCGCCGAACTCTTGGACCCGGTCGCCGTCGTGCAGGCGGCCGTGCCTGACGGCCCCGTCGCGCAGGTATGTCAGCAGTTTCACCGCGTTCCCGCCCTCTCCGCATGTTCAGAGGTCTCTTCTCGTGCGTCCAGATGGACGACGCCGCCGGTCGCGATGGACTCCCTGGCCCCCTCGACCAGCCGCAGCGCGGCCAGGGCGTCCGCCGGGCCGAGTTCGGCGGGCCTGCCGCCGGTGACCGCGTCATGCAGCTCGGTGAGCATGCGGTGTACGGTCCCGTGCCCGGCCCAGGCGGTCCGCGCCGCCTCCTCGCTGCGGACGACGACCCCGGGCCGGGTGGCGTCGGCCAGCAGAGTGCCGTGTGAGCCGCTGATCCGGTAGCGGTGCAGGGACAGGCCGCGCGCGCCGGCCACGGGCGGGGTGCGCCCGGCGACCACGGTGCTCGTCATGCCGCGCTCGTGGGTGAGGCAGAGGGTCACCAGGTCCTCGGGCCCGCCACCGCCGGCGTCCTCGGCGACGTGCCCGGCCAGGGCGTACACCGAGACCACGGGGAGTCCGGCGATGGCGTGCAGCGCGTCGGTCGCGTAGGGGGCGAAGTTCAGCAGTTCGCCGTACGGCCACACCGGCCCGCCGCCCGCGACCAGGAAGTCGGCCTGCGCGTTCCACGGGAGTCCCACCCGGCCCGCCGCGACCGCCTCCCGGGCGGCCCGGACGGCGGGATGGAACCGCTGGTGGTAGGCGGGCAGGCAGACCAGACCGGTCTCCGCCGCGACCGCCGCGATCTCGGCGCACTCGCCGGAGGTCAGCGCGACCGGCTTGTCCACCAGGACGTGCTTGCCGGCCCGCAAGGCGGCCGTGACGACCTCGACCCGGCGCTCGAACGGCACGCAGACGCTCACCACGTCCACGTCCGGCCGGGCCAGCTCGGCCGGGTCCATCATCTCCGCCACGACGCGGAACCCGGGGTGCGCGGCGAAGCCGGGCGCGTACATCTCCGCCTGGTGGTCCTGGTGACCGACCCCCGCCGAACCGGCGAGCAGCACTCGAAGGGTTCTCACGGCACCTCCACGGGCCGGCCGGCGGCCATCGAGCGTTCGGCGGCGGCACCGAGCGCGACGGCCGTGACGGCGTCCTCGCCCGACACCCGCGCCCGGGTGTCGCCGGTGGTCACGGCGTCGATCCAGGCGCCGAGCTGGGCGGTGAAGCCGTAGGCCACACCGGGGTCGAGCGTGTGCGCGCCCTTCTCGTCCCACAGCAGGGCGCCCTCGCCGTCCCACCCGAGGGTGAGCAGCCCGCCGGTGCCCTGCACGACGACGTCGCGCTGGGCCAGTGCGGCGGGGCGGTGCGCGCGGCTCATCTCGCAGATCGCGACCGCGCCGTCGTCGTACCTGACGACCATCTCCAGGTAGTCGTGAACGTCGAGTTCCGCGGCGGTGCGGCGTTGGCCGCGGGCGTACACCGAGACGGGACGGCGGCCGATCCACCAGGTGACCAGGTCCAGCAGATGGACGCCGTTGTGCAGGGCGTGCCCGCCGGACCTGGCCGGGGAAAGGACCCAGGCCCGCCAGTCCGGCCAGATCCAGCCGCCGAGCAGCGCGAGCCGGACGAGCACGGGCCGGCCGACCGCGCCCGAGGCGATCTCGGCGTGGACGGTGCGCGCGTAGTCGTAGAACCGGTGGGAGTGGGCCACGGAGAGGACCAGGCCGCGCCGGGCGAATTCCCCGGCGACGGCCGCCGCCCCCGCGACGGTCGTGGCGAGGGGCTTTTCGATCAGCAGGTGGCGGCCCGCGGCGGCGACCCGCAGGGCAAGTTCCTCGTGGGTGTCGTTGGGCGTGCACAAGACGACGGCGGACACGTCGGGCCGGGCCAGCGCGGCGTCGACGTCGGTGGTCCAGGGGACGCCGCCGTGCCGGTGCCCGGCGGCGTGCGCCCGGTCGGCGCTCATGTCGGCGAAGCCCACGAGCGTGCATCTGGGATCGGCGGCGATGGCCGCGACGTGCAGGTCCGCGATGGCCCCGGCGCCGATCACCAGCACGCCGAGTGGGGGACTCGACGTGGAATCTCTTTCCATGCGTTGCATCCTTGGGGGCGGCCCCGGCGCTGTCAAGGGGCTGGAGGCATTGACGTGGCACGGCGTTCCACGTACGGTCGCCACGACCTGAAACGACTTTCCATGTGAGGCCAAGGTGGACTCGATCAAGCCGATCGGCCGGTCCCTGCACGACTCCGCCCGCGCGGTCATCCCCGGGGGAGTGAACTCCGCCACGCGCTACATGGGCGCGCCCTACGCCTTCACCGCCGCCGAGGGCGCCTACGTCACCGACGCCGACGGCGGCCGCTACCTGGACTACCACGCCGCCTTCGGCGCGGTACTGCTCGGTCACAACGCGCCCGTCGTGAACGAGGCGGTCGCGCGTGCGCTGCGCGGCCCCGACCTCATCGGCCTGGGCGTGACGCCCCCTGAGATCGCGATGGCCGAGCTGGTCACCGAGCTGATCCCGTCGGCCGAGATGATGATCGCGGCGATGAGCGGGTCGGAGGCGACCTCCCAGGCCGTACGGCTGGCGCGGGCCGTGACCGGACGGCCTCTGCTGATCAAGTTCCAGGGGTGCTACCACGGCTGGCACGACTCGGTGGCCAGAAACGTGATCTCCCCGGCCGAACGCGCCTATGGCCGGGACCCGCTCTCGGCCGGGCTGCTCGCCGAGGCCGTGGACTCCACGCTGATCGCCGAGTTCAACGACCTCGAAAGCGTCCGGGCACTGTACGAGACCCACCCCGAGTGCATCGCCGCGATCATCCTCGAACCGATCCCGCACAACGTCGGCGCGCTGCTGCCCACCCAGGAGTTCGTTGAGGGCCTGCGCGCCCTGACGAGCGCGCACGGATCACTACTGATCTTCGACGAGGTGATCACCGGCTTCCGCCACGCGCTCGGCGGCTACCAGCAGGTCTGCGGCGTCACCCCTGACCTGACCGCCTTCGGCAAGGCCATGGGCAACGGCTTCCCGGTGGCCGGGCTGGCCGGGCGGCGGGACCTGATGTCGCGTTTCGAGTCCGACGTGCTGCTCGCGGGGACGTTCAACGGCCACCCCGTCGCCGCCGCCGCGGCCGTGGCCACGATGACCTACCTGCGTGACAACCCGGACTTCTACCAGCGCACGCACCGGCTCGGCGAGCGGCTGCGCGAGGGGCTGCGCGACATCCTCGGCGAGCTGTCCGTCCCCGCGACCGTCGCCGGCTTCGGCGGCGTCTTCGCCGTGTACTTCACCCCCGGCCCGGTCCGCGGCTATCGGGAACTGCTCGCCAACGACGACGACGCCTACCGGGCCTTCCACCGCCGCATGACCGACGCGGGGTTCCTCATGCTCCCGATGTCGCTGAAGCGCAACCATGTCTCCGGGGCGCACACCGACGACGACGTGGACCGCACCCTCGAAGCCGCTCGCGACGTCCTCGCGTCCATGCGCGACGACGGCCTCCTGACCGGCGACCGGGCCCCGTCCGGCCTGGGACGCTGAGCGCGGCCGGACGCGGATGAGGAGGCGCGCGTGCGAGTCGGGTTGTTCGTGACCTGTGTCAATGACACGCTCTACCCCGCGACGGGGCGGGCGGTGGTCACGCTCCTGCGCAGGCTCGGGGTGCGGGTGGAGTTCCCCGAGGCGCAGACGTGCTGCGGGCAGTTGCATCTGAACAGCGGGTACCCACGCGACGCCGTCCCGCTGGCGCGGCGCTTCGGGGCGGTGTTCGGCGGGTACGATGCGGTGGTCGTGCCCTCCGGGTCGTGCGCGGCGATGGTCAGGGAACGGTACCCGCGCCTGACCGGTGACCGCCGGACGACCGGGGCCGCGGCCAGGACCTACGACCTGTCGGAGTTCCTGGTGGACGTGCTGGGCCTGACCGACGTCGGCGCGTGCTTCCCGCACCGGGTCGCGTATCACCCGACCTGCCACTCGCTGCGCGGGCTCCGGACCGGCGACCGTCCCACGCGGCTGCTGCGGGCGGTGCGCGGCCTGGAACTGGCCGAACTGCCCGGGGCCGAGGAGTGCTGCGGGTTCGGCGGCACCTTCGCGGTGAAGAACTCCGGAGTCTCGGCGGCGATGGGCGCCGACAAGGCGCGGGGCGCGACCGCGAGCGGCGCCGAGGTGCTGTGCGCCGCCGACAACTCCTGCCTCGCCCACATCGGCGGGACGCTGCGCCGCCTGGGCGCTCCCGTCCGGGTCGCGCACCTGGCGGAGATCCTTGCCGCCACCGGCCCGGAGCCCGCCCCATGAGCCGGACCTTCGTCGGCATGCCGGCCTTCCCCACGGCGGCGGCACGGGCCCTCGGCGACCGGCGGCTCAGGGAGAACCTGCGGCACGCCACCCACACCATCCGGGCCAGGCGTGCCGAGGTGGTCGCCGAGCGCGCCGACTGGGCCGAACTGCGGGCCGCCGGAAAGGCGATCAAGGACCATACGCTGCACCGCCTGGACCACTACCTGCTCCAGGCGGAGCAGGCGGTGACCGCGCGTGGCGGTACGGTCCACTGGGCCGCCGACGCCGCGGACGCCAACCGGATCGTCACCGGCCTGGTCCGGGCCACCGGAGAGACCTCGGTGGTCAAGGTCAAGTCGATGGCCACCCAGGAGATCGGGCTCAACCGGGCGCTGGCCGCGGCCGGGATCACCGCCTACGAGACCGACCTGGCGGAGCTGATCGTGCAGTTGGCGGACGATCGCCCCTCGCACATCCTGGTCCCCGCGATCCACCGCAACCGCGGTGAGATCCGCCAGATCTTCGCCGACCGCATGGCCGCCTGGGGACGGCCGGCGCCCGATGACCTGTCCGACGACCCGGCCGCGCTGGCCGAGGCCGCCCGCCTGCACCTGCGGGAGCGCTTCCTGTCCACCCGGGTCGGCATCTGCGGGGCGAACTTCCTCGTCGCCGAGACCGGCACGGTCGTGGTGGTGGAGTCCGAGGGCAACGGCCGCATGTGCCTCACTCTCCCCCGCACCCTGATCGGCGTGGTGGGGATCGAGAAGGTCGTCCCGACCTGGCGGGACCTTGCGGTGTTCCTGCAACTGCTGCCGCGCAGCTCCACCGGCGAGCGGATGAACCCGTACACCTCCACCTGGTCCGGCGCGGTGGAAGGCCAGGACTTCCACCTGGTCCTGCTGGACAACGGGCGCACCTCGGTCCTCGCCGACGAGGTGGGCCGCCAGGCGCTGCGCTGCATCCGCTGCTCGGCCTGCCTGAACGTGTGCCCCGTCTACGAGCGGACCGGCGGCCACGCCTACGGCTCGGTCTACCCCGGCCCGATCGGCGCCATTCTGACCCCCCAGTTGCGTGGCATGACCACGGAACTGGACGCCTCGCTCCCGTTCGCCTCGACGCTCTGCGGGGCCTGCTACGACGTGTGCCCGGTCGCCATCGACATCCCCGAGGTCCTGCTGGACCTGCGCGCCAAGGCCGTACTCGCCCGGCCACGCCGCCTGGAACGCCTGGTCATGACCGCCGTACGCTGGGTGCTCACCCGGGCCGCCCGGCTGCGCCGGGTCCAGCGCATGGCGTCCCTGGCCCGCCGCCTGGTCCCCCGCCGCCTCCCCGGCCCCGGCGCGGCCTGGACCGACACCCGCGACCTGCCCGACATCCCGCCCGAATCCTTCCGCCTCTGGTGGAAACGCACGTCAGGGGGCAGGCGGTGAGCGCCCGTGACCGGATTCTCGCCCGTGTGCGAAAGGCGCTGGCGGACGCGCCCGAGCCACCGGAGATCCCCCGCGCCTACCTCACCTCGACCGGACCTGCGGACCTCGTGGCCCTGTTCGCCCAGCGCGTCCGCGACCATGGCGCGACCGTCCAGGTGGTCCCCGACGCCGAACTGCCCGGCGCGGTCGCGCAGGCCCTCACCGCTCGCGCCGCCGCCGTACCGCCGCAGGACGGGGGCGGTACGTACCGGCTCGTCGTCCCCGGCGGACTCCCCGCACAGTGGCTGCGCCCGGGGCCCGCCTGGACGTTCGTACCGGGTGATCCGCCACCGCCCGCCGCCATGCTCGACCGGCAGGACGGCGTGATCACCGGTTGTGTGGTCGCCATCGCCGAGACCGGCACCATTGTGCTCGACCATGGCCCCGGTCAAGGTCACCGCGCGCTCACCCTGGTCCCCGACCACCACCTGTGCGTCGTCACCGCCGAACGGATCGCCGGTTCCGTCCCCGAGGCCGTCGCCAGGCTCGACCCCGCCCGCCCTCTGACCTGGATCAGCGGCCCCTCCGCGACCAGCGACATCGAACTGAGCCGGGTCGAGGGCGTACACGGCCCGCGCTCCCTCGACGTCATCATCGTCGGCGGCCCGGCCGCCCCCGCCGGGCGTTGACATGGAACGGCATTTCGCATTCGATCTCGGGCAAGCAGGAGGTAGACATGCGGAAATTCTCACGCTGGTTGCTCACGGTCGCCCTGGGTGCGGCCGTCGTCTCCGGGGCCGCCGTACCGGCACGGGCCGACGGCCCGTCGATCGGGGATCCGGGCACGCCCGACGTACGGATCGAGGCCCCCGAGCCCGGCGGATGTCAGCCATGGGACCCCATGCTGGGAACGGATGCGGCGACGAACCGGAAGGCCAACGAGACCGTGCCGTGCGGGTGGTTCCCGTCGATCGCCCGGCTTGCCAACGGCGACCTGTACGTCGCCTACTCCTATGGCCCCAGCCACTCCAACACAAGCAAGATCGCCGCGCGCCGGAGCACCGACGGCGGCCGCACCTGGTCGGCCCGGCAGATCATCGTGGACGACCCCGCGATCCCCGATGAGAAGGAGCCGAGCCTCACCGTGCTGCGCGACGGCAGGCTCCTCATGACGTACTACGACTACGCGCCCGCCCGACCGAACAAGCACCGCCGCCAGGTCTACCTGCGCAGTTCCTCCGACAACGGCGCGACGTGGTCGGCCCCCACCACCCTGGACTCCTCCGTCTGGGACTTCCCCACCAGCCAGATGGCGTCCGACGGGGAACTGGTCGAACTGGACGACGGCACCCTGCTCCTGCCGGTCTACACGATCCGCGCGACCGACGGATCGCTCGGAACGTGGGGAGTCCATGTGCTGCGCAGCGACGACGGCGGCGTGACCTGGAACCGGTCCGACGAACGCGTGGTGATGTGGGACGGCACGTCGGGCACGATCGGCTACTCCGAGCCCGCGCTCGCGGACCTGGGCGGCGGGCATGTCCTGCTGCTCGCCCGCACCGCGGGCAACCCGAGCGGGACGATGCGGCAGAGCGAGTCCTTCGACTATGGTGCGACCTGGACCGCGCCGGTGGACGTGCCCGGGCTCAAGGGCCACGCCCCGCACTTCCTCAAGCTGCGCAGCGGCGCCCTGTTCCTCACCTACGGCGATGTGTCGGGGGCGTTCGCGTCGTCGCGGCCGGTGGTCGGCAGGTTCTACGACCAGGTCGCCGGCTGGGGCGCGACCACCGGGAAGATGATCTACAAGACGCCGCGGACGCCGCAGCCGGGTTGGGTCTACTTCCCCTCCTCCGACATGTCCTACCCCGGAAGCGTCGAACTCGACGACGGCACGATCTTCACCGTCTACTACGACCGGCTCGAAGGCATCATCGGCGGCACCTACACGCGTCCCACCGAGAAGCGGCTCGACCTGTGGGGGATGTACCAGGCGGGACAGGCGACCATCCAGACCGACCTGACGGTCACCGCGGCGAGCCGCCCCTCGCTCCAGCCGTACGGGCCGATCGACAGGAGCATCGACTACTGGCACTCGGCCGCCGCGGACGGCCCGGCCCCGCCCGTGCAACGCTGGACCCTGACGCTCGATGACGACTACCGGATCGGCGAGGTGGGCGTGGTGCTCAAACCCGGATACGCCGAGTCGGCGACGGTCGAGACGGCGGTCACCACCGACTGGCGGACCGTACGGACGTACACGATGCGCCGCACCGACGACTACGACTGGACGCCTGCGGGCGGCCTCCCGGCCCGCCACCTGCGCGTCTCGATCACCGACAGCCGGGGCAACGGCGACGCCCTCCTCACCGAGGTGGCCGTACGGACCTGGCCCACCACCTTCGACCGGGCTCCCTGACCCCGCAGCCGGCTACGGATCCGGCAACGATTCTCATCGTTGCCGGATCCTGGAGACGCGTGCGGCGCCTGGCCGTGGAACGATGCCGGAAATGACCAGCTCGCTTCGGCCACCGGCGCGTGAGCCAATTTTCGCGGCCGGCGAGCCACCCGGCAGTTGACCGCCGACCCAGCGATCGACGGGCCTTCGCCCAAGGCCGGGTAGTTAGGGCCTGGCGTTGCGGCGCAAGGGCGTCTCACGGAGTGAACGGGGCGTAAACGAAGGAGCGGAGCTCCGGTAGAAGGGCTTTCGACCAAGATCGCTCTTCGTGAGGAGACTCCGTTGTCCGCACAGTCTTCCATCACCCGTCGTGTCACGGTAGCTGAGCTTGATTTTTAACCTGTCTGACCGAGCCGGGCGGCGAGCGTGGTCTCGCGTTTGATGGTCTTGCCGACGTCGTAGCGGGGTGTGGGCCGGCGGTTCGTGGACCCGGGTGGGCGTCCGGGGCCTGGCTTGCCGGGTTTCGGTGCACTGGCGGGACGTGGTCCGCACACGGATGTTCCGAAAGCCTCGCCGGACCCGGGCGGGTGTGAGGCGATCGGGCGGGACGGGTCGTTCCCACGGGCGGCGCAGATCTTCGGCCAGACCGCGAGCCAGGCGTAGTTGCGTATGCGCGATGATGATCAGCCCGGTCCACCGGTCGGCGGCTTGCGGCGTGCGGGTCTTGGGCACGGTCCAGCCCAGGACCTGCTTGAAGAACCGGAAGGTATGCTCAAGATCGAAACTGCGCAGGAATGCCCGCCAAGGCCGATCGACCTGGTCGGCGGTCAGGCCGGTGCGTGAGGACCACAACCACACCGGCTTCGGGTCGGCGTTGCCGGGCAGACGCTCGACCTGCAACCGGATCAATGATCCTTCCAAAACCGGCAGCTCGCCCACGTGATCGAGCCAGGCCGCGCGATGGGCGAGCCGCGGATGCAACCGATCCCAGCAGGTGACGGCGGCGGTGCCGTAACGAGTGGTGGCGGTGGCCGTGGTGACATGGGGTGTGGCCCAGGTGGCCGGGTCGCCGAGCGCGAACGGGCCGCCGTGCCTGGGCGGGCGCCCGTTGGCCCCGGGCCGGCGTGGTGGTGCCGGTAACTGCAAAACCCGGTCCGAGCGGATCCGGCCCAGCAGTTCCACGGGCAGGCCGGCGAGCAGGAACGCCAGCCGGGTCACGTCGTAACCGGCATCGGCCACGATCAGGATGTCCGCATCCCCATGGTTCCACTGGCCGGCGTCCATCAGCCGCTGGACCACCTCACGTAGTTGAGCGGCGGTGATCGCGGTCGCGTCATCCTCAGGTCCCAGGCGGATCGCGTCCAGCACCGCCGTCCAGGAGGTACGGCCGCTTTCCAGCGCCGCGACGAACGAGTACGGCCAGCCGGGGATGAACTGCGAGGCACTCCTGGCTCGCCCGTACACATGGCAGAACAGCCGCTCGGCGCTGGTCGGAGCATCCGAACGCAACCACGGACTGACATCGACCGCCAGCACGATCCGCCCGCGCCGCCGCGCTGCAGCGGCGGCTGGCGTACGTGCCCGGCGATGTGGAGCTGTGGCCCAACCTCACCGGCGGAGAGGCCATCGACTTGCTCGGACGACTGCGCGGCGGCCTCGACCCGCGCCGCAAGGCGCCCTGTGGCGCGCTCTTCGATGGGAAACGGCTCCTTGACCGTCCGCAGCCGCGACCACCTGACCGCACTGTGTGAGGGGTGCCCGCAGCGGCCGTTCGTGGAAGAAGAGCTATGGGTGGGCAAGGTCGGTCGCGCGCTGGGCCCACACCCCGAAGTTCTGTCGTTTGAGCATTGGCCGGCCTCGCCGGGCTGAGCCCGCAGCAGATCGAGCGCGCCATGCAGTGGCAGAACGAGCAGGCCGGTGAGGATCCGTGATGAGGGAACCAACCCGATCTGTCACCCTCCGCATGTCAATGATCACTGATACGCAAGGGGGGCGGGCCGGCCGAGGGAAAATCGGAGCACCAGACCGGACTCGAGGTGAGGCCGTCTCGCCCTTCCTCAAGGAACGGAACATTAGGACCGCGCCGCCGCGGTTCAGGCCGCCTGCGGCGAGGCGCTGGGCGCGCGGCGCCACGATCTCACCTTCGCCTAGGTCGGCCGCCTGCTGATCAGCTCTGTTGGCTACATTATCCCGGTGGACGCGCAGGTGGGGCGCGTAGCCTCGGCGAGGGACCGGAGGAAAGCCACGCGGCTGTGTCGGGAGTGGATGCGGGGACGCCGTGACCTGCCGTACGGTGGCCCCCTTTGAGCACTTCGAGCCCGAAAAGCGGAGGAGGCCATGGCTATGTGGTCAACGTCCAAACCGGCAAGGTCCGCCAGGTGGTGCCGCCAACCGGCGGGCATGGCCGCCAAGCCGGCCCGACCTTGGCCCGCGAGCCTATGAGCCACCCCTCGGCTGCAAATACCGCAAAACTCTATTTGCAAATTAACCTTTGCGGTCTACCTTGGGCGGCGTGGAAAGAAGGCTCCGCGCGGAGGCGCAGATCCAGAAGATCGAGAGGCAGGACTAGCTCAGCGAGCGACAGATCAAGGAGTTGATCCCGGCGATGACCGGCATGGTACAAGATCCTCAAGCAGGCTGACCCTCACGACCGCAACGAGCTGTACAGCAAGATGGGCCTGCACCTCGTGTACGAGCCCTCGGAGAGGGTTGTCACTGTCGAGGCGAGGCCCAGCATGTACCAGAGTGCGTGTCCGAGGACTGAGCCCCACCGGACGCACATGGCCCGCTTGTACCCCCCAGTACCATTCACTACATCCACATCGTCTGATCGTCCTCCCGGATGCATGTGTGAGCTTGCCTTGCCAGAAACCCTCTGGTCGGAGACCAGCGGTCAAATCGGAATTGGTCAGTCACGAAGGCCTCCCCGAACGCTGGATCTGAGCGCGGCTGGTCCGTTGATCGGCGCCGTGCGTGCCAGATTTCGGCATGGTCATGCGTTCCTTGATGATAATTCGCTACCGCCCACAATGTGAGTAGCGGCCAGCGGCCCCATTGCTGAGTGTCAGCATTGTCGCCATTCCTCCTGGAATGGCGACATTTGATTGACGTATAGCGCGACATTCGTCCCTAGGCAACGTGTGCGGGCGGCAGATCGGCTCGACACCGAACACGCCGGAGTGCTGGTCAATCAAGGTCACGGGTGTGGCCGGTCGAGCTCGGCCGCGAAGAAGGCCGACAGGCGTTCAAGATCTCGTTGGCGCGCCGGAGTTCGGCGTTCCCCCGGCGCAGCCGCTTCAATTTGGCCGACTCGTCGCCGGCGCGGCCGGGCCGGCTGCCCTCATCGATCTGGGGCGGGCGGACCCAGGTGCGCAGTGTCTCCGCAGTGCCGATGCCGAGCTTGGCCGCCACCGCGTTGATCGTGGCCCACTCGGTCGGGTAATCCGGTCGCACCTCGGCGACCATCCG
This sequence comes from Spongiactinospora sp. 9N601, assembly GCF_044326295.1. NCBI lineage: Bacteria > Bacillati > Actinomycetota > Actinomycetes > Streptosporangiales > Streptosporangiaceae > Spongiactinospora > Spongiactinospora sp. 9N601. The sequence goes on from NZ_JBIRBB010000034.1 coordinate 33,338, forward strand.
TACCGCCCGGCGGCGCAGCTCGGCGGGGTAGGGAGACTTACCTGGCATGAACTCGATCCTCTCAAGAGATCAAGTCTCCACCGAACCCGGGGTGATTCACGGCTGAGTTTGGGTGAACGCGCGGATACAGAGGTTGAAGAGTTGAGGTGTATCGGCGTAGTTGCATGCTTTTCTGCCGGTCGGTGAGTATGCCGGAGGTATGCGGTATCCAGATGGTGGTGGCCTGACCCCGGCCGCCAGAGCCAAGCGCGAGCAGGTGCGCATGCACGCCGGGGAGTTATTCGCCGCGGGCGTTGCGCCCTCGCACGTCGCCAAGCGGCTGAGAGTGTCGCGCAAGTCCGCCTACGCCTGGCATCGCGCCTGGCAGGCCGGCGGAGTGCAAGCGCTGCGCTCGAAGGGAGCGAGCGGGTCGTCGTGCCGGTTGAACGAGCAGCAGCTGGGACGTCTGGAGGATGCCTTGGACGCCGGTCCGGCCGCCTGCGGGTGGGCTGAGGATCAGCGCTGGACGCTGGCGCGGGTGGCGGCGCTGATCGACCGGTTGTTCCGGATCTCCTACACCCTGCGCGGCGTGTCTTACCTGCTGCACCGGCTCGGCTGGAGCCCGCAGGTACCCCCGGCGCCGGGCAGCCGAGCGCGATGAGGAGGCCATCGCCACCTGGATCAAACAGACCTGGCCGAGCGTGGAAAGACCGCCTGGGACCAGGACGCGTGGATCTGCTTCGAAGACGAGGCAGGCCAATCACTGAGGCCGCCCAAGGCCCGTACCTGGTCCCGCCGGGGATGCACCCCGGTCATCACCGTCACCGGCAAGGGCTCCGGACGCGTTTCGATAGCCGGCCTGTTATGCCTCAGAGCCGGGCACCGCACCCGCCTGATCTACCGCATGCTGCTGTATCGGGGCCGCCGCGGGGAGAAGGGCTTTCGCGAGGCCGACCACGCCCGCCTGCTGGATGCCGCCCACCAGCGGCTGGGCGGGCCGATCGTGCTCGTCTGGGACAACCTGACCGCCCATCGGGACGCGTCGATGCGCCGGCTGATCGAGTCCCGCTCCTGGCCGGCCGTGTTCTACCTGCCCTCTTACGCGCCCGAACTCAACCCGGCCGAGAACGTGTGGTCCCACCTCAAACGCAGTCTGGGCAACCTCGCTCCCGCTACCCTCGACCAACTCGCCGCGTTGATCCGCACCCGGCTCAGGCGGATGCAGTACCGATCCAGCCTGCTGGACGCCTTCATCGCACACACCGGCCTGACCGTCACCGGGGCTCACCATGAACCCTGACCTTTCAATCTCTGTAGCAGCGTCACAGTCTCCTCGACATGGTGCCAGACGGTTGTTGTTGACACGCCGAACCCGGTCCCGGCCATGTGGAAGGTTTCGCCTTTGCACAGGTAGACCAGGACCAGCATGGCTTGTCTGCTGGGGTTGAGCCGTCGATAGGGCGAGCGGATCGCCTTGCGGTGCCGTCGGGCGATGCCGGTCACGTAGTTGAGGCCTGGGAGGACACATCGGCGACGGCACGGTAGAACAACACCTGGGCCCCTGGTTCAGTTGGATTGTTCTTGGTCGATCAGCCGTCTACCAGGGTTCTCTTGCGTCATCGACCGTCCTGCGAACCGCGATCACACCGTGATCGTGGCACCAAGGAGGGATGGAAAGCTTCATTGCTTCATAGCGCGCCGGAAAGGGTGTATAAAGCGGCTGACACGTTGAAATACCTCTGCGGAGTCCTGACGAATTGAGCCACCGGCCAGGTTGCGCGTATTTTGCGCAAAGAACTTGAGGGCTACCGAGCATAACCATCCCATATCGAGGCGGTCGATCTCGCATGCGTCCATGCGCTGTGAAATAGCAGCCGGTAACCAGTTCCCTAGCAACAGCATTGAGTAGAAAGGGGCTGGAGGTGCTCAGTTATCGCCACATCCGCTGTGAGTGGGGCGGTATCATGTTGATCATGTCGAGCGGAGCACGAGCCTTACCTGGCTGGTTCATCTATGAGCAGAGTGTCGCAAGCCTTCTCGCGCATATGGACGCGCACGCTATTGTTGAGCACCATGTCAGTGTTATCGGAAGACTGAGCAGGCGGCCGCGTCAGGTCGATATCAGAGTGACCGGGACCATCGCCGGATGCAAGGTCGTCATCGCTGGGGAATGTAAACATCTGTCGAACGTTGTTGGCATCGACGTGGTAGAAGGCTATCTAGCCAAGCTCGAGGACGTCGGAGCGGATCTCGGGTTTCTGGCATCGTCGTCAGGTTTTACGGACCCAGCCCGTAGGCGCGCCGAAAGTTCCTGTTGCCCGAGGCTGTTGCTGCGACAATTCTCGTTCCCGGAAGACGCAACGCTTACAACTCTGGTAGATCTGGAGCGGCGCTATGTCGACCTGTATCTGGCCCTTGACAACGACATCCTCGATGATCAGGAGGCCTTCAAGCTTTCTCGTCAGTTTGACGCCGTGGCGCGACAGCTTCGCCTCTTCGGAAGCTCCGGGGCAAACGTGCTGGCTTCGGCTCGTGGCTGAGCTCGACCTCATAGATCTGGCGCAAGTGGTGGCCGATGTCGTAGACGCTGATGCTGGGGCGTACAAGCTGATCGCCATGTCGCCCAGGCCGCCGGGGATCCGCCCGGCCCGTTTGGGCACCAGCACCGGCTCGAAGGTGCCGGCCCGGTCTGCAGCATGGCCGGCCGCACGGGGCCTACCCAGGTCTACACCGTCTTGCCGATCTTGCCGTTGCGGGAGTTCCGCGAGCATCGAGTCCTGGCCGATCAGCCGCAACCCGCCCGACCCGGTCTTGTGGCCCGGGATCGCGGACTTCCTGGCAGGTGACCGCGCTATCGCGTAATAGCTGCTGTGACCAGAAACGATCACCGGGTTGGGTGTGCGTCTCAACCTGCCGGCGCGAGGGGACGGTCGCCCCAGCGGATGCCCTTCTGGCTGCGGATGCGGGCGGTGACCGTTTCGAGGTCCACGAGCTGTCGAGGTCGTGCTCTCTGAGGAGGAGCGCATCGAGTTATCGCGTCAGGCGGCGGGCGGGGTGGGCGCCCGGGTGGCTGAGCGTGCCCAGATCGTCCTGTCCTGTGCGGGTGGTGCGTCAAGTACTCGGGTGGCGGCCGACCTGGGTGTGAACGTGGCGACGGTCCGCAAGTGGCGTTCACGGATTGCGGCAGCGGCCCTCAAAGCCGATTCTCGTTGAAGGAGGGCTCATCCGGGTGACGGCCTTCGACTCCAGCTGAGCAAGATCGAAACCGGTGGGGAGGGCATGGACACATGCCCCGCCCGACCCTGCCGACGTACTCCCAGCTGATGCCCCGGATTCGGCATCACGTGTGACCACCAACTCCGGAACCCGGGCATAAGATTCCGCCCATGTCACGTGTGCGCCTGACCCGAAAGTCCGCACCACAGCCTGACGTGCCTGTCCTGCGGAGTCTCGGACCCACGTACGAAGAGAACCTGCATGGGCGGCACACAGCGGTCCTCCTCAATGTTCTGACCGGCAGGTCCGCGAGCCCCGCGAGGAACATCGCGCTCGCGGGGCACTATGGCAGCGGAAAGAGCAGTGTCATTTGTGGTGTCCAGGCGGGTCTGGACAAGCGGAAGGTCAACTGGGTCAATCTTTCGCTGTCGAGCCTGGGCATCGACGACACGAAGCGGGCGCGTATCCAGAGTGACGAGGCGCTCGCGCCACTGACGAACCTCATTCAAAAGGAGATCGTCAAGCAACTGCTGTACCGGAAGCCGCCTGCGGACATGCCGGGGTCGAGGTACTTCCGTATCGACTCCTTCAGGCCCTGGTCGGCTGCGATCTGGGCTGCCCTGGTCGCTGTGGGGTTCTTTGTGGTCGCGGTCCTGCTCGGGCTGGTGGATCGCGTGGAGAAGATGGGGCCCCAGGCCGTTGTGACCAGTCATGACTGGGTGCCGTGGGTCATCGTCGTTGGGCTCGGCGTGTTCGTGGGCATGATCTGGTTCCTGGGTTTGCGCGCTCTTCAAAGCCGGGTGCGGGTGGAGAGCGTCTCGGCGGGCGGAGCGGCCGTCACGCTGAGCGCGAAGGAGAACTCGTATTTTGATGAATATCTAGACGAGATCGTCTACTTCTTCCAGAAGACGCGGACTCAGGTCGCGATTTTTGAGGACCTGGACCGGTTCGGGGACCCTCACATCTTCGAGACGCTACGCGAACTGAACACTGTCCTGAACAACTCCGAGCAGATTAAGTCACGGCCGGTTCGGTTCGTGTATGCGGTCCGTGACAGCATCTTCGAGCGGCTCACAGTCGAGGCCGCCCCGGATGGGGATGCAGATGTAGATGCCGATGCGCTAGCGCTTCGTGCATCCGTTCTGGAGTCCGCTCCGTCGGCGAACAGGACAAAGTTCTTTGACCTAGTTGTCCCGATGGTTCCGTTCATCACGCACCGGTCGGCGCGGGATCTGTTGATGGCGGAGTTCGCCGAATCGGATGAGCGGCCTTCGATTGCACTGGTGAATCTGGTTGGCGGGCGTTTGACCGACATGCGCCTGATTCGCAACATCCGCAATGAGTTCGAGATCTATCGTGCTGCGGTCCTGGGGGAGAACGGGCTCAAAGGCCTGACAGCGGACCGACTGTTCGCGATGATGGTTTACAAGAACTTGCATCTGGAGGACTTCGAGGCCATACGGCTTGGTACGAGCAAGATCGACGAGTCCTACCGGGCTTTCCGCGACATGGTCACGTATCAGACGGGCCACCAGGCGACGGTAAGCATGGAAGCGCTAGACCGGATTGAGTCGAACGCCTTGTGGGACAAGCACGCGAAGGCCGCCGGCGAACTGCTCCAGAAGGTGCTGAAGATCGTCCACCGGGCGTTGCGGAGTGGTGGCGAGCTGGCCCTTTGGTATCAGTCGGAGCGTTACCCGCTCGAGGCCCTTACGTCCGGTGACTTTTGGAGGTCGCTGCACAAGACCCGCAAAGAGGTGAACCTTGTCCACCCTAACGCGAGACACGGTGGTCTCACCTTGCCGTTTGATGAGGTGATGGCGCTGGTCGGAAATGGACCCGCTGCGCTGGTGGATGCCGATGTCGCACGTCTCCAGCGCGTCTCCCGATCTGCGCGGGAGACCAAGGACTTCGTCGCGAAGGCCACGATGGCGCAGCTCATGGCCAGGACGGACCTAGTCATGCCCGCCGACGGCGGCGTAGAGCGCAACCTGGATGCCATCGTTGCCGACCTCGTGTCGCCATTGGCCCGCGACCTCCTTGCAAAGGGCTACATTGATGAGAACTTCACTTTGTACTGTTCGGACTATCACGGCATCGCTATCAGCGTCAGCGCCATGAATTTCATCCTCCATTGCGTCCAGGCCGACCGCGCAGACTACCGCTTCCGATTCGACGAGGCTGCCTCCATCGATGCGGTTGAGAAGGAAATGGGCGCTCGCTTCCTCGGCAGCGAGAGTGCCTTCAACATTGAAGTCTTCGACCATTATCTATCCACGTGCCCCGAGCGGCTCGACAGAGCTTTCGATAGGCTTATCGCGCGTGCTGAGGTCGATTCCTCGTTTATCGATGTGTACCTCATGGATGGCGAGTCCGGGGCACTCTTCATAGAACGGCTGTCTCCTCGATGGAAGGGCGTGTTCGTCCATCTGGTCGAGAAAGCCTCGTTCGACCTGCCAGCGGTCACTGCACTTGTCGATGCCGCTGTCCGAAGCGTTGATCGAGACGTCGACTACGACTCCTCAGACAGGGTGGAAGAGTTCCTCTCGGAGCACTACGCCCAGATGCAGGCATTCACCGGCAGCGTGGGGACATCAAAGGCGGCTGACCTGGCAGTCCTGATTCGTCGTCTTGGCACCCAGGTGAGCGACCTCACGGTGCTGGGGGACGCACAGCGTAAGGCGGTGGTCGCATCTAGCCAGTACCCGGTCACGAGGACGAACCTGTTCGCGGCCCTCAGTGAAAGCACCCCGCTGGCACTCGACATGGTGAAGGCGACCAACGGGACCGTCTACGAGCACGTACTCAACAACCTGGACAGCTACCTCGATGCCCGTCAGAAGGGCGAAGTGACCGTCGCCGCCAGGGAGAAGTTCGTTGCGGTGCTGAATGATGTTGCCGGTGCCGCCGAATCGTGGGTGCTGCCGGTTGCGGAGGGCGCGTCGCAGACGTGCGAGGTAGCCGACCTGGCTGAACTCGATGAAACGGCATGGACCGCAGTGGTGTCGGCGAGCCGGTTCGCGCCGACCGCCTGGAACGTGAGTCAGTTCGTGGCAAAATTCGGTGTCCGCGAGGAACTGGTGAAGAACCTGAACAGCATCGATCTCACTGAGGTCGAGGTGATGAAGGAGGAGTCCAGGTACGACCTCGGGTATGCGCTGACACATGCCGAGGACCTGGACCCGGCAACGAGGGTCCGGTTGGTGAAGCAGCTCGAGCTCTCCGGCGGACTGGATCCCGAACGCTTGACCGGCGCCGGGCTCGAGCTGCTCCCGGCGCTGCTGGCCGCCGAATTGGTACCCGATTCCGCCAGGACATATGCGCCTTTGAGCGGTAGTCCGTTCTGGATCCGCGAGGAGTACTTCGCGGCGTCCAAGAGCCTGGCGTCCTACGTGTGTGAGCTTCCTCTATCGAGCGACGACCTGCCCAAGCTCATGCGGAGTCGGCGTGTGGCACCGACCGTCAAGCGGGCAATCGTCGAGGACGTGGAGTACATACACGGCCGGTTGTCCCAGCAGGGTGCCATCGCGATCTGCGAGTGGGCGGGCAGGGGCAACACGGTCTCGGTGGATCTGCTGGTCAAGCTCAGCGAAGCCGGAGCGCCCGCCGAGCAGATCCTGGGTCTGCTGGAATCCCACCTTTCTGACATTGAGCTACCGGTGTTGGACCAGGTTCTTGTGGCGCTCGGCGACGAGTACGAACCGCTCACCAGGGTCGGCGCCCACCGCCCGAAGCTGAAGGAACTGGACGGGACCGAAGAACTGCTCAATGAACTAAAGCGCCGCGGCCGAGTCAGCTCGTTCAGTCGCGCGGTGCTTGGCGGCTTCCGGGTCAACATGCGTCGTTGACCCCCCGATGGCTGGTAACCCGCTCACGCGCGTGGTGGCAGTTGAGCAACGCCGAACAGGCCGCCCGCACGCTGATGACCGCCTACAGGCAGGCACCGCTAGGGCGTATATCGAAGTCTTGTGAGCCGGGCGTACGACGGTGTGAGTGTCCCAACGTGGCACGTTCAGTCCGGACGGCACTCGCCTGGCCACTGCCAGCGCTGACTAGTGCTGTGACCGGAAACGATCACCGGGTTGCGTGACGTTTCAGGCTGCGGGTTCGAGGGGCCGTCCGCCCCAGCGGATGCCTTTCTCGCTGCGGACACGGGCGCGTTCGCGACGTTGGGCGGCC
>NZ_JBIRBB010000035.1:0-34510 GCF_044326295.1 Spongiactinospora sp. 9N601
CTTTCCGGGATCGGCGGCAACGACTGCCGACCAGGCTTCCCGGCGCACCTGCATGGAACCTATCAAGAACCGCCAAGATCGGGCATGGGGAGGTGGTGCCGGTCATCGAGCGGGGAGACGTGGTCAAGCGCCACCGCGACCTTTGCGGCACCGGTGAGCTCGGCGTGGTGTTCGTGTCGAGGGGCGAACAGCTCAGCGTCATCGGCCCGAGCGCACCCCTATGGCGTATCTCGATCACGTACCGCTTCGGCATGATTCGCGTCGGTCGCCCGGTGCCCTCTATTGCAGTTGATTCAGTATGAGCTAAAATTCATGTATTGATCAAGGATCGCCTCTACTGCGAGGCGTGCTGGTGGAGAGCCGGGAAGTCTGGTCGGCCCGTGGCGTTCGCCGTCGTGGAAGACGTCACGGAGAACACGGAGGATGTCCCGATGACCTCGCGCACTGTGTCTGTTCTGCTCACCTGCGGCATCGCCGCCGGGGTTCTGGTTCCTGTTCTGCTGTGGGGCGACGGTGCCACCCGGCCTTGGTACAGCTTGTGGCGTCACGGTGTCAGCCAGCTCGGCACCGGTGAACGCGCCTGGCTCCAGACGATCAACTTCGTCCTGGGCGGGCTGCTGCTGGTCGCCTTCGCCGTCGGCATTCGCCATGCCCTGCGGGGCGGGCGCGGTGCGACCGGGGGGCCGATCCTGCTCGCGGCGGCGGCCGTCGGCCTGGTCGTCGCCGGGCTGGTGCCCACCGACCCAGCGCTCGGCTACCCGCCCGGCATGCCCGCCGTCATCACAGCAGCCGGACGCGTCCACCAGATGGCCGGGCTCGTGCTGTTCGCCGCTCTCAGCGCCGCCGCCTATGTCCTCGCCGGGCACCCGTCCCAGTCCGGCCATGCCTGGGCCCGCTACAGCCGCCTGTCCGGGACCGGCGTCATCGTCTTCGCCGTCGCGGCCGGTATCGCCTTCCGCCTGGACGGCGCGGGCATCTGGCGACCGGCTCCGGCGGGCCTGCTGGAACACCTTTCCCTGCTGACCGGTTTCTGCTGGATCATCGCGCTGGGCGTGCGCCTGCTGCGCCGCCCTGGGTCTGGTTGGAACCGCACACCATAACCGCGTCACATTCCTGGATACGCGGACGGCGTGTGGCGGGTCTGATCTCCTCCGCAGGGAGGCGTCAACGACATCGATCAGATGCAGGACCGGTGAAGATCACCGCATGCCGGGAAGATATCGACAAGTTCGGCCGGCGTGCACACCCTCGCCAACGTGCCATGTATCCCTGACCGAGGACATAAACCGCCGCGGCGCTGAGCCCAGGGCGAAGGTCGCGCTCAGGTGCTGATCAGCCAGGCCCGCCGTCAACGGGCACCACGGCGATCGGTGTGGTGGCCCCGCGCACCGGCGGACTTCGAGGTGGGGCGCTCCCACGGAGAGGACCGGGACGAGGGCAAGCCCTAGTTTAGTCCGAGTCTAGTCCGCCGGCCGGGCCGCCAGAGACCAGAGGTCCACCGGGTTGCCGGGGAGCTGGAGCAGGTGGCGGGTGGTGTCGGGAGCGGCGATCATGACGTGGCCTCCCGGAGGGATGCCGATGTCGGCGAGCCGGGTGGCGGCGACATCGGCGTCGAGCTCGCCATCGGTTTCGAGCATGACCGTGAGACCGGGATGACGGGCGGCGGCGATCTTCCAGGGGCCGCCGCATGCGGTGCAGCGCGAGTCGAGCGTCCAGGCCGACTCGCCGGCCCGCACCTGGCACAGGTTCCGGCACCTTGTGCAGGGGGCGGCCAGGACGACGGGCTCCGACGGGACGATCAAGCCGCCCGCGGTCTGCTCGCGCACGACATCGACCAGATCGGCCACGGTACGCGGCCTGGACAGGCCCTCGGGCGCGCGCCGGACAGGCAGCGGTTCGTGCTCCCCCGGGCATTCGGGATTGGGCAGCAGATTCGACCGCTGAAACGTCGCCCGCCGGATGTCACCGGAGAAACGGCGTCCGTACGCGCTCTCGTCGCCGTGCAGAAGGTTCATGACCTGTTCGGCCATCATCCCGCCGAGCACTGACGCGGTGGACTGGATAGCCGGAATGACGTTGCGCCGCGCGGCCTCCCGCGCGTACTCGCGGCAGGACATGGAGGAGAACGTGGCCGGATTGAAGCAGCGGTAGCAGTTGGCTCCCCGCTCGCCGGAGAAGGCGGAGAAGTTGTACTCGGGCCCCGCGAAACCGCCTTCAACGAGCGGTTTGCCATGCAGTCGCGCGCGTTCGGACAGCCAGGCGCGGGCCCTGATGCCGTCGACGGCCGACACCACCACATCGGCCCAGCGGATGCAGCCGTCCCCGGCGCGCTGCACGGTCGTCTCGCGAAATCGGATTTCGGGGGACTCGGCGGTGTTGACGGCGAGCGCGCGGTGCGCGACGCAGGACGCTTTGCGGCTGCCGCGGCGTACGCGCTCGGCGGGGGACGGGAAAAACGGCGACCGCGTCGCGTTGTGGTCCTCGAACTCGTCGAAGTCGATGAGCAGGAACCGGCCGACGCCGCTCAGCGCGAGGGTCTGCAGGATGTTCTGGCCCAGCGCGCCCAGGCCCACGACGAGCACCTGCGCCCGGGCGAGTCGCGTGGGATCGTATCCGGCCAGTATTGATCGGGAATGGAGGGCGTCGTCGCTCATGTGTCCTTCGCGCAGTTGACTTTCCGGTGGATGTCGCAGCCGCACATCGCTGCCGATCGCCCGGTGCGCAGGCAGACCGCGTTGGCGTTGGTCCACTGACGGGGGTTCTCGAACCCCGGATCCGGCGGCTCCGCCTCGGCTGGCGGATTCGGGCTGGGCGGGAGCGGAGTGATGATCTCGAAGTCCGGATGCACCTCGGGGCGCTGTGCGTGATCCGGGGTGTAGCCGACGGTGTCCGTACGACCTTTACTCCCCCCGCGGATCAGCGCCCAGATCACCAGGATCACGATGATCGCGATGATCGCGATTCCCACGAGGCCGTCCATGTCCCACCGCTCCTTTGCTATCTCTCAGGCAGATCCTCACGACCCACCTCGTTCAGTGCGCGATGGCCCAAGGCACTCAGTGTGAGGATGTTCTTCTTGCCCCTGCGGATCGGGATGGTCACCTCCGGATCATGGCCGACGATCTGCCCGTCGAGGGACCAGAGGATCGGGAGGGGCGGTTCGGTGCGCGCGCGGCAGCGTGCCGAGCTTCTGTCGCTCTCGATCACGCACCACCAGGAGAGCATGGTGGGCCGGGGTCCCTCCGGTACGAAGAACGGAGTGCTCGCGACCCGAGGCGGTGCCGATGACGGAGCGATCGCGGGGCCGGGGGCCGGCCGCAGCGTTTGGAGCAGCGCCACCAGGACGACGCCCAACCCCGCCGCCACGGCGACGGTCGTGATGAGCCGCCGGAGCCGAGTGACTGACGGAGCGGGGTGCCTTTCCCAGATCCGCACCGGTCGCCCTACCGGCGACAGCGCGGGACGGGTTTCAGGCGGGGGCACTCGCGGGAGCGGGGCCTGGGCCGCGTCTCGATCCGCGGCGGGCTCGGCCGCCACGGATCCCGGGTCATCGAACGAGTCGATCTCCCCGGCTGAGTCGGGGCCCATGTGCAGTCTCGCCCAGGGAGCGCCCGCCGCGAACACGAGCAGCCCGACGTGCGAGGACTTGTCCCACATCGTCTGGTTGGCGCGGTCATGTGAACTGTACGGGCTGGCGACCTCGTGGCTGTGCCACCAGCCGACGACATCCGCGCTCGCCTCGCGTTCGGCCAGTTCCTCACGCAGCATTTGCGTGCCCTCGGGAGTGAGGTGGAACCAGCCGCGGCCGCCGGACTCGGGCGGGGCGGTGGCCATGCCGGTAACGATCAGGTACGCGCCTTGGTTGTCGCGGAACGCCCGTCCGGCCAGCAGCCCACCGGTTTCGCGCGGGGCGGCGTGGCTCGCGTGCCGCCGTAAGCGCGCCGCCACTTCGCGGTCGACGTAGACGCTCGAACTGTCGTCGACCGTGAAACGGATATACCGGCGATGGCCGCTGCGCGCACGGAACGGCACATCGAACTGCTCTCCGACGATCTCGAAGTCGGGATCCTGCCCGGACACGGCGCCCCTACCACTCAATCGACCGGCGGTCGACGATCTCGAAGTCGGGCCCCGGGTCAGGCGTATCTCCGTAGAGCCAGCCTGGCAGCGCCGGGTACACCAAGTCTGGATTCAACGCACGGCCGTGGTAGTGGTCGGCGTGGTACTTGATCGCCTCCTCGTTCCATCCGACATAGCCGGGGCCACGGCCCTTCTCGTCCCAGTTGAGCATCATCGCGACGTGAATGATCAACTCCCCGAGTGTCACATGGCCTTTTCGGGCCAGCCAGAACTCCGAGCCGATGCAGATGGGCGAGCTCCGCTGGAAGTGTGGCGACCAGGGGATGGGCTCGGAGATCAGCCAGGTCACCGGCTCCGCCAGCGGATAGTCGGCGCGGTCCAGATCGACGCCGAACACCGTCTCATCCCGGAACGTGCCAGGCCCGACCAGCGTGGGGATCCGCAGGCGCATGACATACTTGCTCGCCCAGCCGCTGTTGTCCACGCTGATGATCTCGTTGCGCTCGGCCTCCAGGTCGCCGCGACCGCGATACGCCCCGAAGTCGAACATCGGGCCGCGCATGTCGGAGAGGACGCGGAAGTCGAACCTACGGCGCTCGATCAGCTCGGCCGGCCTCATCAGCCTCGCCCCGCGCCGCTCGTCGCGTGAATGACCCGGAGGTTCGCGCCGTCCTGGATCCCCGCGTCGGCCAGGCTCTGCGTGTCGTGCAGCAGGTTGTTGGAGCGGGTGTCCTGGAGTTTGTACTGGCCCACGTCGTCGGCCTGCGGAATGAACCCCGCGTTGATCATCTGCTGCACCAGCCATGCCGCTGAGGAATCGCGCGGCACCTTGACCAAGAGAAGTTGTGACGGGTTCGTGGGATGCAGGAAATTGATAAGAGTCTTGTTATCCACAACTCTTTCCCGGGTTGTCTCGGCGGATTTCATGGAGGGCTCAGGACGGGGAATTCCGGCTCTACGGCTCCGGCCCGATCCATCCGAGGATGTCGAATTCGCTGTCGTGCCCGGCGTGTGCCGGGCACCTGGTGCCATTGCCCGCGGCGGCCTCGGCGCATCTGTTTCCGGACGGGTCCACGTGTCCGCAGACGGGCGCGCAGACGAGTACCAGTTCCGGTTCGAAATCCGAATCTGTGCGCCGTTCCAGAGGGAACGGCGTCGATGACGTCCGCAACTGGGAACGCCTCACCGCCCGCGCCAAGCGCCCGTCCGCCTGAGGCGCCCCCCGCATGGACCGGCCGGAACGCCACCACGCCCTCCGGCCGACCCCGCCAGCAGACTCCAAGGGCTGCTGTTCATGTGTGATCAGGAAGGGCAGACCTCGCGCGGGCGCGACCGAGAGGATCTCCGCCAGTTGCGAATGCGTGGGCTCATGGCCCCGCACGACGAACTTCTCGGGCCTGTTGGACAGGACTCGGATCTCCTGGTGCGCGATCGCGACGAGGGTGGGGGCGGCGGACTCCGGCAGGTCGGCGAAGAACCAGGCGCAGAGTTGGTAGACACCTCTGCTCAGCTGCAACCGGAGACGATCGCCATACCGAACCGGGATACTGTAATGCCACGCGTCGCCCCGCCGCAGCCCGACCATGACCACTGAAGGACGCGGCCCATGACCCGCTTCGAACTCGGCGTGCAGCTCGCTGGCCGGAGGTCCCGAAGTGGGAGCGTGTGTCCGCAGCGGGCGCCAGAAATATCGACGGCGAAGCTCGTCGATCCCGAGGGCGAACATCGCCTCCAGGAGAGCCTTGACGATTAAGTCCATCCACCCCGCCCGTAATAGTTTGTGCAGTGCCTTTCCTCGGAGGTACCGTCCCGACGACGGGCCACCGTTCCCGCTCGGTCGGCTCGTCGCATTCGCCGGCCGGCCGAAGGCCGTCGCTACACGGTCCAGGAGCTGGTGACCGGCGGGTCCTCGTTCCCGCTCGGCCGATCTTGCGACGCCGTTCCCACTAGGCTCCGACGTCGCCCCCACAGGCGGTGAGCAGCAGACCGCTCGTCACGGCGACCACCACAAGCACCGCCGCACGAATACGTATTCGAAACATCGAAAGCTTCCTCTCTTCCTCCCAGCCACCCCCGGTTCTTCTGGAGCAGCTTTCACCAGGAGACATGCGGCAACGAAAGAGAAAGTTCGCGCTGCTGTCCGTGTCTCGATAGCCTCCTCACCTTGGCCACAGCGGTCAGCGCATCGCCACAGATCTGGGATGAGAAGGGACGTCAGAACGTTCTTCCCTAGCTGTCCTGCGGGAATGTGGGTGGGTGGAATATCCTGGGACGCACCAGGGCGTGGCGGGGACATCATGTGAGTGGGAGAAGCGGTCATGAAGCATGCTGAAATGGGCAGTTTGGCGGCCCTTCTTCAGGAGCTGAAGGACCGCACTCCCTACAGCTACAACGCTCTCGCCAAGCGGCTGCGGATGAGCCCCTCCACGCTCCATCGGTACTGCAACGGCACTACCCTGCCCGCCGATTACGCTCCCATCGAGGGCTTCGCCCGTCTGTGTAAGGCCACCCCCGCCGAACTGGCCGAGTTACACCGTCGATGGGCGCGGGCCAACGCACTCCGCGCAACCTCCGCGCCGGCAGCTCCCGTCACCGGAGATGCGGAGACCGACTCCCGGCGCACGGTGCCGCTCGCCGACCGGCCGGACGGCGCGGTCCCTCCGGGGTCACCCGGCCCGGGCGCCTCCCTGCGGATCCGGCGGAATGCCCCATGGGACCGCCGCACACGTCGGACCGTTGTCCTCAGCGGATTGGCCCTGGTCGCGGGGGCCATTCCCACTGGCATCTGGCTGGCTGACAGCACACGCGTACCCGAACCCGTCGCCGCGTGGCCGCTCGATGAGAGACCCGGAGCGCAGATCGCGAAGGACGCCGCGGGCAGCTATGAAGGCACCGCGACAGCGGTGCGCTGGGGCGAAGGCAGCGACGGGGCCGCCCGGTTCGACGGTCGCGGCAGTCGGGTGACCACCGCCGGGCCGGTGCTCAAGACCGGCCCGGGCCACAGCTACACCGTCTCCGCCTGGGCATGGCTCGACGTCACCGTGACCCCGGCATTGGATTTCGTCACCGTCGTCAGCCAGTCCGCCGGTAACCTGACCGCTTTCTACTTGCAATACTGGAGGAATCCAAATCGCTGGGCCTTCTCCGGGCCCTCCACCAATGCCGAGTTTCGTGTGCCGTCGTCCGTCAAAGCCGTCCCAAGTCTCTGGACTCACCTTGTCGGCGTTCATGATAGGCACATGTGGACTCTCTACGTTGACGGGAAACAGGCGGGCTCGGCCGAGGGCGAGGACGTTTCCGCGTCCGAGTCAATAGCGGACCAACTGATCATTGGAGGCGCGCGCGATCACGGCCATACGTACAGGGACCACTTCCCCGGCAGCATCAAGAATGTCCAGGTCTTCGATCAGGCCCTTACCCTGGACGAGATCAAAGCGCTCGGCCGACCGCGATAAGAAAGCCCGACGGAGTCATATTCGAACGGTCCCTGTCGGCGGCCCCCGGCCCCCGGCCACCGATCGCCGACTCCCGATCCCACAACAGCGTCCTGATCACCCAGCCGATCGACCTCCTCCTGCAGGGGTGTCGATCTTCTTGTCTCGCGGGTCGGCCTTGGCCCGTCCAACCGGCTGGGCGAGCCCCTGCCTCGCACCCTGATCGCGGGCCGTGCGCCAACTGGAGATCAGTGAGGAGCACAACGCCCTCCCGGCGCATCGAAGCGCCCTCGCCGGCCTTGTCGAGCTGGTCGTACTCCTGCGGGATCCGCGCTTTGTAGGCCGCGCTCGCCCTCAGGGACGGCGTACCCGTCAAGGTCGTACAGGAACGACTCGTACACGCCAATCCGTCGATCACCATGAACATCTACGCGCACGTCATCAAGGGCATGCGGGCGGAAGCCGCCGAGACCGTGGCGGCCTTGTTCGCCTGAGACAGATCACGCGCGTTGCCACCCCGCGTTGCCACCCCGGCAGGGAAACAAGCCCTCTGAGCTGGGCTTATCCGAGTCGCCTAGGCCCGATCAACACCGGACGGGCATGCCCATCGCTATTCCCGGCTCCATGCATCGTGTCCGCGTTGGCAGCGGGATCAGGAGTGTTAGGAGGTCTAAAGATGATCAGTCCGTTGTCGCCTGGTGGGTGGGAAGGGCGTAGCCCCGCCCAGTCGCTGGGACCGGTGTATCGCCGGCACTGGGAGATACATTGGGCGCCATGACTGCCCGGCCTCTGGAGCCCGCAGGGCCACGCCGACCCCGGTGAGGACCTAGCGGCGATCTTCGATGCGCTTCCGCCGGCGTACCGTGCCCAGTTCCGTGCCGAGTATGACGAGGCTCTGGACGCCGCCCACGACCTGGCCCGCTTCAAGCAGGTCCAGCTGATGTCCTGGTCGGGTCGTAGGAGCAGGCCGTGGGGGTCGTTGAGGTTGCAGGTGAAGTGCTGGTAGAGGCAGAGGCAGCCCTCCGGGCACTGGTCGAGCCCCCTGCCCGGCACGACCGCCGCGTCGGCGTGGGCCTGGGGACGGCCAGCAGGGCCATCGGCAGGGCGGTGAGGGTGGTGATGAGTGGTGCTCGCTTCTTCATGGTTCTCCCGTCGGGTGGGGGCGCTCGCGCGCCGGGGGAACCGTCAGACCGGAGGCGGCATCGGACGACATCACATCCGTTGCTCTATGCGGTTAGAGCGACACGATGAGCAATTGCTTGCTAGACGAGTCGCTGGGCCGTGACGGCTAGGGCCGGGGCCGTGGCTGGGACACCGGTTCGGGGCCGGGGTGCGGGAGCGACATGCCGGGGAAGAGCCGGGCGGTGGCGGCGGGTAGGTCGAGGTGGCCGTTCAGGCAGCGTTCGGGGCGGCCGTGGGCTTGGTCCGGGGTGCAGGGGCGGGCGGTGGCCAGCAGCGTGGCGCCGACCGCAAGCGGGTCAGGTGTGTGGCCGAAGTGGCGTTGCAGGCTCACCAGGAGTGCGGCGGTGCCGGTGACCAGGGCGACGGCAGTGCAGGTACCTTTGCGGGGCTTGACGCCGCCGTCGCCGGGGGTGGCCCCCAGCACGGCCTCGCCGAGGGCGGTTACGCCGTGGCCGGCGTAAGCGGGGCCGTGGTTGCTGAAGTAGAACATGGCGCCGTCGGCGCGGTGCGCGCCGACGGCCAGGACGCCGGGCAGCAGGGCGGGGGCGATGGCGCAGTGGCCGTAGTCGTTGCCGGCGGGCGCGGTGATGAGCACGCCCGCCTGCATGGCGTGGGCGATGGCGCGTTTGAGCAGCGGGTGGGCGTCGTCGGAGGCGGTGTGGTGGGCCAGGGTGTACTGGATGACGGCGGCGCCTGCTTCGGTGAGTTCTTCGATGGCGCGGGCGGCCGACAGCGGGTCGGGGGGCTGGTCTTCGTCGGCCGGGACGGGCAGGAAGACGGCGCGGCAGCGGGGGGCCAGGCCGGGCAGGACGGTGCCGGGCTGTCCGGTCAGGACGCTGGCGGTGAAAGTGCCGTGCTCGCGCATTCTGTCGTTGGGTGGGGTAGGGGGCAGCCACCACGGCAGGCGCGTCTCGACGTGCGCGCCTGCCAGGCAGGGATGGGACAGATCAGGTGGGCCGTCGACGACGCCGATGACCACGCCGGGATCGCCGAGGGTGTGCCGGTGGACGGCGGTGATGCCGGGCACCGCCTGGGCGGGATGGCGGGCCGCCGGCGTGGCGGCAGGTGGTGCGGCCGGGCCGGAGGCATCCCGATCCCCTTTGTGCTGGGCGGCCTCGCCCGGCGGCAGTGATCGTGGTGATGGTGGGGTGGTGGGGGGCATCGGGCGGGCGCTCCTGGAAGGCGGGTGCTGAGTGCGGGGTGCGGGGTGCGGTGCGGGTATCTGTCCGGGGGCCCGCGTTACCGGGCCGACAGCTTGGCCTGCTCATAGCCGGGCAGGCGGTAGGCGGCCGGGTCGCCGGTGTTGGCGCCGTACAGCAGCCACAGCCACACCCGTTGGAGGTGCTCGGGGGTGTGGGGGGTCAGCGCGATGGTGGTGTAGGGGTCGATCGGCACTTCGCGGCGTACCGGTGGGGGCTGCGGCGGCAGTAGGGACATGACCGCGCTCTCCTTCCGAGCGGGGGTGGGTCAGGCTTCGGGCCAGGAGCGGACCGGGCCGAGAGTGACCGGCAGCACATCCTTGACATCGATGGTGAAGCGGTAGACGCGCTTGGCGCGGCGGCTGTTGTCGGGGTCGAAGAAGCGGAGCTTGACGTCCCAGCAGTCGCTGTCGGGGCGGCCGTAGGGGCTTTTCTCGGTGTCGATGTCTTTGAGGGCCATGCCCTTGCCGAGGGCTTCGGCCAGCGTCTGGCGGGCCTGGACGGCGTTGGTGGCGGCGAAGTTCAGCGCGCGGTCGCGGCTGGTGGCGCCGAAGTTGCGCAGGTCGTAGTAGATGCGCTGGAGGAAGTCGGCCACCGCATCTTGCAGCCGGTCGCGTTCGGGTACGGCGCCGGGCTGGTTGTGGGCGGGGACGTCGCATTCGGCGACCACGGCGTTGGCGAGGCCGGCGACCGACCAGCCGTACAGGCCTCGGGTCAGATTGATCTCGATGACCGGGAGGTGCTGGCCGTTGAACAGGCGGACGGTACGGCCGGGCAGAGTGCCGGGCACCGAGATCCGGTCGACGAACTCGACGTCGTCGTCGGCCAGCAGTTGGCGGTGAAGGAACTCCACCAGCCGTTCGTACACGCCGGGGCCGTACCCGCCGACCGGCTCGATCGCGTAGATCGGGGTCAGGTCGAGGTTCAGCGTCCAGATCAGCGGCGTGGCCTCCGACGGGTTGTCGCGCAGGTAATCCACCATCTGCCGGGGGTCATACGGGTTGGCTGGCAGGGGCACGCCGTCCACGTCCACGGGCGGCATGAGCTGCTTGAAGGTGTCACGCCGGGCTTCGGTGCCGAAGTCGTAGCCGAGCGTGCCGAGGGCGTAAACCAGCCGCGGCGCCGTCGCGGGCTGCTGCCCGGCCGAGGGGATCACTCCGCCGTCTCGCCCTCCGGCGGGGACGGCCGTTGTCGGGGCAGCCGCCGCCAAGGTGACAGGCGTGGGGGAGGCGGCGGCGTGCTCGGTAGCACAGCCGCACCCGGCTCCATCTGCCGCCGAGCACACCGTTGAGCCCATCACTGGGGCCGGGCCGCAGGAGGGCACCACCGCGGCGGTCTGTTCCCCGGGCTCCCCGAACTCCGTCTCGGCCGCCGGGAAGGCTGCGGCGGAGTTCACAGCGGAATTCGAGATGGAGGCCGGGGCGATGGCGGGGATGGGGGGCGAGGCGGGGGTGGAGGTGGTGGTCACAGCATTCACCGCTTTCGTGATGTTGAGTGTTCCGGTCAGATACCGCGCGCAGGCTGCATCCCGGTCCGTTTCGTGGCTTTCGCTGGCCCGCTCGTCTTGGCGCCGCTCTCGGCCGATGAGCGGGTCGCAGGGGTCGGCGGTGGCGCGCAGCACCTCGCCGATCGCGATCAGGTCCGGCTTGCCGCCGTCGCGGAGTCGCAGGGCGGCCAGCAAGACGGCCACGCCGACGACGATCGGGGCGGCCAGGCTGGTACCGCTCATCGTCGCCCTTCCGCCGCCGGGCACCGCGACCGGTATCTCGTGGCCGGGCGCGAGCAGGCCCTGACGGCGGCTGATCGGCCCGAAGTTGCTCAGCGGCAGCGGGCGGCCCGCGTCGTCGCAGGCGCCGACCGCCAGCACGCCGGGCAGCGCGGCGGGCACGTGGTCGCACAGGCAGCCGTCGTTTCCGGCGGCGGCCACCACCAGTACGCCCGACTCGCGGCAGCGGCGCACCGCCCGCGACAGTGCGTCTTCGGCCTCACCGGCATCGACGAGCTGACCGCCGCTGATGTTGATCACCTGTGCGCCGGCATCCAGCGCCAGGTCGATGGCACGGGCCAGGTCCAGTTGAGAGACATGGCGCCGCCCGGTGAAGACCGGCACGCTGATCGCCCGGCAGCGGGGTGCGACCCCCGCCACCCCGGCGACCGGTCCATTGTGCCGGGCGATCAGCACACTGGCCACAGCCGTTCCGTGCGCGGAGGCCGCATCGTCGGTGGAGCCGCCCGGCAACAGCTCGGGCAGTTGGGTGAGGTTCGCCCCGCCGAAGACCGGATGCGTCATATCGACCAGGCCATCCACGATGGCCACCGCGATCCGGTCATCGCCTGTGGTCAGCCGCCACAGCTCGGCCAGGCCCGCGATCGCCGAGACCTCGCCCATGCGTACGCCTTTCCGGAGGTAGTGGGTCTTGCCCTGGTTGTCGGCGGGTGAGAGGGTGAGCGCCCGCCAGGCGCCGGCGCTCACCCCTGGTGGTCGGCTACTCGTCGCCGTCGCCGGCGAACGGGACCCAATGGGTCCCATAGTTGGCCTGCTCAACGCTCGCGGTGCCGGTCGCGGGAGCGCTGGTGACGGTGCGCTGGATCGGGGCGGTGAGATGCGGAATGAACGTCTCCGTCATGAGAACAGTCCCTTCTGTTATTGGCCTCCGCCGCCATCTGGGCGCCTGCCGAAAGCGGCGACGAGGTGGCGCGGGCGTGAGTACCGGCACGCGACCCGCACCTGCCGACTTCTACACGTCGCCGTCGTCGGCGAACGGGTTCGGGTTGAACAGGCCGGTGGGGTCCTTGAAGGACTGCTCGACGCCCAGGTGCTCCACGGCGGCGGTGCCGCTGACCGTCCGCTCGACCGGGGCGGCGAGCACCGGCATGGTGGTGTCTGTCATGGTGTGAACCTCCTGCTGGTGGCGGGCGCCCTTCACCCGCCTCATGGCTGATGCGACGCGAGGGCGAGGAAGTCGACCAATGAACCGCCCTGTTCCGGGCGGGCTCCGCGCCCACGACTAGCTACTTAAAGTAGTTTTGTGAGTACACAAAGTAACGTGGCGTGAAGGTGAGGCGGCCCTGGCTTGCTGGCACGGAAATGGCGTCGCCTGTCACGTGTGCCTAGCGCCGGTGCGTAGGCCCCATTCGCCACCCAGTCGTGGCGGACCGGCTGACGCTACCGCAATCTTCCTTAGCGGATAGTAGTTGATTGAGTACTCTGAGTTTCAGACTGGGGTGATCAGATCCCAACGAAGGGAAATACTCATGAGCCCGGCGTCTCTGGCCCGGCACATCGCCACCGCCACCCTGGCTCTCGCACTTATGGCCCCCACCATCCCCTGCCCTGGATGTTACAGCGGCGACTTCTGGCCGGCGGTGCTCCGCCGCTAGCATGCGACCGGCCTTCGATGGCCGGCCGAATGGGTGATCAACCGACCGCGCGGCTACAGAGGCTCCTACGATTTCCGCTTGCAGGGCGGCGGCGCACCAAGCCCCGATCGTGGTGGGGCCCACGACCACGCATAGGCGTAAACACCGCGATCCGACGCTTTCCCTTTCCGATGCCCGTGAAATCAGCCTGGGCTTTCCACGCCATTGGCAAGCGACTCGGGCTACCCGCCCCAAGGGAGCACAGATGGGCCACGGCCACCCCCACCCCGCCCCAGAACAGGACGAAGCCGGTGCGGACGTCCCCCCGGCGCTCGATCCGTCCGTGCCCGACGGCGAACTCCCGCCCGCCGATGCCTCCCGCCGCCGCTTCCTGCGCGGGGCCGGGCTGCTCGGCGCGGGCGCCGCCAGCACCGTGCTGGCCGCCGCCCCGGAGGACCCGGCGGGCGCCGACGCCAAGGGCGGCTTCCGGTGGCTGGCCGGCGACCACCACGTCCACACCCAGTACAGCCGCGACGGCCAGTACCGCGTCATCGACCATGCCCGGCACGCGCGCGCCTGCGGGCTGGACTGGATGGTCGTCACCGACCACGGTGACCCCGCCCATGCCAAGATCGGCGTGGAGAAGGTCAACCCGGACATCGTGGCCGCCCGCAGGCGACTCAAGGACCTGCTGATCTACCAGGGCCTGGAATGGAACTGCCCGGCCGCCGAGCACGCCACCGTCTTCGTCCACCCCGGGCGCAACGAGGTGGCGGTGCTCAAGGAGTTCGAGAACGCCTACGACGGCGAAGTCAAGAACGCCACCGGCTCCACCCCCGCCAACGAGGCCCTGGCCATCGCCGGGATCAAGTTCCTCGGCGAGCAGGTGCGCAGGCGCCGCGTCCGGGACGCGCTGTTCCTGGCCAACCACCCGGCCCGGCGCGGCGTCGACTCGCCGCACGAGATCCGCGCCTGGCGCGACGCCGATCCCCACGTGGCGATCGGCATGGAGAGCGCGCCCGGCCACCAGGCCGCCGGCCTGCCGGAGTCCACCTGGCGCTACAAGGCCCGCGGCCTGTACTTCCTCAACCGGACCGACGCCTCGTTCCCCGGCTACCCCCCGGAGAGCTACCGGACCTGGGGCGGCTTCGACTGGATGACCTCCACCGTCGGCGGACTCTGGGACAGCCTGCTGGCCGAGGGAAAGCCGTGGTGGATCACCGCCAACTCCGACTCGCACATCGTCTACCTGGACACCTCCCAGCGCGGCCCGGGCGGCGACTTCGACCGCGACGGCAAGCACCCCGACCCTGTGTACGGGCCGCCGCGCACCGACGGATTCGACTACTGGCCCGGCCAGTACACCCGCACCCACGTCGGGGCGACGTCGTTCGGCTACCGCGCGGTGATGGCGGGGCTGCGTGCGGGGCGGGTCTGGGTGGACCACGGCGGGCTGATCAGCGGCCTCGACGTGCGCGCCCGCCAGGCCGGTGACCGGCGTGGCGGCCACGGCACGCCGCTGGGCGGGGTGCTTCGGGTACGGCGCGGCGCGAGCGTGGCGGCGACCATCGAGATCGAGCTTGCCGCCACCCCGAACTGGGCGCAGTTCGTCCCGAGACTGGCGCGGGTCGACGTGATCAGCGGCCAGGTGACCGGCCCGGTCACCGACCGCGACACCTTCACCGCCCCGACCGCCCGGGTGGTCAGGTCCTTCGAGGTCGGCAAGGCCACCGGACGGGTGTCGTTCACCCACTCCTTCGGGCGGGTGGACGAGCCGTTCTATTTCCGGGTCCGCGGCACGGACGGCAAGCGCAGCGCGCCGGGCCCGATGGGCGCCGACGTCGATCCGTTCGGCCCGGCGATGGACGTCTACGGCAACGCCGACCCCTGGGAGGACCTGTGGTTCTACGCCAACCCGATCTGGGTCCTGCCGAGCTGACCCGCCCCTGCCGTACCAGAACACACATATCACCCGCCTCCATGGCCTTGACCGGACCGGAGTCCTGATGCCCATCTGTACCGCTCATCTGCTTCGTGTCGTCATCGCGGCTTTGGCGGCCACTGCGGCCGTGTGCGCACCCACCGTCCCGGCGGTTGCCGCCCCGACCGCCCAGGTGCACATCGACTCGGCCCGCGCAGTCGGCGGCAACGCCGCCGTACAGGTCACCTACACCTGCGACGCCTCCGCCACGACCGGCCTGTACGTGCACATGCAGCAGTCCAACATCCTCGGAGCGAGCCGCGCCGTCGCATCTTGCGACGGCACTCCGGCCACCACGCGTGTCCTCATCGCTCCGATCTTCAGCGACACGATGTTCCACTCTGGCTACAACGCGACGGTGGCCGCCCAGTTGTTCACCGACACCGGCGACGTCCTTCCCCTCGAAGTCGCCCACCACTACACGACGGCACCACTGGGGTGATGACCGGTCGCGGGGGGTGACGACGGTACCGGCAACGGGCCGGCAGAACACCACCCATCTCGTCCACCAACGAAACGAGGAGATGAATGCGCATCAGGCTGGGAATGTGGCGAACGGCGGGGCTGCTCGCCGTACTTCCCCTCGGTATGGGGACGGCGCGGCGGAGGCACCTCGCTCGGCCGCGGTGCAGGTCGAGATCATCCGTGACCTCGGTGAGCAGGTGATCCCCTTCGGCAAGACCGTCGACGGCACCACGGTGGGCGGGCTCTCCGGCCTGGGCCATGACCCGAAGACCGGTACGTGGTACTTCATCACCGATGACCGCTGGTGCCACCAGGCCCCGCGCTTCTACACCGGCAAGCTGACCTTCGACGCACAGAGCGGCAAGCTGAGCGACGTCGAACTGACCGCCGTACCTGGCTGACCCAACACGACGGCGCCTCCTATCCCAAATTCGGCGAGAAGGAATCACCCGACCCCGAATCCATCCGATTCGACCCGGCCACCGGACGGCTCGGCACCACCAAGGGTCCTCGGCCGTCCTCCCGGCCGGGAGGGATGAGCGGGCATGGAGTCAAGAGATCGGGCGGTGCGTCGTATTCGTGTACAACGCTCGGGGGCGTTGCGGTATCGGTGGGTATCGCCGTGGTCGTCTCGCTCCGTCACATGCACGAGTTGTGCCTGCGTCATGGTGAGGACCATCTGGCGGCGGTGCTCATTCCGCCAGCGGTTGATAGCACCATCGTGGTCGTCTCCATGTCGATCTTGCTGGCGAATCGGTACGGCAGACGCGGCGGAGCGCTGGCCCGGACGTTGCCGCTGCGGAACCCGCCCCCAGACTTGACATGACCTCGTTGGGGTATGACTTCGCAAGGGCCTGGCCGGTACCTGCCGGACGCTGGCAAGCATGGCGTCTCCGTCCAAGCGTTTCTTGACCTGTTCACTCGCCTCGGCTTCGACGATGGTGACGTCCAGCACGCACCGCTCCCGGCGGGCGGCGAGGCGGTCCAGCGCATTCTTTACGGGCCGTTGTCGATGGGCGATGCGGATACGGCCGCGGAGTAACCGGCCTGGGACGGGCAGGGAGGGCGAAGAGATCACGAATGAGCTGCAAGAAACGCTCCGACAAGGAGAAAGGGGGGACGCCCCGGTGCCGAGGCGTTCCCTCTTCCTGTTGTTGGCGCTGTCGAGAACATGAAGGGCGGCAGTGCCTTACACGGGATCGGTGTTGGTGGGGGTGCAGTGGTAGCCCAGGACGGCGGCGTCCGGGCTGGACAGGGCGGCCTGACCGGAGGGCCATCCGGGCTGTTCGGGGCGGCAGGTGTAGGCGGTGCCGCCGGTTTC
Organism: Spongiactinospora sp. 9N601; assembly: GCF_044326295.1. Lineage (NCBI taxonomy): Bacteria > Bacillati > Actinomycetota > Actinomycetes > Streptosporangiales > Streptosporangiaceae > Spongiactinospora > Spongiactinospora sp. 9N601. The sequence continues at coordinate 17,023 of NZ_JBIRBB010000035.1, forward strand.
GGCGATGGTGAAGTCGCCGTGGATGAGGCCGTCGGTGACGGCCCCGGGCGCGGCGGTGCATCCCGCGCCGATCACGGCGCTGTTGCTGAGTGGGGTGATGGAGGCGCAGGTGTAGTCGGTGCTTTGGGCGTGGGCGGCGGGCATGGCCGCGGTTGTGAGTGCCAGGGTGGCGGTCAGGAGCGCGGCGGGTACGGCGAGCTTGGGCAGGCGGGCGAGCCGGGAGAGCATGGCAGGTCCTTCCAGGTTCGGTGTGGTGGTACGACGGTGTGGGGGGTGTGGGGTGTCAGACGTTGGCGATGGGGGCGCAGCCGTCTCCCAGGCGGACGGTTCCGGGCGGGCAGGCGTGTTCGCCGATGGCGCCGGCGTAGCGGGGATTGATGATGAGGGTGCCGTCCGGGGTGAGGAGCAGGGGCGGCGCGGGCGGTTCGGCCGGGGCGGGTGCGAGGTCCTGGGCCGGTGCCTTCGGGGGGGCGGGGTGGGTGGCGGCTGGCGGGCGTGCCGGTGCGGGGGTGTCGGGGTGCGCGGGGGCGGCGGCCATGGCCGGGATGGCGGGGATGGCGGTGGTGGCCAGGATGCCACCGGTAATGGCCAGCGTCGCGGCGGCGCGGCGCAGGGGGATGGTCATGGGCATGTCGTCTCTCCTGGTGTCGGGTGATGGGGTCGTAGGTGTGGTGGGTCAGGCGTAGGGGCAGTCGGCGATCTCGGGTGGGTCGCAGTGGCCCTTGGCCGGATCGTTGTGCGGGTTCTTGTCGGGGGTGTAGTGCAGTTGCCGGGGAGTGATCGGGCAGGGTACGACGGAGGCGTGGCCCTGGGTGCAGGAGATCCAGTGCGTGCACAGCGTGGGGTGGCGACGCCGTACGCCGTCCTGGCCTTGGCACTCGGAGGCGTTGATGCCGGCGGTGCGGTGCGGGGCGCCGGCGCCGGGCAGGGGCATAGGTGACCGGCGTTCGGCGTGGCATGCGGCGTGGGCGGGCGATGCGGTGAGGACCAGGAGCGTGGCGACCGTTACGGCCGGGGCCCGTCTGGGGGAGATCGTCATGTGGCGCGTTCCTGGTGAGCATCGGCGGGGAAGGAGCGGGCCGCCCGCCCCGTCATGGTCGGGGGCGGCAGCGGCATGGGTCAGGGGTTGTCCACGCCGATCCAGTTGATGTGGAAGTTGTAGCGCTGGGCGTGGTCGGGTCCGGTGGTCTGGGTGTCCCTGTAGTGCTGGATGTAGACGCGAAAGCCGGTGGGGGTGGGGTTGTAGATGGCGCTGGCGCCGACGTAGTCCCACATGGTGCCGTCACCGGCCAAGGAGGAGGTGTAGATGGGGGTGCCGGTGAAGCCGGCCGAGGAGGTGTCGACGTCCAGGTAGATGCCGCGGCCGTTGTTGCCCCAGCCCTGGCCGGGTGGGGTGGTGCCGGAGCCGATGCGCAGTGCGGGCATGACGTGGTTCCTTTCTTGGGGGGTTAGCCGCCGTAGTTGACGGTGAACTGCAGCGGGGTGGTGGCCAGGACCTGGCCGCTGGGGGTCTGGTACTCGACGCGGCCGGTGGCGATGGTGCCGTGCCGGGCCCAGGTGGACAGCTCGACGCGGCGGTCGATGGTCCACCGCACGGCCGGGTCGGTGACCGTGTAGGTGGCGGTGCGGCCGTCGGAGGTGATCTGCTTGAATCGGCCGTTGCCGCACAGCAGGTCGGTGATCTTGGTGTCGGTGGGGGCGGTGTAGGCCAGGCGGTGGCCGATCACACCGGCGAGCCGGCTGGAGCCGTCGCCTTGGGTGATGCGGATGCTGGTGGCCGGGTAGTGGGTGGTGGCCACCGGGATGTCGGGCTGGGTGAGGCGGATGCCGGTCTGGGCGGGGTTGGCCTGGGCGGGGCCGGCGTGGGCGGGCGGTGTCGCCGGGCCGATCAGGGTGGCGGTGGCGAGGCCGAGGATGAGCGCGGCGCGCGCGTTCGGCATGAAGGGGCTCCCGAGAGTGTGTGTCAGGGCGCGCAGAATTCGGCCGTGAGGAGCCGGTTGATGGCCTGGTCGGTGGCGCCGTCGTCGAGGGAGTGCATGGCGTTGGCGGCGACGGTGAGGCTGCGCCGGGCGTCGTGGAAGCTGTAGGTGGCGTAGCCGGGGATGTGGCCCTTGTGCCCCCACACCTGTCGGCCGCAGGGCAGGGTGAGCCGCATCAGGCCGAGCCCGTAGTCCAGTCCCGGTCCCGGTCCCGGGACGGTGCGTTTCATCTGCGTGACCAGGTGGGCGGGGAAGAGTTGGCCGTGGGCCAGCAGGATGAAGAAGCGGTTGAGGGCGGCGGCGGTGGACACGACGCCTCCGGCCGCCCAGGCGTTGGAGGAGTCGAAGCGGGTGATGTCCTCCAGCCGGCCCTGCTCGTCGGTGGTGTGGCCGTGCAGGTGCGGGCCGGGGATGGCGCGGCTGGTGGTGGGCAGGTAGGTGTCGTCCAGGCGTTGGGGGATGAAGATGCGCTCCAGCAGGGCGCGGGACAGGCTTTGGCCGGTGAGCTTTTCCGCGAGCAGACCGAGGGCGATGTAGCCGGTGTTGGAGTAGGCCCACGGGCCGCCCGGCGGGCCTGCGGGCAGGGCGGTGCCCCTGTCGATGAGCTGTTGCGGGGTGTAGGTGGTGGTGGCCAGGCGGCGGAAGCCCGCCGGGGTGCCGTCCCAGGTTCGGGCGTAGTCGCCCAGCCCGCTGGTGTGGTTGAGCAGCATCCGCACGGTGATGCGGTCGCCGCGGGGCAGCAGGCCCGGCAAGTGCCCGCCGATCGCGTCGTCCAGGCCCAGCTTGCCTTCGCCGGCGAGTTGGAGGATCAGGGCGGCGACGATGGTCTTGGTGACGCTGCCGATGCGCCAGCGGCCGTTCGCCGGGACCGGGGTGCCGTCCAGGTCGGCGGCGCCGCTGGTGCCCGTCCAGCGTCCGGCCTCGTCCCTGGCCTCGGCGACGGCGCCGGGCGCGCCGGAGGCGACGACGGCGTCCAGCGCCGCCTGTAGCGCGGCCCGGCTGGGCGCGGCGTATGCGGGGGTGGGCAACAGGGCGGGCGCGAGGAGTGGGAGAGCCAGCACCAGCGACAGCAGGGCGCGTGGTGGCATGTCGGGCTCCCTTCCGTGGAGTGAGGTCGACCGGCTCGGGCAGGAAAGCCCGGCCCCTGATGAGGCGTCAGGAACGGGGAGGTACGTCGCGGCGTTCAGCGGCGGGTGGTCACAGGTCGATGAGGGAATTGACGGTGAAGGTGACCGGGGCCGACGCCTCGGAGGAGCCGTTGTCGTCGACCTGGGTAGCGGTCAGGGTGATCTCGCCGTTGGTGAACGGCGGCGTCGGGGTGCACGACCATTGGCCGTCGGCGACCTCGGTGACGCACACCGGATCACCGCCTGCGTCACGAACGATGACGGTCGCGCCGTCCTGCCCGGTCCCCTCGATTTCCGGTGCGGTGCCGCGCAGCGAGCCACTCGGGGGGCGGGTGATGACCGGGGCCGGGGGGACGCCGGGCTCCACCTCGATCGAGAAGTTGCCCTGGTCGACCACGTCGCCCTGGTAGCTGTGGCGAACACGGCCGGTCTTGAGACCGGGAGCGGCGTCGGTATCAACGGTGACCCGTGCGTACTGGGTTGCCTTGAGCGCTGCGAAGTAAAAGCCGGCGGTACAGGTGGCGGTCCTGCGGTCGGCCGACAGGGTCGCGTTGGCATCGCCGTTGCCGAGGTTGCAGGTGACCCGGGCGAACGTGGTCTGCGATGGGGCGGTGAAGACCACCTGGCCCCCGATGTCGCGGAAGCCGTCCAGGCGGACGCTCACGGTCTGGCCGGGCTCGGCCTTGGGCGGGGGCGACTGCCCGTCGACGGCCAGCGCTGGATGCGCGGTAGCGGTCACCGCGATGGCGATCATGGCCAGGGCAGGCATCGCCCGTCTGGCGGAGCGGAGGATTGCGGGCATGGCGTGCCGCCCTTTCTCATGTGGCTGCCGAAGGAAGCTCGGGCACCGAGGCCCGGCACCGATGTGCCGGGCCATCGGTGGTACGTCGGTGGTGTGTCAGCGGTGTTCAGCGGCGGGTGGTCACAGGTCGATGAGGGAATTGACGGTGAAGGTGACCGGGGCCGACGCCTCGGAGGAGCCGTTGTCGTCGACCTGGGTGGCGGTCAGGGTGACCTCGCCGTTGGTGAACGGCGGCGTCGGGGTGCACGACCACTGGCCGTCGGCGACCTCGGTGACGCACACGGGCTGGTTGTTCTGGTCGCGGACGATGACGGTGGCGCCGTCCTGCCCGGTGCCGCCGATCTCCGGCTGGGTGCCGCGCAGCGAGCCGTTCGGCGGGCGGGTGATGACCGGGGCGGGTGGCACCGGGTCCTCCACCTGTACCTGGAAGGTGCCCTGGTCGCGGCTTTCGGCGCTGTTGCCGGCGGCGACCATGCGGATCTGGCCGGTCTTGAGCCCGCTGGTGGCGCCCGGGTCGATGCGCAGGCGGATCTGCTGGGTGGGCTGGACGCGCGGCTGGAACAGGAGCGGGGTGGGGCATTCGGCGCTGCGACGGCCGTTTGAGTAGGTCACCTGGTTGCTGCCGGTCTGGCCGGTGGTGGTGTTGCGCCAGTCGCAGGAGACGCTGACGAAGGTGGTCTGGGGCGGGGCGGTGTAGATGAGTTTGGAGCCTTGGATGTCCTTGACGCCCTCCACCCGGATGGTGACCGTCTCACCGGGGACGGCGGACGGCGGCGGGGACTGACCGGTGACGGCCAGCGCCGGAAGCGCCGTACCGGCAACGGCCAGGACAGCCGTGGCAAGGGTGAGCGCCACACGCCGGGCGCGCCGGGCGTGGGCGGTCAAGTGAAGGGTCGTGACGGGCTGCTTGGGGGGAAAGGGAATGCCGCCCCTCCTTTGTTCGGGGGAGTTCGTACCTAATGGCTCTCGGTTCGGGGGCGTAGTGCCGACCCGCTCACCAAGTCGTCACTAAAAGTAGTATGACCATGACTCTTGGTTATCTATCGTGCTAGTGAGAGGAGCCTGACTTCTGACGGGAATCGGGATTACCTGTCACAGACGCGAGCGGGAATCACGTCCCAGCTCGCCCCCCGGCCACCACCCGCACGCGTTGCGCCCGCGCGCTGGCCTGCCTGACCACCCTCACCGGCCCGCATTGGCCCGTCGCCGAGACGACCGCGCCATCCCCGCTGCCCGGCTGGAGGCGTTGTTCACCGAGACCGCCATCCGCTGCGTGAGCGAGTCCTGTGGGCGGCTCCTTTATGAGACGGCGGCCGGAGCCGAGGAGACTTGTCCCTCGACACCGAGGACCTCGACATCGAGTTCGCCGCGCCCGCGTGCGTTCCAAGGCGGAGCCATCGAGTACGTGTACTGGACCACCGGCACCGCCCGCCTCATACCCCGCCTGCTGAACAGTCGCACAGCCCCAGTGGTGACCATCGGCGAGTGGGAGAAGGCCGCCTCCAACGTTGGGCCGGGTTGTGCTTACGTCTGTCCGCGTCGGGCACTGTCGATATTTCCCCTTTCAATGGCCTGCTCTGGTGCGGGGGTATCCCAACGGCCTTCGTGATCGGGGTACGAACCCAGTGGCGCGGGGATATGAGGGCCTGTCATCGGGGCCCCTACCTGGCCGGATACGCGATGTTGTGGGTGGGCTTTCGGGCGCCGCCATATCGTTGACCGAGCGTGAGCATATGACTACTACCTGAAGCGTAAGAGCGGTGTCCCAGAGCGTCGCGGTCTCTGCCGTTCGGGGCACGCTGAGCGTTGCGCCCGCGTCATGATGAGGGCCCTGACGTGGGTGGGCGGTTTGAATGGGGATGGTCCGCGTGCCGACGTCTTTGGCGGCCGGTTGACGGCGAAGCGGCTCCAGCAAGCCATCCGTTTGGGGCCACGGGTATCAGTAACAGTTTTTCATCCTCGGGCGCTTGCGTAGTTCTGGAGTACCGCGATGGCCTTGCGCAGGTGATGGGCCTTGCTGCGGCTGCACCGGAGCTTGCGGAGGATGGCCCATTTCGTTCCACCGCAGTGAGCCGGGGTGCCTGGTGGCAACGGAACAGAATGCGCAGCTCTGATCCCCCGGGTGATCGGCGACGCAGAGCCGCAGCGCCCGGCTTCTTGGAGTGGGGGCGCCGGAGTGCGGCGGTGGTGGAGACGGTCTGTCACGCCCGCCTCCACCACCATAGACCGCACGGAGTGCAGGTCAGCCGGCGTCGCGCTCGATCTGTCCCCGTAGGTAGTCCGCACCGAGCTGGACCGACAACTCGGCGGCGATCACCTGGGAGAGTTCATCTGCGCATTTGGGTGCGTCCAGGGTCCGGATGCCGCCGAGCTGGCCCCAGCGGATGGCGGGGTCGTTGGGTGAGGGGCCGCGGTAGGGGCGCCAGCCCTCGTCGCGGCCGTCGATGACCAGGTTGACGAGGTCACCGCGGAAGGCGATCTGGGCGGTGTAGGAGCCGCCGCCGTCTTCGGCGTACAGGATGCCGAAGTATTGGGCATCGCCCTGGCCGATCCAGTCTCGCCGCTGGTGGCCGCACTCGCCCGGCTGAGCCACCGCCGTCGCGGTGGCGGTGGTGTGCGCGGTGGCGGCCGGGGCGGCCATCAGGCCGAGCGGGCCGAGGAGGGCGAGAAGTCCGGTCAGGGTGAAGGTGGCGGCGCGTGCGCTGAGGGAGGGCATGACAGAGTCCTTTCGATAGGGGATATGGGCGGGGGCTTTCGGCTCGGTTCGATGGTCCGCCGTGGCCGTGACCGGCCACGGCAGCCGCCAGGCGCGGGCAGGTCAGCCGGAGCGGAAACAGAACAACTGGTGCTGGAAGGGCTGGCTGCAGTGCCAGCCGAACCACCGGTAGCAGCCGTGGCCGGAGACCTTCAGGCAGAGCTGGTCGCCCTCGATGCTGATCGACAGTTCGGCCTTGGCTGCCTTGATGTCGGGCTTGAGCACGATGCTGCTGTGCTCGGGGCTGAGGGTCAGGGTGTTCTTCCACAGCCGCTTGCCCGCGACGGTGAGGTAGGCGGTGAGCGTGACGTCCCAGTCCTGCAGGCTGGTGAAGTCGAAGCTGGCCTCGACGCTGACGCCGATCGAGTCGATGATGTTGAACTTCCAGGGCCCCAGCCGCGCGCCCGGCTCGGCTGACTCGCCGATGGGGCCGGTGACCCGCTCGTCGGTGACGTGCGTTTCCAGGTGCTGCCGGATGCTGTCGATGTAGTGCTGCTTGATCTGCTCTGCGGTGACGTCCGGTTCGCCGGCCTGCTTGAGGCGGTTGGCCACCTTGGCCAGGCGAGCCCAGGTGGCGGCGGGCACGTCGTCGACGCCGTTGAGGTTCGGATCGGTGGTCATCACGAGACGGGTTCCTTTCCGTTCGATGGCGGGGTCGTGCGGTGTTTTCACCGGGCGAGGGGTGCGCCGGGAGATACGAAGGCGCGCCTGTGGACGCGCGGCGGGGCCCGAGCGGGCGCGGGCGGGCGCGGGCGGGCCGGTCCACTGCGAGGGCGGCGTGGTCGCGGTCACGGGCGGCCGTGGGGTGAAGGCGGCGCGGCGGCGCCGCTGTGGTGCCGTGGTACTGGGCTTCAGGTACAGCCGGCGAGTCTGAGGTCGTCGTCCAGCCGGTTCTTCAGGTCCTGTTCGCCGGGGATGACGTCGGCGTTGGGGAAGTCGGTGGCGATGGTGGAGCGGTTACCGCCGACGGTGACGATCATCCGCATGGCGAAGCGGGAGGGGGCGACGCCGCTGCCGGGCGGGTGAGTGACGCGGACCTCATAGCGGGCGACGGTCCCGGCGCGCAGGCAGGATTCGGCGCCGTGTTCGAACCGTTCGGCGATGCCGCGGTTGACGTGGGCCCGCTGGGGGACCAGGTTGAAGCGTTCGGAGACGCCGTTGAGGGTGTGGGCGATCAGGTGGCCGCCGTCGTAGCCGGAGCCGCCCATGTTTCCCCGATCGGCGATGCAACTGGTGTGCACGGAATCGCGGGCGATGAGGCCGAGGGCGGTGGCCACCTGGGGGCGGCCCTGGCCGGCGGTGGTGAAGCTCCAGGGGATCGGGTATCCGTGGGCGGTGTCGTAGGTCGCGTTGAGGTTGATCGTGGTGGTGCCGGGCCAGGTGGATGCCGGATGGCCCGGGGCGGCGGGCCGGGCCGAAGCGGATGCGGGCGGCGGGGGCAGGAGGGTCAGGAGCGCTGGCAGGGCGGTCAATGACGCGGCTGTGCGGCGTGGCCATGCGGGGGGAAGGGGCATGTGCGTCGTGGCCTTCCGGGGGGACGGAGGGTGCTTTCGTTGAAATCACACACCCAAGTTGACGTGACACACAGTATCCGTATAGGCACTATCTGTTATCTCCGGCGCGATGGCAGGCATCCACCGGGTTCTGCCGGCACCATTGCCCTGGCTGTGGGCCGGGACGTTGGCAGAGGCCTCGACAGTTCGGGCGTCGATCACACACGCCGCGCGCCAGGGCTCGTAGCCTGCGGGGGTGCGTACCGAGCGGCGCGGCAGGCCGGACAGCCGGTCGAAGACGCGTCTGTCTGCCAGCAGGCGAAGCAGCCGGAGGCGGAGGGAGAGACGGAGGGAGAGCTTCGCCGACCTCCGGAGCGAACCCGAGCGTCGTCTCGATGCTCTCCCTCGACCCAGCCCGTGGGCAGAACGTCAAGCTCGGCGGAGCAGCCGGACGGCCAGCAGACCGGCAAGCAGCACGCCGACGCCCGCCAGCCAAGGCCACGGTCCCCAGCCTGATGGCGCGGCCGGGACGGCGGTGGTGGCGGTGCCGCCCGCCAGGCCGTTGCGGTCGAAGTCGGAGCCGGGCAGCTTGTCGGCGTACCGGTCATGGACCAGGCGCTGATATTCGGCGACGGTGAGCCCCGGTTTGCCGGACGCCGCCGTGGCCCTTTCGTTCAGCGGCACGACCCGGTCACCGCGTACCGCGTACCACGCGCCGAGCTGCTGTTCGCGGAACACCGTGCCAGGTTGTGCGGCGTACTGCTGCTCCTGGTCGCCGCTCGCGATGGTGCCCAGCACCCAGGCGCCCTGCGGCGTACGGGTCATCCACATGGACGCCTTGAGCCCGCCGGGGGCGGTCGCGCGGACCGCGAGGAAGGAGAAGCGGGAGACCCGCGGGGATTCGCCGGTCACGAACGCGGTGTCGAGGTCGTTGACCGGCAGGACGGGACCGCTGATCTGGATGCCGGACCCGGCTTGCCCCGGCCGCTGGGTGTCGAAGAACGTCTGGACCGTCGGCTTGGCCGCTATGGCCGCCTTCAGCGCCGCCGCCAGGTCGGCGGGCGTGGGTTCATAGGCGGGGGGCGTCGCCCCGTGCGCCGCGGGAGCGGGCCAGAAGAGCAGGGCCAGGACCATTGCTGCGATGATTTTCACGGCGACCTCCTTCACGCGCCGATCCGGTAGAGAGAGTGGGTCCACTCCCATTCGGGGTTGTCGAGGTAGGCCCTGTAGGGCGTCAGGTTGACGTTGCCCGGGGGCTTGAGCGGATCGCTCCACCACACCTGCTCGCCGCGCGTGTCATAGCCGAAGATCACTTCCATGTGTCCGCCGCCGCTCTTCCACCCGATGCGGGTGATGATCGGGTGTTCCGCGTCGATGTCCTGGATGATCTCGTCGTAGTCGAGGGGTCTTTCCACGAGGTTTCCGGGGGAGATGCCGATCCGGCGGAAGGCCCGCTGGTCTTCTGCCAGGGTGGCCACCTCATCGGTGCAGTAGTCGTTGATGTCGGCATGGGCGCGGGCCATGTTGCAGAACTGGAGCTGGCTGTAGTCGTAGCCGTAGTAGGCGGCGATGGAGTTCCCGGAGGCGGCCCAGCACCAGTATTTTCCCTGCTGTTGCTGCTGGAAGAAGTTGAGCCGGTACCAGGTGTAGGCGTAGCCGGGGGCGGGGACGGCGAACCACGCGGCGATCGCCAGCACGGCCGCCACGGCGACACGGAACATGTGCGCTCCTTTGGTGGGGGATGATGGCCGGCGCTCCCGCCGGGCGCGGGCCGGGCCGGGGAGGTGCCGCCCACCGAGCGGGATCGCCGCATTTCCGGCGGTGATCGCGGGTGCGGACGCGCCGCCGGTCTTTTCCCCTTAACCGTACTGCTACGCACAGTTACTACAATTCAACATTGTGTAGCCGAGATGGGAGAGGTTCGTCCTCTGTCGGGCACGGGTATCGGGCGCGGGCAGGCCCGGGCCAAGGGCGGCGCGCATCCGTTCCATCTCCTCCCGGCCTGTGCGCGCGGCCCGGATCCGCCCCGCAAACCCCCGAGCCCGGACGCCGCCGAACCGAGAAGACCACACCGGGCCCTGCGGTAGAACCGAGCGTTCCGGCGTTCACCCTTCACTCTGGCGGTGGGTGAGTGAGCACAGCCCCGCGCCGCTATTGAGATGAAGTCCTAACGATCCAGAGGACGTCTTGAGGGCGTACTCACATGGGTCAAGAGGTCATGTGTTTCCGGGGCGGATTCCACACCGAGGGCAGGCCGGGCAGGTGGGCGGCCAGGGTGTGGATGGTTGGGCCGAACCAGGCTTCGGCGTCGGGGGCGGGGATGTGCGTCGGTTCGTCGATGCCGGGTGCGGTCAGTTCGCGGCGTCGGCGTAGCCGGGTGGCGGCCAGGGCGACGGCCATGCCCGCGGCGAAGGAGATCGCCATCATGCCGCCGCCGGGCAGGGTGACCGCGTCGGGAGAGGGGGCCGCTACGGGTTTCTGCTTTGGGGCGGGCTCGGTAGTCGTTTCCGGTGCGAGGCGCCTACAGCCAGGGAACGGCGTCCTGTCCCCGAGGGGCAGCAGGATAGCCCTGGCTGTGGCCTCCCTAGATGCGGCCGTCAGGTCGTCTTGCAGCTATCCCGACCACTGCCCCCGCCCCGCGGCGGAACCGGACGCCAAGGCCGAACAGCGGGAGCGTGACTCGGAGCGGTGGTAGGGGCGTGGTGTGTCGAGACTGTAGCCTTGCGGCCATGACCACCGCCCCGGCACCGTCTCCCGCTGATGCCCTGGAGCTGCTGCTGGCCGGCAACCGGCGCTTCGTCGCCGGTGCGCCGCAGCACCCCAACCAGGACGCCGCGCGCCGCGCTGAGACCGCGCCGGGTCAGCGCCCGTTCGCCGTGGTGTTCGGCTGCTCCGACTCCCGCCTCGCCGCGGAGATCATCTTCGACCAGGGGCTGGGCGATCTGTTCGTGGTCCGCACCGCCGGGCACGTGGCGGGGCCGGAGGTGCTGGGCAGCATCGAGTACGCCGTCAGCGTGCTGAACTGCCCGCTGGTCGTGGTGCTCGGCCACGACTCCTGCGGCGCGGTCGCCGCGGCCCGCGCCGCCGTGGCCGACGGCGTCGGCACCACCGGTTACGTGCGCGACGTCATCGAGCGGGTCACCTCCAGCGTCCTGGCCGCCCAGGCCGCCGGGCTCACCGCAGACGACGACATCATCGCCGAGCACATCCGGCACACCACCGACATCCTCACCGACCGCTCCCGGGTCCTGGCCGACCAGATCACCGCCGGACGCACCGCCGTGGCGGGCCTGTCCTACCGGCTGGCCGACGGCAGCGCCCGCCTGGTGACCACGCGCGGGCCGGTGGCGACGGCCGCGGTCCAGACCGGCACCTGAGACGGCACCAGACCGGTAATGCGAGCCTGGCGAGCACGGGCCCGACGTGGAGCGATATCCGATTTCTTCGATCTTGTGACTGGCGCGCACCTCGCTGACGTCCCCGCGTCACGGCCGAGACGCTCACGCGGTCGCGGGCGTTGATCGAATCCCGGGGCGGGGTGATCGTCGCCGAGTACTTCGACATCGACGAATCCCGCTGAATCCCGCTCGATCCCCTGGCAGCGTCGCCCCCGTGCCTCGGCGTTGCTGCGAGACCTGCGCAACCCGGAACGCGGCTTTGAGGCCGTGGTGATCGGGGAACCGCACCGGGCGTTCTACGGCAACCAATACGGACTGACCATGCCGATCTTTCAGCACTTCGGCGTGCCGCTGTGGGTGCCGGAGGTCGGCGGCCCGATCGATCCGGACAACGACGCACACGATCTGATCATGAGCGTCTTTTCGGGGATGAGCAAAGGCGAGCGCAACCGGATCAAGGTGCGCGTGCGTACTTCGATGTCGGCGCAAGCCAAGGTTGAAGGAAGGTACCTCGGCGGGCGGCCCCCGTACGGCTACCTGCTCGCTGATGCGGGGCCGCACCCCAACCCCGCCAAAGCGGCGAACGGCAAGCGGCTGCACCGCTACGAACTCGACCCGGTCGCCGCGCCGGTGGTCGCCCGGATCTTCGCCGATTACCTCGCCGGTCGCGGGCTGTTTTCGATCGCCGAACGGCTGACCGGTGACGACATCCCGTGTCCTTCGGCGCACGACCGGCGGCGTGACCGGCACCGCTCGGGGATCGCCTGGTCCAAGGGTGCGGTGCGGGGCATCCTCACCAATCCGAAGTACACCGGGTACCAGGTGTGGAACCGGCAACGTAAGGATGAAGTCCTGATCGACGTGGACGACGTCGGCCTGGGGCACATGAGCAAGCTCAAGTGGAACCCCAAGGACGCGTGGATCTGGTCGGATGCGCCGTCCCATCCGCCGATCGTCAGCCGTGAGTACTTCCAGACGGTACAAGAGGTGATGGCCGCGCGTGGCGACCGTCACACGGACCGGACCGTGAAGCGGACACGGCACCTGTACCAGTTCCGTAGCCTGATGCGCTGCGCGCTGTGTGACCGCAGGATGCAGGGCGAGTGGACCAATGATCAGCCCTACTACCGGTGCCGGTTCCCGCAGGAATACGCGCTGGCCAACCGGGTGACCCACCCCCGTAACGTCTACCTGCGTGAGATCGACATCGCGCCGAAGCTGGAGAAGTGGCTGGGGCGGCTGTTCACGCCGTGGAACATCGAACGCACCGTGGAACTCCTCGCCCAGCGTCACGAGACCCCGGCTGTTGCCGGTCCGGATACGGCGGCCCTGAAGCGGCAGATCGCGGAAGTGGACAAGAAACTCGGCCAGTATCGCGCGGCGCTGGACGCGGGGGCTGACGCGGTGCTGGTCGCGGGGTGGATGAAGGAGGAACAGACGCGTAAGGCGGGGCTTGGAACGGCGGCTGGCTCAGGCGTCGCCTGCTGCGGTGCGGGGCTTCGACCGGGGCGGCTTCACGGCGGCGCTGCGGAAGCTGGGGATATGGTGGCGTTGCTCGGGAAGGCTGACCCGGCCCGTAAGGCGAAGATCTATGCGGAGCTGGGGATCACGCTGACCTATGATCCCTCTCGCCGAGAAGTCGTGGTCTCGGCGGAACGAAACCACGACTCCATCGGGTATCGGTCTGTGTCCGAGGGGAGAGGCGAACCAATTGCACACCTATTCACGGTTACTCGCCGCCTCTTGCTGGGATTCAGGTGATGCCGATGTCTCCCAGTTTTTCGGCCGTGCGCCGTATCCAGTGTACGACCATCGCCAGCGTAGCCCTTTTGGCTGCTATCGCCGGGATGGTCTCGTTTCGCCATATGCGCGAGTTGTGCCTGCGTCATGGCGAAGACCAGTTGGCGGCGGTGCTCATCCCTCTTGCTGTCGATGGCACTATCGTGGTTGCGTCGATGTCCATCCTGCTGGCCAGCCGGTATGGGGCACGTGGCGGAGCGCTTGCCTGGGCGATGCCGGTCACTGGCAGCCTGGCCAGTCTTGGCGCCAACGTCGCTGTTGCGGAGCCCACCGTGGTCGGCCGGATCATCGCCGCTTGGCCGAGCGCAGCACTGATCGGGAGCTATGAGCTCTTGATGGCCTAGATTCGCCGCCTGTCCACGTATGTGGTGGATGACGGGCATTCTGTGGATGAAGTTGCCCTGGACGGTATGTGCAGCGCTTCTCCAAGCGCAGACGATGATGCGCCGCAGAGCGCCGAGCCATCCCACATGAGTGGGCGCCTTGTCAGTGATCTTCAGCGGATGGCGTGGGATTGGGCTACGGCGAATCGCCGCTCAGACGGGGCCCTGCCAACGGGGAAGGAAATCGCTGAGACCTTTTCTCGCAGCCCTCGATGGGGGCGGTGGATAAAGAGGGCCGGGCTCGCGGGGGAACTCGAATGAGAAATCGGTATGGCAAAGATCGCCATCTGGTTTCCGGCGCCCGTTGCATGATGGAATCCCTCCAGGGATGATCGGGAACGCACCACCCCCTCACCCCTCATCCGCATGGAGCGACGTTGCGATCCCTCCAGGGATGATCGGGAACAGGCGCGGCCGCGCATCCGCCGTACCCGCATAGTGTGTTGCGATCCCTCCAGGGATGATCGGGAACACCCGGGCGAGACGCCCGCGGCCGCCGCGCCGCGGGGTCACGTCCACGGAAGTGGTGTACGAGTTTGACCAGGTCACAAGCGTGGCGGCGAGGCATGAAAACGGCCATCGCGTGATCCTTCGAGTAGCAAAGATCAAATCGAAGGAGAACCAAGCGATGGCCGCGGACAACAGTGTGACGCCCCAGCAGTGGCTGGCACGGCAACTACAGACCGATGACCCCGACATGTTGCGATCCATGGTGAAGACCATGGCCGAGGCGTTGATGTCGGCCGACGCCGACGGCCTGTGCGGAGCCGCCTACGGCGAACGCAGCACCGAGCGGGTCAACTCCCGCAACGGCTACCGGGCCCGGGAGTGGGACACCCGCGCCGGCACAATCGACCTGGCGGTGCCCAAGCTACGGACCGGGTCCTACTATCCCGATTGGCTGCTGGAACGGCGTCGCCGTGCGGAGCAGGCGCTGATCAGCGTGGTGGCCACCAGCTACCTGCTGGGGGTATCGACCCGCCGGGTGGACAAGCTCATCGAGCAGCTCGGGATCAAGCACATCTCCAAAAGCCAGGTCTCGATCATGGCCAAGGCGCTGGACGAGCAGGTGGAGGCGTTCCGCACCCGCGCACTGGACGCCGGCCCCTACACCTTCCTCTGGCTGGATGCCCTGACCCAGAAGGTCCGCGAAGGCGGCCGGATCATCAACGTGCACGCGCTGATCGCCACCGGCGTCAACGGCAACGGCCACCGGGAGATCCTCGGGCTGGAGGTCACCTCCGCCGAGGACGGCGCGGGCTGGCTGGGGTTCCTGCGCGGGCTGGTCGCCCGCGTCCTGACCGGGGTGCAACTGGCGATCTCTGATGCCCACCCGGGGCTGGTGGACGCCATCGGCGCCGCCTTGCCGGGCGCGGTATGGCAGCGCTGCCGCACGCACTGGAGTCGTCAAGAAATAAGGCGTTGCTTCCTGATCTTGGAATCGTTGGTGTGGTATGGCCATCTCCAGCGAGATCCGCGATCAGCTCGCGCGGAAATTCGAAGTGCTGTTGCCGCACCTGAACGAGCGTCAGCGGCGACTGATGCTGGCACAGGAAGCGCGACTGCTCGGACACGGCGGAGTCCGAGCCGTGGCGGCGGTGGCCGGAGTCTCCGAGACCACGGTGCGAGCCGGGGTCTTCGAACTGGAAGCCGGTGAAGGACCGCTTCCTGACGGCCGCGCCCGCCGATCCGGCGGAGGCCGCAAACCTGCCGAGGACCTCGACGCCGGCCTGATACCGGCGCTGCTGGCGCTGGTGGAACCGGACGAGCGAGGCGATCCGACCTCGCCCCTGCGCTGGACGACCAAATCCCTGCGGAACCTGGCCGGGGAACTGGCGCATCAAGGGCATCGCGTCTCGCCACCAACGGTGGCCCGGCTGCTGCGCCGGCAAGGCTTCAGCCTGCAAGCCAACGCCAAAACCCTGGAAGGCGCACAGCACCCCGATCGCGATGCCCAATTCCGGTATCTCAACGAACAGGTCAAACAACACCAGGCGACAGCACAACCGGTGATCAGCATCGACGCCAAGAAGAAGGAGCAACTCGGGCGGTTACCCAACCCGGGACGCCAATGGCGGCCCAAAGGCGATCCGGTGCAAGTGGAAGACCACAGCTTCTACTTCATCGGCCCGGACATCGAAGTGGCGATTCCATTCGGCATCTACGACCTGACCCGGGATGCGGGCTGGGTGAACGTGGGCACAGACCACGACACCTCGGTGTTCGCGGTTGAATCGATCCGGCGCTGGTGGCGCTCGCGGGGACGCCTGGACCACCCGGCCGCCGACCGGCTGCTGATCACCGCTGATTGCGGCGGCTCCAATAGTTACCGCTACCGGCTCTGGAAGGCCGAACTCGCCGCGTTCGCCGCCGAGACCGGGCTGACGGTGACCGTCTGCCACTTCCCACCGGGCACCTCCAAATGGAACAAGATCGAGCACCGGTTGTTCTCCCACATCTCGCTCAACTGGCGGGGCAGACCGCTGACCAGCCACGAGGTCGTGGTGAACAGTATCGCGGCCACCCGCACCCGCACCGGTCTGCACGTCCACGCCGAGCTGGACACCGGCGCCTACCCGGTCGGCATCTCCATCAGCCGGCAGTACGTGCGCTCACTGCCGATCACACCGCATGACCACCACGGGGCCTGGAACTACACCCTCGCGCCCACCGGAGCAGGCGGCCCGGCCACCACCGGCCAGGACCGCGACCAAGCCCGCATCCGAGCCTTGGCGAGCCTGGCCGACCCTCATCTGACCGGCATGACCGCACAAGACCTGCACGCCCTGTGCGCCCGGCTGGGCCCCGCGCAAGCCGCCCAAGCCGAGCAGCGCAAGTTCCAGCAGCGTGGCCGACGCCGCCTCAAAGCCCCCGGAGCCCACGGCCGGCCTCTGCTCAGCGACGCCGACCGCATCCTGATCACCGTCATCTACCTGCGCCAGATCTGTCCGCAGAAGGTCCTGGCCGATCTGCTCGGCACCAACCCGGCCACCATCGGCCAGGCCATCAGGGATGCCCGGACTCTCATGGACGAGCTGAAGATCAGCTTTTCGCAGTCCTCCCACTACTTCTTGCGCGTTGAGGACCTGCGCGAGTGGTTCGATCACGGCGCCGATCCCACCCCGATGCCCATCGCTCCGGACTTGGCCCACCCCGAGCTGACCGGCATGTCCCGTGACGACTTCGGGGCCATGGCCGAGCGGATCACCGTGGCCTATCACGCCACTTTGGAGCGTCGCCGGCACCGGCAACGCGGTGGCGACCGGCATCCTGCGTCCCGACGCGGCGTCTTCCGGCAAAAGATCACCGATACCGACCGCATCCTGGCCACGGTGCTGGCTCAACGCCGACTCTGCAACCAGCAGACTCTGGCCGACCTGTTCGGGGTCAGCCGTGGCACCATCCGCAATGCCGTCGACGACGTCTTGCCCCTGCTCGCGCAAGGCGGCTACATCCCCACACCGGCTTCGCGTCGTTTCACCAACGTCGCCGAACTTCTGGCCTTCCTGCCAGCCCACGATGACGAATCGCCAATTTGATTCCTTACGACTCCACTACCTGCGTAATCTGCTCACCCGGGTGCCGAAGTCGGCTCAGCCGTGGGTGGCCACCCTGGTGCGGACCATCTTCGACCAGCCCACCGCCGAGCAGGTCCGCGCCCAGCACGCGTGGGTCATCGACGCGTTGAAGACGCGGTATCCGGCCGCGTGTGAGCATCTGGACGCCGCTCGTGAGGACCTGCTGGCGTTCG
>NZ_JBIRBB010000036.1:0-28184 GCF_044326295.1 Spongiactinospora sp. 9N601
TGTTCTTGCTCTTGCCGTTCTTGGCCTTGGCGTTCTTGCGACCGCGTGTCGCCGAGCTGGGCGCGCCGTGGCGGTCGGCCCAGATCCGGCCCAGCAGCCCCCGCCCGGTCCCGCCGCCGGCAGCGTGGTCCTTACCGGCCTTGCGGCCGTGCTTGCCGTCGCGGTTCTTGCGGTTCTTCCGGCCGCTGTCGCCGTCGCCGTCGTCGTGGCCGGCCAGCCAGCCGAACGCCCGCCCGTGCTTGGACCCGCGCGACCGGTTCCCGCCCCGGCCGCCGTGCCCGCCGTGGTCCAGGCCCAGCAGCCGCCCCAGGCCACCGCCCAGACCGCCGCCCCGGCCGCCCCCGCCGGACCCTGCGGGGCGGGCGCCCTTGTGCCCGGCCGCGCCCAGCGCCCGCCCGGCACCGGCGGCCCGCTCGAACAGCCCGCCCCACCCGCGGGAGGCGGTGCGGCCCTCGCTGCGCGAGCCCGTCCCCTGGTGGCCGTGCCCGCCGTTGCGGTACTTGGCGTAGCCGTACAGGCCCCCGGCCAGCGCCATCCCGCCGGCGGCCACGGCCAGCCCGACCGGCCCGGCCGCCGCCGCGATGGCGTATCCGCCGACCAGCGCCGCGGCGCTGCCGCCGGTCACGGCCAGCCCGACCGGCACGCCCGGCTCCCCGCCGTCGCCGCCGTCGTCGTTGTGGTCGTGGCCCTCGTGCCGGTCGGGGTCACCGGCCGGTGCGGCCGGGGCCGTCTCGACCGGCTCGGCGAACTCGACCGGCTCGACCGGTGCGGCAGGCGCGGCCTGCGCGTTCGTGGTCGCGTCGCTCAACGGGCACCTCCTGAACGGGTCGTGCGGGTACGGGTCGTGCGGGTGGGGTGGTTGCGGTAGAGCAGCCCGGCGACCAGGCCGCAGACCCACGCGGCCGCCAGCGGCGGGAGCGTGGTCCAGGCGGCCAGCGCCCACCAGGCCGCCGCGGAGGCCAGCGCGGCGGTGGCCGCCCGCCGCGCCCAGGCCGGGGCGCGGCGAACGGTGCGGCGGGCGGTCACCGGCCGGCCTCCGGCGTGGCGGGCCAGTCCAGGCGGCACCACGCGATACGCCCGAGCGGCCCGGCGTGGACCTCGTAGGCGTCGGCCAGGGCGGCGACGATGCCCAGGCCCCAGCCGCCCGGCCCGCACGGGCGGTCGGCCGGGACCGGGGCCGGACCCGCGTCCACCACGGTGATCTCGACCGATCCGGGCGCGGCGGCCGCGATGGCCAGGGTGTAGGTGCCATGCGGCGCGCCCGACGCCGAGTGCAGCACGGCGTTCGTGGCCAGCTCGCCGACCACCAGGGCGACGTCGTCGGCGCGGGGGCAGCCCGCGGGCAGCAGGCTCAGCGCCCAGGCCCGCGCGGCGGCGAGCTGGTCGGGACGGCCGGGCCAGGCACGGGCCACACCGGCCGGGGCGGGCGTCGTGGTGGGGGTCATGACACACCCCCGGCCTTGAGTTCGGCGGCGAGGGTGCGGGCGGTGGCCTGCGCGCAGCCGAGCGTGTCGCGGATCGTCTCGGCCGACTCACGGCCCGACAGGCGGCCCGACTCGATCGCCTCGGCCAGCGTGGCGCGGTGTTCGTCGATCGTCTTGCGCGGCGCGATCCGCCCGTTGACGGCCGACCGCCCGCCCGACGCACGGCCCGGCCCGGCGGCCGCGCGGGCCGACCCACCCGACCGGCGGCCCGACTCACGAGGCGGACGTCCAGCCGACTCACCGCCCGACTCAGGACCCGACTCAGGACCCGACTCACGGCCAGGGGGCAGCGCGAGAGTCGGCCGACTCTCACCGACCGGCAGGGTGCGAGCGTCGCCCGACTCACCGGCCGACTCACCGGCCGACTCACGGACCGGCTCGACGGTCACCACCGCGGCAGCGAGCCGGGCCGCGGCCGGGACCGGCGGACGGACCGGCGGCAGCGGGCGGCCGATCACCAGCCCGCCGACCATCCCCAGTTCTCCCCGCCGGGCGGCCGCGCGGTCGGCCCGCGCCTGGCGGGCGATGATCCGCCGAGTCAGGCGGCGATCCCGCCGGGAGGCGTCCGGCCCGGCCCCGTAGCGGTCGCTCCACGCCGCCGCCCACGCCTGCTCTGCGGTGCAGGCCGGGCCGCGGGCGGCCCGGATGCTGGCCGCCTGCCACGACAGCCGCGGGTAGCGGAGCCGCCGCCAGGCCGCGGCCCGGATCTCCGAGCCCGACCGCCCGGACTTGGCCTGCTTGCGCAGCCCGGCGGTCAGCTCCCACAGCACGATCCCGACGACGGAGGCGATGGCGTAGACCAGGCCGACCTGCACCCCCGCCCACGGGTCGTCCGCCGTGGCGCGGGCGTCGATCTGGTGCCAGGCGTTCATCGCGGCGGCGACGCCCATCATGGTCCAGGTCATCGCCCGGTAGCGGCCCGCGGGTAGGCCCGCACTGATCGCCCGGTCGCCCAGGTAGGCGCTGTAGAGCACCGCGCCCTCCAGCGCGACCGGCAGCGTCCAGGCCAGCCCGCCCAGGCCCATGACCTCGCTGCCGAACGCCAGCTGGCCCGACCAGGCGATGGTCATCGGTGAGCCGATCGCGACGGCGCCGACCACGGCCGGCACCCGGGCCCGCACCGCGGTGGCGGTCGCGGCCGCCGCGGCGCGCAGCGCCTGGCGGCGCGCGGCGCGGGCCTGCGCCCGCTCCCGGGCCCGCTCCGTGCGGGCCTGGGCGCGTTCCCAAGCCCGTTCGGCGCGGCGCTCGTCGGCCATCCGGTCGCGCTCGGCGGCCAGGGCCAGCCGCTCCCGCTCGATCTCCAGTCCGATCCGCGCCCGCCGCGCGTCGGTCTCGGCGCGCACGGCCTCGGCTTCGGCACCGGCGACCGCGCGGGCCGCGCGGGGGTCGTAGTAGGTCCTCAGCTCACCCACGGCCGCCCCTCCATCCGATCAGCCGCCGCCGGGGCGGGGACGGCACCGGGCGCGGCATGGCCCGGCAGTACGCGGCGTGGTCCTGGGCGTCCTGGCGGGCCTCGTGGAGCTTGCGCCAGCCGGGGTCGTTGTAGTCGTCGCCCTCACGGCCGTAGGCGGCGCAGCCCAGGCACCGCCAGGTGTAGCCGTTGATCTCGTAGGGGCTGGCGGCGGCGTAGGGGGGGCCGCTGTAGGTCCACCGCGTGGTGAAGCGCGTCCGGTGCAGCTCGGTGACGCTGCCGCCCAGGTTCAGGAACCGCGTGATCACGTCTGCGGGCCGGTCGGCCGCCGTGGTCGGGGTGGTGGTCGGCTCAGCCACGGAGCCACCCCCCGCCCAGACGCGAGATCGTCGAGACCGTGATCTCGGGGGACTTGTTGTCCGGCTTCAAGCAGTCGGCGAAGTGGATGAAACCGGTGTCGGCGGCCTGGGCGACCTGGTAGACCGCGCTGACCACGTCACCGCAGACCACGCGGTCGGTCACGGCGCGCGCGGCCGGGTGGATGTCGGGGCAGGCGCAGCCGTCGCGGTGCAGCCACACGGTGTATCCGGAGGTCCAGCGGTAGCGCTCCGGCTCGGCGGCCAGGACGTCCTCGTCCTCCTCGGCGTCCCCGATGGCGTCCGCGGCCGCGGGCTCACGGCGACGCCACGGCCACCGCGGCCGCGGCTTGGGGTTGTCGAGGGTGTCGGTGTGGTCGTCCAGCGCGGCGGTCGCCGCGTCCACGCTGCTGGCCAGGTCGGTCATGTGCCCGCTGAGCGGGCCCAGTGCGGTGATGGCCTGGGCGACGTCGGCCAGGTCGCCGGATACCGTGGCCAGGTCCTCGTTGATGTTGTGCAGCAGGTTGGCGCGGTCCTCGGCGATCGTGGCGAGCCGGTCCAGGCCGCGGGCGATGTCGGTGCGGGTCGCGGCCAGCTCGTCGGCCAGGGCCAGCACGGCGTAGCCGATGCCGAGCTGGGCCTCACGGTGGTCCAGCCCTACCCGGTTCCAGGTTCGCGCCTCGTCCAGGCGGAGCCTGGCCAGCTCGGCGGGGGTCTGCGGGTCCGTGGTCATCAGGCCACCCCCGCCAGGTCGTCGCCGGCCCCGGAGACGTACTCGGCGGCGTACTCGTGCAGCAGCTCGGCGCGGATGTCCTCGCATGCCTGGCGGCGGGCCGCCCGCTGGTCCGGGCTCTCGCTGGGCAGGGCCAGCTCCAGCAGCGCCATCGGCATGCGGGCGACGATCCAGTCCTGGACGTGCGGCTCCAGCGCCAGGCGGTCGAGTGGATCTGTGGGCGAACAGTGGATGATGGACACGGGCCACTCCCATTGGTCCGGTTCGCGGCCCCCAGTGCCTTGACTCACTCGGGGGCCGCTCTGCGTTGAATTGGCGTACGACATTTGGCGTACGACAATGACGATAAGCGCCCGATCCGTTAGGGTCAACTACTGGCGTACGACAATTCAGAGGGATGGTGATCGCATGAGGGACGGCCGAGACCTGACCCCATCGCGGCAGATCGCGGACAGCCTGCGGTCGGACATCACCAGCGGTCGTCTGCCCCCCGGCGGTCGCTTGCCTACGGTGCGGGACCTCGCTGATCGCTTTGGCGTCAGCCGGAACACGGCGGCCAAGGCGATTTCCGTCTTGAAGTCGGAGGGCTTGATCACGGCACGGTCTGGCTCTGGTGCCTACGTGCGGGAGTCACACCCGATCCGCCGACTCGGACCGGACCGCTACGCCCGGCATCGCTGGCAGGCCACCACGGTCACGGCTCATGCCACCGACCGGCCAGACAGTGAGACAACGCAGCAGCAAGGCGGTCAGCAGCAGGAGGTGTCCCTAGTTGAAGCGGACGACCTGATTGCCGCCGTGCTCGGCATCGATGTGGGCACTCTGGTCTATGAACGCGCACGCGTGATGACCCGGGATGGCATACCCACGCACACCATGACCTCGTACTACAGGCGCGAGGACGTGGAGGGAACGCCAATCGTTGATCCTCGGCCAGGTATCGCCGGGGGCGGCGGGGGATTCGCGGTGCTCTCGGAACGTGGACTCGCCCCACATGAGATCACCGAGGATCTGTTGGCCCGGATGCCAACGGCAGAGGAAGTTCTTCTCCTGGAGCTGCCGGTCGGAGAGCCTGTGGTCGAAGTTCGCCGTATCACTCGCACCGCAGACGGCAAGCCGATCGAGTACGCCCGTGGGGTCCACGCGGGCAGCCGGTTCGTCTGGAGTTACACGTACCCGATCCCAGACTGACCCGCGTCAACGCTGCTCGACCCCCCCGAACATCACCTAGGGTGATCCACCACACACAACAGAACCGGCGGCCCTGGAACCCGCGCATTGGGCACCAGGACCGCCGGTCACGATCCGTCTCAACCCGCCCTGTTTGGCGACACGTCCGGGTTGAGCCTCGCACGCAGAGGACGCTAATGGCTCTACCTGCTGCCACTACGGTAGCTCACCCGTCCGACATCCCGCCCGAGCGGGACAACCCCAATGCGCGAGGAGTGCCGAAGCCTCATGTCAGCACCGCGATAGTCCAGGTGCCTGCCGAGCTGCTGCGGTCGCACCTGAGCGGCCTGGCGGTGGCGGCCTGGGCGATGTACGAGACGTTGATGCCGGTCGGGCTGGGCGGGGGCCGTGCGCCCGGCCGGGCGCGGCGGTGCTGGGTCGCCGACGAACTGGGCACCACCACCAGCGCGCTGGATGATGCGCGGCGCGAGCTGCTGGCCGATCCCGGCGACGGCGGGGGGCCGTGGCTGTCGCGGTCCTCGCCGAAGGGCGCCAAGCGGTCGGTGCGGCACGCGGTGCTGCGGCTGCCGAAGGACACCCGCGGCATCTACGCGCCGGTCCCGGCCTGGACCCTGGACCTGATCCATGCGGGTCGCCGGCGGCCGGGCGGGGCGATCTCCCCCGCGGCGTGGCGGCTGTACGGCCTGCTGGTGCTGGCCCGGCCCTCGGACCGGCGGGCCGACCGGCCGGTGACGGCGTCGGTGGGGTGGCTGGGCGGCCTGTTGCACGCCTCGCCCGACACCGGCCGCCGTCGTCTGCGCGAGCTGGAGACCGCGGGCCTGGCCGAGGTCACCGAGCGGCCCGGCGGCCGCCTGGCGGTACGTCTCATCACCGCCCCTGACCAGGCCGAAGACGCCGCCCGGTACTACGCCACGCACGGCCGCCGTACCGCCGGGAACGGGCCTGGCGACCCCTCGCAACTTCCGGCACTCACCCCTGGCAGAAAGCGGCACTCACCCCTCGCAACTTCCGGCACTCCACAGGAGGCAGCACTACAGGAGTCCCCCCCTCTGGAGGCATCTGGGCCTCTCGCCGTTGGCGTGCTTGCCGCCGTACCGCGTGACGGTGGCGCGGCTGACGCCGAGAGGCCGACCACTTCCCACCCCGAGCACCACGGCGACGAAGCCGGGGGGGGCGACGAGCGCCAGGCCGACGCCGCCGACCACCACGGCGAGCCCGGCCGGGCCGACGCCGGGCCGGTGGCCACCCCGGGCAGTGACCGGGTCCTGGCCGCCGTGGGCGTCGCCGCCGCGGCGCTGCCCGCCGAGCTGCTGGCCGCGATGAACCAGGCCGACCGCGACCGCGTCGTGCGGGCCATCGAGACGGAACTGACCAGCCGTACCGTCGCCGAGCTGACCGCGCGCATCCGCCGCCGCCTGGCGCACTGGCGCGGCCACGACCTGCGCACCATCCGCCGCCCGGTCGCCGTGGCGCTCACCGTGATCCACCGGGGCTATGCCTGCCCCCGCCCGGACTGCGAGGACCACCGGCTACCGTCCGGGCAGGACTGCGCCGCGTGCGACGAGATCGGGACCGCGATCAACGAGACGCGCCGCCGTACGGCGCTGAGAGCCACGCACAGCGGCGATCAACCGCCCGCCGGTAGATCAACCCCACCGGCCGATCTTGTGCCCGTCTCCGTCGATCTCAGCCGCTCAACCCGGCGTGCCGAGCCTGCCTGCCCGAACGCGCTCCACCGGGGAGCGGCCCGCCGAGCCGATGGCCAGTGCGCCGCCTGTTGGGCTGAGCAATACGGCTGACCAGCGCACCCCACTTTACTAAGTCAAGGAGTCGTCGCGGTCCTCGTCCGAGATCTCGTAGGCGGGCACCCCCCAGCGGTCAAGGATCTCCTCCAGTTCCTTCCACCGCGGCGCGGCCAGTTCGTCCGCCTCCTCCCACGTCGGCCCGGTGTATGTCTCACCGGGCGGCAGGTAGCCGTACGGCGTGGAGGTCCAGCCGGGGCGTAGCTGCCGGTTATCACGGCCGTGGGTGGCTCGGGCCGCCTCCATCGCGTCGGCGAACTGGCGGTCCTGGGCGTAGTGGGTATACACCCGCTTCTTCGACACCCCGGCCGCCTTGGCCGCTCGGTTGACATAGCCGTGCCTGGCGAGATCAGCGAGGAACACCTCGGGCCAGTCGGCGCCGCTGTCAGTCTGCATCCAACTCATGCTTCCCGCCCACCAGGCCCTTTTCCTGCCTCATTCCGCCATCGCGTTCCCTCTGTTGCCCCCCTGTTGACCCGGCCATAAGGGCGTCCTCCTCCCGAAGGCGTCCCCAGCCCCAAAGTAGGCCGATCGTTGCAGGCTAGAGGCGTGTTACGGACGACGCGGAGGCTGGGATTTCGGCGGCGGGAGGATGGTGCTGAGATATGGCCGAATCCGCTCAGACCTCTCGGACCCTCTCAGGGCCGCGAAGTCGTGATCAGAGCCTAAAGATGATCAATAGTTTTGAGTTATCGAAACTCATTAACGGTTTTGGATTACATCGAAACGAAAATGGAGGTAGGGTGGGGGTTGTGACGGAGACCACAACGAGCGCCCCGCCCGAGCAGCACCCCCAGCAGGGCCGGGACTGCGGCTACAGCCGATGCGACCGCCGGACCACCCCCACCGGGCGCGGGGGCCGGCCCCGGGAGTACTGCGGCCCGCCCGACCGCGTCTGGCCGGAGCTGGGCAACCGGACCTGCAAGCAGCTCGCCCAGGCCGAACGCGCCGCGGCGCACGCCGCCGGGGTGGACGGCGCGCTGGACCTGTACGCCGCCGCCGGCGGGCCGGTGCTGGCCGCGCTCGCCGAGCTGCGCCCGGTCCTGGACGGCCTGACCGCCGCCATCGACACCCACGCCACCCGGGCCGCCGCGGTGCGGGATGGCGCGCTGGCCCGGATCGCCGACGCCGAGCAGGCCGCCGCCGACGCGCTGGCCCGCGCGGCGGAGTCCGAGGCCGCCCGCGACCGCGCGGCCCGGCAGGCTGAGGCCGCCGAACGAGACAGGAAGGAGGCGATGGAGGCGCGGCGGGTCGCCGAGCGGATGGCCCGCGACGCCGAGGCGGAGCGGGAGCGGCAGGTGGGCGCTGCCTGGCGGGAGGCCCTGGAGCACGAGGCGCGGCGGGCCGCCGCCGAACAACGCGCGGCCGATCAGACCGCCGCCGCCACGCACGCCCAGCAGCAACGGCAGCAGGAGTGGGAACGCGCTGAGGCCCTGGCCAAGGCCGGCCGGGAGCTGGAGAAGGCGAACCGCGGGCTGGAACGCGACCTCGCGCAGGCCCGCGCCCAGGCCGACGCCGCCCGCCAGGCCGCCACCGTCGCCGAGAACGCCGCCGCGCAGGCCCGCGCCGAGCGTGACCAGGCCAAGGCGGAGGCCGCCGCCCGCGTCGGCCAGGCCCGCGCCGACGCCGAGACCGCCCGCGATGCGTGCGCCACCGAGCTGGCCGCGCTGCGAATCGAACGCGACCAGGCGCGCAGTGAGACCGCCGAACTGCGCGCCGAGCACGCCGCCGGGCTGGCCACGCTGCGCGCTGAGCTGGAGCACGCGCGTGCGGCCGCCGCCGCGGCGCAGAACGCCGCCGCGCAGGCCCGCACCGCACGCGACCAAGCGCGCGCCGAGGCCGCCGGACAGCTCGCCCAGGCACGGGCCGAGCTGGCCGCCGCCGAGGCCACCGCGGCCGCCGCCCGCGACGCCGCGGCGGCCGCCGACGCCCGCGCGAGCGAGGCCCTGGCCGCGCTCGGCAAAAGCCGCTGAACCTGCGGCGATGCGGCATGCGTGGTCCGGTCAACGGCCCGTTGACCGGACGGGCCGGAGATGCCACACTGGACAGAGGGTCAACGACCCGTTGACCGCAGGGGAGAGGAGATGCCGGAGTGACGCGCTCACGCGGGACCGAGATCCGGGCGCTGGCCCGGGACCTGACGGCCGCCACCGGGACGGAGGTGACCGCCACCTGGGACAAGAACACCTGGCGGATGGAGTGGTCCAACGGCCCCACAACGCCGGCCATGCGCGCGGCCGCCGGCCCGGCGGGGCAGGACGGCGCTCTCCAGTGGGACCGGGTGATCCAGTCCGACGCGGCCGCGGTCCAGGCCGTACGCGCCGCGCTCGCCGGACGCCGGGCGACCCCTACCGGCATCGACATCGCCTGCGAGGACACCGACCACCCCGAACGGCCCGCCGACGAACGAGAGGCACGCCTGGCCGCGCGGCTGCTGGACGCGGCCGGCGGCCCGGGCGCCGGGACGGCCGCGCTGGCCGGCCTGCTCACCACCCGGGGCCTGGCCCCGCTCGTTGAACCCGACCTCGCCCCTGCCCGGCCCGGCGATGCGGCATGGGCCGCGTGCGTGCTCACCGCCCGGTACGCCACCGGGGCCGACGCCGACGCCTGGCGGATGCACCTGCGCACCCTGCCCGCCGCGGCCGCGGTCGCCGCGGCGGGCACCGGTCAACACACCGCGGACAGCAACGGCGTCGGCGACGGCGTCGGCGACGGTACGGCGGTGCTGGCCGCGCTCACCCTCGCCCCCGCCGCCCGCGCCGAACTGGAAGCGCGGCTCGCCGAGCTGGACGCCATCGAGGCCGCGCTCATCCAGGCCGCCCGCGAGGCCGGCGCGGACTGGCGGACGATCGGCCAGGCCCTGCGCATCACCACCAAGCAAGGCGCTCAGCAGCGCGCCATGCGACTGAGCCGCCGGAGCAAGATGGGCGATCAGGTGACCTGATCGCCCGCCAGCCCCCAACGAAGGGACCCGATCAGATGGCCGACGCCGAGCCGGACATGGACCGCATACACGCGAGGTTGAGCGCCGCGCTGCTGCGGATGCTGCCGAACGATGTCGCCGAGCCGTTCTTCAAGAGCGACGCCTGGACCAGGCTCACCGACGCCGAACGAGCCCTCATCATCGACGCCGACGCCGACATGGACGAGCGGGACCGGCGCGCGCGTCAGCGGGCCCGCCAGGAACGAGCCGAGAAGCGGCGTAGGTAACCCGATCGAACGAAAAGGGGCGGCCCCCGGCCGCCCCTTTTCGCGTGTTGTTTCGTGTGTCGGCCGGCGCGCAGGCAGCCGAGCGGCCCGGCCCGCGGTCCCGTCAACCCCGCACGACGACGGGGGCGGGCGACGGTGCGGGGCGGGGTTGACCGGCCCGGCCGGGCCGCTGATAGGGCTGCTGCGCGCCAGCCGACCGAGCAAGATCAAACACGCCGATCTGGAAAGCAAGTTATCCAGTTAACTCAGTTTGTCCCCATTTCGTGGCCATCGACCTGCGTGAGGCCGTGCGCCAGGACGGGCCGGAAGCGACACCAAGCCGAGCACCACGAACCCCGCCGGTAGGGCGTGACCCGCGTGGCCACCGGGGTTTAGGTTCGTGCGGTGACATCCGATCCAGACGGCCCCGACCGGGAGGTGTCGGCCAGGCATCTGTGGATCGTTGGCGCGGTCACCGGGGCGGCCGTCGTGGCCGTGGCGGCGGCCGCGCTGTGGCCGCAGATACAGGGCGCGTCCGCGCCCGCCGCAGATAGGACGGCGGCCACATCCGCGCGGCCCTCAGCGGCCCCCACAGCGCCCGCAACGCCGCCTCCCGCCGCCACCACGGCACCGCCAGGAACGGCCGCGCCGTCCGCTGTGCCGTCCACCGTGCCGACGACGGCACCGCCGCGGCCGCGGGTGCGCTGGCGCGGCCAGGTCACCATCAGCGGCCCGCGGGCGTGGACGGATCTGGACGCCGACCCGCCGCACATCGCTCGCGCCGGCGGGGACATCAACGGCGACTGGCTGACCGCCTCGCTGCGCGCCGCGACGCCGGGCGTGCGGCTGGCCGTCATCGACCCCGCCGCCGAGCCGGGCCGCCGCGCCTGCGAACAGCAGCTCGCCAGCGGCGGCCTGGACCGCCTGGAGCGGGTCCGCGCTGGCGACGCGGTGTGCGTGCTCACCGACGCCCGGCGGGTGGCGCTGCTGCGCATCACCCACGCCGCCCAGACCAGCGGCCGCCCCATCATCCAGGCCACGGTCACGGTGTGGGACCCGCCGCCCGTCGACGCCGGGGCGGGCCCGTGACCACGCCCCCGGTGCCGGCGGTGCTGGGCATCGACCCTGGGCGGCGATGGACCGCGGGCGTCCTGCGCGCCGGCGACACCGCGTTGCACGGGTGGACGCTGGGCCCGGTCGACGCGTCCGGTCATCCGGACCCGACCGGCGCCGACTCCGTGCATGACCTGGCCGCGTGGGGCCGCTACATGGTGCGGATCATCGACGCCATCGAGGACACCATCGCCCGGCACAAGGCCGGCGCCTACGCCGCGCCGGGCGGGCCGGTGGTCCTGGCCGTGGAGATGGTCGTGCCGCCGGGCGGGCGGATCGCGCTGGCCGACTGGCTGATCCCCCGGCAGATCGTGGCCGCCCTCGTGGCGTACGACCCGGGGGCGGTCCTGGTCGCCCCCGGCGGGCACGGCAAAGCGCGCCCGGTGGTTGAGCACTACCCGCCCGCGCTGTGGCCGACGAAGGGCGCGACCGGCGGCCGCCCGGCCTCGTGGGGGCCGTGCGAGTCGCGGCGCGGTGAGCGCGACCACGAGCGCGCGGCGTGGGACGTCGCCGGGGTGGCCCTGGCCGCCCTGGCCGATGACGACGTCGGCGGCGGGGCGTGATGCCGTGATGCGGGCGTGACGCTGGCCGACCGGGTGGCCGACCTGGCCGCCGCCGCCGAACGCAGCGCGTGGTGGCGCGAAACGGTCTGGGCGGTACGCGACGGCGCGCACTGGGCGTGGCTGGTCGCCTCCCTGACCGCCGCGGCGGTGTGGCTGGCCCGCGGGATGCCCTCGCCGGTGACGGCGGCCGCCGCCGCGGCGGCCGCGCTGACCGGATCGGCGGCCGCGGCCTGGCGGGCCCGCCGCCGCGTCCCGGAGACCCGTCCTGCCGGTGAGGCCCGCCGCGCGGCCGGGGCGGCCTGGCGGGCCGCTCTGGCCGCCTACGCCACCGCCGCCGCGGTGGTCTGGGCCGTGGCGGCGGGGGCGGTGCTGCCGGTGCTGCTGGCCGCCGCCGTGGTGGTGCATCTGGCGGTACTGACCATCCCGGTGCGGGCCCGGCGGCGGCTGCTGGCCCGGCTGCGGATCGGCGCGGCCGCCGTCGCCGGCCGCGGCCAGGACGACGGGGATGCGGTACGGGTCGGGCGGGCCCGCTGGTCCGGTTCCACGGGGCGGACGCTGGATCAGGTCCACATCACCTATCCCGCGTCCTGGGCGGCGCACGCGGCCACCCGGCGGGACGAGCTGGTCGAGCGGATGATGTGGGAGCTGTGCGGGCCGCCGCCGTCCGGCCCGGCCGCCGCCGCGGCGCGGCCGGATTACCTGACGAGCTGGGACCACGTCCGGACCCGGCTGGAGATCGCCCGCGTCCCGTCGCTGCCGCGGATGCTGCCCGCCCGGGACTGGGAGCGCCCGGCCGGGGCGATCGTGCTGGGCCAGACCACCCCGGACCTGGCCGATCTGGTGGCCACCGATGGCACCCCGCTGGCCACCTACGACCCCGCCGCGCACGCGCTGATCGTGGGGGCCACCCAGCACGGCAAGTCCAGCGGCGTGCGGGACTGGGCGGTGGACGGCCTCGTCCATGGGGTGTGGCCGGGCGGGCTGTGGGCGGTGGACGGCAAGGGCAGCGGCTCGCTGGCCGCGCTGACCGGCCGCCGTGGCGTTCACGACGTCGCCCACAGCCCGGAAGAGTGGCGGGCGGTGATCACCGGTGCCGTGGCCCCCGAGGTGGCCCGCCGGTACGCGCAGATGCTCGCCTGGCGCTCCGGCCAGGCGTCGGCCCGCCCGGCGCACCCGCGGGCGCTGCTGATCTTGGACGAGATCCAGCAGGTCCTGCTGGCCTGCCCGGACCTGGCCCCGGTCCTGGGCACCCTGGCCCGCCAGGCCCTGGAGGCCGGGGTGATCCTGTGGGTCATCACGCAGCGGCCCGACGCCCGCGACGCGGTGCCCGGTGCGCTGCGCGACCAGTTGGTGGACCGCGTGTCGTTCGGCCCGCTGGGCGGGGCGGGCGCGAAGATGGCGTTCGACATCGCCGGCGACTGGCATCGGGCGCTGGGCGTGGCCCCGATCGCGGGTCGGGCGCTGACCTGGATGGGCGGTACCTGGCGCACGGTGCAGGCGCCGTGGCTGCCGATCCCGGCCGACGTGCCCGCCGCCGAGCGGCTGTATCCACCACGGCATCCACCACGGCGCAGGCCCTCGCCGCGGCCCGGCCCGGCGCCCCCGCCGGACGACCCGCCCAGCGACCCGCGGCAGGGCGGCCCCGGAGACGACGGAAAGAGGGGGCCGCACGGCGGCGCTGAGAGGCCGCCAGAGGCCCGCCAGGACCCGGCCGGGCCTACGCCCGCCGGGGAGGCGGCAGAGGGGGAGAACGGCCCGCAGGGCCCGCCGCCGATCTACGATCCGGCCGATCCGTACGCCGCGCGGCGACGTCGCCGGCGGCAGTGACCCCGGCCTGGCGACCCGGCCCGGCGGGTTGGGAAGGATTCCCCGTGTGGAACGGCGTGCGAACGCACGGCGGTGCGGGAACTGCGGGCTGCCCCTGCCTGAAGGGGCACGCTCGACGCGGCGATACTGCTCGGCGGCGTGCCGGGCCGAGCAATGGCGGCGGTGCCGACGTTCCCGCGAACTGTATGCCGCGGCACTGGCCGAGCTGGCCGAGCTGGGCGTCGCCGATGGGCCGACGTCACGACAGGTGCGAGCACAGCGGCCGAAGGCGCGCTGCCCGGTGTGCGGGCAGTGGTGGTGGGTGGGACTGCACAAGCGCGCCGATGCCGTCTATTGCAGCCGGCGGTGCCGGACGGCGGCGTGGCGGGCCCGCGCAGGGGTGGTGCCCAAGTGGCTGGCCGATCTTCGCGCCCGATCACGTTAGCGTTCAGCAGGCGTCACGGCGTGACGCTTGGACGTAACACTGACAGTCGGCCCGCCACGCTACTGACAACTCGTCGCGCAACAAATCTGTGCAGGCGACTACGAGAATCGACATGTGGTGATCATGGCCAGGGAGCCGACTCGATGGTACGCCGGAGTCGCTTTGCGACTCCGGCGAGTCTACCATCCGGTTCGCTCACCGCCTGGGCCCGGTTTCCTCCCCTCGGCTCCCCGGTCCTGCTCTCGCAGTCCCGGGGACCCGAGGGGCCCCGCGCGGGAGCCCCGGCGGGCCGCTCGGCGCGCGGACGGTCGTGCGGGCGGATCGGGGTGGGGGAGGGGATGATGACGCGTATGGACGTCTGGGAGCTGGTCTCGGCGGCCGCCGTGGTGCTGGCGTTCTTCGCGTTGTTGCGGGTGGTGTTCGGGGGGCGGCGGTCGCGCCGGTACGGCGGCTACCGGGACCGGCGGATGCGGGGCGGGGGCTCGCCCTGGGGCCTGCTGCTGGCCGGGGGCCTGGCCCGCCGCCTGGACACGGTACTCCTGCTGGCCGCCACCGTGGTGTTCCTGGTGTTCGTGCTGCTCAACGCCCGCGCCTGACCCAGCCGCCGGTCAGCCGCCGGCGCCGCCGGTGTTGATGCCGAGCGCCCGCGCGATGCCGGTGGCGATGACCACGATCACGTCGGGGAAATAAAAGATGATCGCGATGACGACCGCCAGCAACAAGAACTGAATGAACCTGGTGATCTCCCGGGTGAACAGGAAGAACAGCGCGACGATCGAGACGATGACCAGCAACAGCGGCCCGAACAGACCGCGCAGCCACGTCGCCAGGCCCGCTGTATCCGGCGTCCCGGCGGGCGGGGCGCTCGGCGTCATCGCGATGATCTCGAACAGCTCTGCCTGGTGCTGGATCATGACCCGTCCCTCTGCGTCCGGCGCGTCCGTATGACGATCACGGCTTCCGTGATCGCCACGACGCTAGCGCCCGCGCCGACCACCACGGCGGCGATGGCCTGGACGAGGGACCCGGCCGCGCCGGCGACCAGCGCGCCGACCGCCACCACGACGCCGAGCATCACCGCCGCCCACCCGATGCCCTGGAGCCGCCGCGCCGCCGGGGGCCTGCCCGTCGCCATCACGCGATGTCCCCGCGGTAGGCCCAGATGTCCTCACCCGGCGCGTCCGGCTCATACACCGCGCGGGACATCTGGCCGGGCACGATCATGTACGCGCCGTCCCCCCACTCGTCCGGCGGGGCTGCCGGGAAGGTCATGCCGTCCAGCGGGCCGCCCCGCAGGCTCACCGTGCGCTGTGTCTGCATGCCCTCCAGCATGCAGCCCGGCCCCCCGCCGTGTCCCCTACCGTGCCCGTCCGGTCTACCTTTTCCGTCACCGAGTAGTTCGGTGACGGAAAAGTTCACCACTCCTCTTCGAGGGCGGTCGCCCGCCCGGCCCAGCCGCGCCGGTCGCGCATGCTCCAGGGGTTGGACTTGACCCGGCCGGCGAGCTGGTCGTCGATCCATTCCAGGCCGCCGCGGTCAAGGACCTGCTGGGCCCGGGTGATGGCGACATAGGCCAGGCGGGCCTCTCCCCGCGGCACCGCGCGGGGGCGGCCGTCCTCGTCGGCGGCCGGTTGGCGGAAGTCGCCCGCGATCTGGACGGTCGGCCACTCCCGGCCCTTGGCCTTGTGCGCCGTGGAGATGACCACGTCGGCGTACGCCTCGTCCTCGGTCAGGCGCTTGGCCGCGTCCACCAGGGCTGGTGCGCCGTGTTCGTCCACCAGGCGCACCAGCGCCGCCAGGTCCGCGCCGGCCTCGTCATGCTGGACGTACTCCTGAACCTCCGCCCAGGAGGAGAACGCGAACAGCTCGGGATGGTCGGTGGGGCGGCCCGCCTGGAGGCTGGCCGCGGCCTCGGCCAGCCGCCGGGGAGCCTGGCCCCCGCCGACCAGGGCGACCTTCAGGCCGCGGTCCAGGCTGTTCATCGCCTGCCGCAGCGCTTCGGCGTTGGTCCGGCACAAGATCGCCGCCGGTCGGTCCAGGGGGGCCAGGCGAGAGGCGATGGCCGGGGTGCCGGTCAGCCGCAGCCGCGCGTTCAGCAGGCTCAGCCACTTGTTGGCCTCTGCCGCCAGGGCCGGGCCGAACCGCCAGCTCTGGGTGAGGTGCAGACGCCGGTCGGCGGGCCAGGTCTCGATCGCGTTCACCGCGCCCCGCCACTCGTAGATGGCCTGCTCAGTGTCGCCGACCGCGATGAGCTGGGCCCGCTGGGCCTGCACCACGGAGGCGATCAGCGGGTCGGCGTCTTGGGCCTCATCGAACAAGATGAAGTCCGCCGCGAGCTGCGGCGAGGTCAGCGCCCACATCTTGAGGTAGACGTCGTGGGAGAACCGCAGCCTGCCGCGCACGTCGATCAGGTCCTCCCACGCCGTCAGCGCGAGCGGGAACACCGCGTCGGTCAACGCCGCCGCCGCCTCCTCGGTGACGCCGTTGACCGCGGGCACGTGCCGGCGGGTCAGCTCGGCGTCCGCCGAGCGGCAGAACCGGCTGACGGTTTCCATGGCCAGCCTGGCCAGGTGCGTAGGCGCGATCTCGGTGCCGCCGAGCGCCAGGCCGCCGGTGATGCCCAGCCGGGCGGCGGTCTCCCGGGCGGGCAGCCGCGGCCCGTCCAGCCGGGCCTTGAACGCGGCGCCCACCGCGCGGAACGCCAAAGCGTGCGCGGTCGAACAGGTGACGTTTTTAGGGAACGCCTTGGCCGCGGCCCTGGCGATCGCCTTGTTGAACGCGATGTACAGGCCCCGGCGGCCGCCCATCACCGTGGCCGCCATCTTCAGCGTGCTCGTCTTGCCCGTCCCCGCGCCCGCCTCGATGATCAGGTTGCCCCCGCTCTGACAGGCGGTGATGATGTCCGCCTGCTCAGCGGTGGGCGTCAGGCCCGCCACCCGCCCCGGCGTCACTGCGGGCGTGGACGCAGCGGGCACGGCCGGGACGGGCCGGGAGGGGAGAGGATATTCCGTCACCTTGGCGTCGGTGACGTTATCCACGGGCGGTGCGGGCTGTGCGGGAAGGTGGGGGCCCGCCAGGGCGGCCAGGGCCTTCCAGTGGCGGACGAGACCGCTCAGATGACGGCGGAACGCCGCGACCTGGGCGGCGTCCAGGGCCTCCAGGGCGTCCGCCAATCGCGTCACCTCCACGCCGGTGACGAAAAGGCCGTCCAGCTCCCGGCGGAGTTCGCGGCGCTGGGCGGCCAGCGAGAGGGTCCGGGACCCCTTGTAGGTCGCCTGACGGCACGCTTGCGAGCAGTACCGGGCCTGGCGGCCCGGGCCGTTCGGCCTCACGTGGAACGGCTTTTCGCAGCGCTGGCACAACACCACCTCCGGTGATCCGGCCGCGACCGTCGCCGCCCCCACCTCCTGCACCGGTGGCGGTGTGCCGTCCGGTCGCATTCTTCGGCGTCCCACAAGCCCCTCCCGCTCTATAACGTCAGCAAGAGCAAGAGTGACGGTATTCGCTCCCGGGAGCAAGCAGGTTGAGAACATCGGCGAAAACAAAACAGAGGGAGAGCAGCCCGTGCAGTCCCCGCGGCCGGGGCCATGGCTGCATGGTTATGCATCAGGGCTGCATGACCGGGTGACAAACCATCCCAAACCGGGCATGGGGTGGGGGTGTCGCCGGGCGTGATGACGTTTCCCCAGGTCAGCGCCCCGCTCATAGGCATCAGAATTTGCATTCTGTTCCATTACTGATGAGTAACCGATGAGAGTCCGGCGTGTCGCCTGCGTCGCTTAGCATGTACATGCTAAGTTCCGGGCATGACGACGACGCCCGCCGCCCCGGCGGATCGCGAGCACGGCAGCCACATCATCACCACCCTGGAACGGGCCTGGGCCGCGATCCGCGCCCGTCACCCCGAGATCCCCCGGGTCGTGATGATCACTGGGCAGGGACGGGATGGCCGGTGGATCAACTGGGGCCACTACGCCGCCGGCACCTGGCGGGCCGCGGACGACCGCCGCGAGCACGAGCTGTTCGTCTCCGGCGAGCTGCTGGGCCTGGGCGGGACGCGGGTGATGCAGACCCTGCTGCACGAGGCCGCGCACGCCCTGGCCGACGTCCGCGGCATCACCGACACCAGCTCAGGGGGCCGCTACCACAACAAGCGGTTCGTCGCCCTGGCCGTCGAACTCGGCTTGACCGGCCCGGCGAGCCCGGCGCCGACCATCGGATTCTCCGACTGCGCGATCACCGCGGCCACCGTGGCCACCTACCGGGAGCACATCGACGCCCTGGACGCCGAGCGGCTGCCCTACCTGGACAGCCCGGCCCTGGCCCTGCTGCGCCCGCCCGCTCCCACCGGCGGGCAGGACGGCCAGGACGGCGGCCAGGACCACGCCGGCGACGACGCTGGCGACGGCGGCCGGGACGACGACGTCGCGCCGCGCGGCCAAGGACGCGACGGCAAACGGCTCGCGGTGCTCTGCGGATGCACGCCGCCGCGGCGGTTGCAGGTCACCCCGGCGACCTGGGAGCGCGGGGCGATCTCGTGCGGGCCATGCGGGCAGGACTTCGCGCCGCCGCAGTGACGCCCCAGGCAGACGGACACGGGACCACTGTTCTTCTGTGGTCCCGTGCCACCGCACCCATGAGACGTGGTGTTGGGCTGGGCGGGGCGATTGGCCGGGGTGTACTGGTATTC
This sequence comes from Spongiactinospora sp. 9N601, assembly GCF_044326295.1. Lineage (NCBI taxonomy): Bacteria > Bacillati > Actinomycetota > Actinomycetes > Streptosporangiales > Streptosporangiaceae > Spongiactinospora > Spongiactinospora sp. 9N601. The sequence goes on from NZ_JBIRBB010000036.1 coordinate 18,784, forward strand.
GACAACTCGCAGCGATTGCCGCGCAGTGAACTCGGAGAGCAACTATCGGTTACAGCGCTCGAAAAACGGAAATCCCCCTCTTTTGGCTGCTCAACATCCCTTATTACCGAATGTGATATATGACGACTCTGTGTTTATTGATCCAGGTCTGAGCAGAGCGGTATAGGTGACCCGTCGCCCTCCTCCGAAGGACGAAAGATCCTTTGGAGTGGAGGGCGAACTTCATGCCGGACCCCCGGGGCGGGGCGCACCCCGCACTCACCCGCGCGTCGCGGGTCGTCGGCACCGCGGCGGCCGCGGTCGGCACCCCGGCCGTCGCCTGGCTGGCCGACCCCCGTCTCGGCATCCTGGTGACCGGCAGCATCCTGGCCCTGGCGGCCGTCGTCGTCCTGGCCGCGCTGTTCGGCTCGCGCGAGGTCAGCGAACGCGCGTTCCGGCTGCTGCGGTGGATCTCCGGCCGTGCCGAGCCCCGCCCGCCGGCAACTCCCCCTCCCCCGTCACTGGGCCCACCCGCCCCCTGACTCCGAAGTGCCGACCGCTGCCGCCGCCGCGGCGTTCCCCGGCCGGGTCGCACCGGCCGCGGCCTCGGCTCCGACGCGTGTATGAGACGCCTCCACACGGGTGTACGGGCGTAGGACCCGCTGCCTACGGCTGTCCTCCACGGGTATGTGGATGCCCGGCCACGACGCTGGGGCCCCCTACTCGGTACCGAAGTAGCCGAACGCGGCGAGCATGCCCGCCAGGTCACCGGCGGTGTCCTTGACCGCGGTCAGCCGCGCCACGGCGGTGTTGAGATGGTCGATCGCCTCGGTCAGGTTGTCGTGCAGCCCGTCGAAGCGGGGATCGGCCGGATCGGTGACCCTGGTCGCCTCCAGCAGCAGCACCAGCGCCCAGGCGACCTCGGCGACGGCGTTGCCGATCGGCCCGAGGTCGGCCTTGGCCGCCCAGGCGCGCAGCGGCTCGGCGATCTGCCCGGCCTGCCAGTGCAACATGCCGGTGACCCCGGGCCCGCTCGCGCCGGAGGCGTTGATCACCTGGTTGCGGGCCAGGGTCATCTCCCGGGCACCGCCGCCGCGCTCCAGCATGTGGCCCTCGGTGAGCATCCCGGCGCCGATGGCCGCGCCGTACAGGGCGTTGGCCAGCACCGCGGCCAGGACGTGTTCCCCGCCGGCGGCCTGGGCCTGGCGGGCGAGTTCAGCGTCGGTGGGCGGCTTGGCGTAGGCACCGAGTGCGGCCAGCGCCGCCGAGATCGACGCCGCCGAAGGAGCGGGAGGGGGAACAGCAGAAGACATGCGCCTCACCGTATGAGCCGTCCAGTGAGACGCCCGGCCTCATCCCGGCAGGAGTTTCCCGATCGCAACATGAAGGCGGCCGTGGGCGTCGTCTCACCGTCTCAACGTCTCACCCGTCCGGCCCCTACGCGCAGGCGCGCGCGGCCGTGAGACGAGACGATGAGACGAACCCGCCTTAGAACCCTTCCCACGCCCCGGCCAGTGCGCTGGCCAGTGGGCCGCGAGTGCGCGGCCGCTTGAGAGCGGTCAACCCTGGTGGGTGCGTTCGCCCAGGTCAACCGGCGTTTGCCTTAGCCGCTGGCTACCCCGACTGTCATACAGAAATGACATTCTTATCAGGGGAGGGGGAGAGGCCGCCGCCATCTGGAACCCCCCTGGTCAGCGGACACAGGGCCACGGGCCTCCTGTGCTCCCGCATCCCGGGGGCGTATCGTCGCCGCCATGCCGACGATATGGACCGTGACCAACCTCAAACCGGGCACGGCGAAGACCACTTCCGCCGTGTGGATCGCCCACGGCCTGCACGAGGCCGGGCACAAGGTGCTCTTGATCGGGGCCGACCCCGGCGGGGCGAAGCTCAAGCTGGCGCCGGAGCTGTCGGACGGGATGGGCTCGACCGAGCGGTGGAACGCCCGCGCCCGGATGCCGTTCGAGGTGATCTCCCTGGCCACCCGGGACCTGCACCGCACCGTGCCGCGGCTCGCCGCCGATCATGACTATGTGGTGATCGACTCGCCGCCGATCGAGGACCACCAGGGCATCGCCGTGTCGGCGTTGCGGGTCGCCGACCTGGCGGTGATCCCGGTGGCCCCGACCACGGCGGAGATCGACCGCATGGCCCCGGTCCTGGCCGTGGTCGAGGAGGTCGATGCGCTGCGCGCCGAGCCGCTGCCCACCTGCGTGCTGCTGAACCGGTGCGTCACCAACGCCGCCAGCACCGGTGAGGCCGACCGGGTACTCACCGCCCAGGGGCACCGGGTGCTGGCCGCCCGCATCCCCCGCCTGGAGCTGTTCGCCCAGAGCCACGGCGCGCCCGTGCTGGCCGCCGGCACCGCCTATGAGGCGGCCACAGCCGAGCTGCTGGCGCTACAGGCCCAGGGCCGGGCATGACCCCTTCCCGCCGTCAGCGGGGCAGCATGCTGGATGCCGCCGCACGTCAGATCGCCACAGAACCACAGGCCCCCCGTGGCCCCGTGGAAGAAGGGGCGCCGCTCCCGGTCCGGGTCCGGCCGTACAAGGCGACGTTCGATCTCGATGCGGCCATGCTGCGCCGGGTCCGGGTCTGGGCCGCCGAACGCGGCCTGATCGGCGTGGCCCCGGTGGTCCGCGCGCTCATCGCCGAACTGGGCGAGGACGGCGAGCTGGCCAGGGCGGTCCGGGCGGCCGTCGCCGTCCCGGCCGCCCCGCCGGCGGACGCGGTCAAGACGACGTTCGACCTGGACCCGCCGACCTACCGGGCCCTGAAGGTCTGGGCCGCCGGTCACGGCACCACCGGCACGGCCGTGCTGCGCGCTCTGCTGGCCGCCCTGGTCGCAGGGAAGGACGGCCCGCTGGCCCGCCGCATCGCGGGCCTGGCCGCTACCGGCCGCTGACCCGGTCCTGATCTGCAGATCAGATCCCGCAGGTCAGAGCACACAGGCCCACAGGCACGCTGTGGTCCCGTGGCATGAAGAAAGACCGGTCCCGGGGGACCGGTCTTTCCAGGGGGTGGGGGGATCTGCGGGGGCTACCGGCCGATCGCGGGCCGCCGCGCGGAGTCGTCGCCGCACAGGGTGTTGCGCATCGTGGCACCGGCCAGCAGCGCCAGGACGACGGCCGCGCCGTACAGCTCGGCGAGGTTCCAGTTCACGGCCGTGGCCATGATCACGACGGCGGCCGCGAACACGACGACGAACCGGCCGGTGATCTTGGTCTCCCTGGCGTCGCCGTCGTCCTGGTCGTCCAGGGCGACGCGGCATCGGTCGCAGCGCAGCCGCCGCTGCCATCGGCCGCCGGAGCAGAACGCCGCGGCGGCGGCGACACCGAACATCGGCTCCCAGCCGGTGCGCATGGCCATGGTCATGGCGGCGATCCCGAGCGCGGCCCACAGCCCGCACAAGGCGGTGATCCCGAGGTCGTACCGGATGTATTTGATCATGATAAGTCTTTCTCCCTTTTGGAGCGGGACCACAGGAGGACTGTGGTCCCGTGGTGGTTGACGTGGGATTACAGCCCGAGGACGGTCAGCAGGCCGCTGGCGGCGGCGATGGCCACGGCCGCCACCACCAGGTCGTCGGCCCTGCGCAGCAGCCGGTACTTGCGGTGCGCGATCTGCGCGAGGCGGTGGACGTCGGCGGCGCGGTCGTAGGCGGTGGCGTGCTGGGTCTGCGCGGAGGTCAGCACGGCGTGCGGGCCGCTGCGCAGCGCGTCCGCGATGACGCCGGTCGCGTCCGCCTGGCCGCGGGGCAGGCGGGGGCGGACCACCCGCAGGGCCGCCACCACGGCGGCGGCCAGCAGCGCGGAGGCGGTGGCCAGGCCGGCCCCGGCTACGCCGGTCGGCCGGGCGGCGGCGACCACGGCGATCAGCAGGGTTCCGGCGGTGCCGGCGACGGCCAAGATTTGCCCGGCCTTGCCATCCGTGCGGGCCAGCTCGGCGCGCGCGGCGCTGGCGCGGGCCTCCAGCTCGGCGGAGACGTCGGCGGTCAGCATGTCAGTCCTCCCGTCCGAGCAGGTCGGCCAGCAGGTCGGCGTGGCCGCTGAACAGGCGGGCACCGGCGGCCGCGGTGCCGCTGTAGGTGATGCGCAGATCGGCGGCCAGGTAGTCGATGCTGTCGGCCCTGACCCACGCGGCCCGCGTCGCGTCGCTGCCTCCCTGCACCGCGGGCAGCTCGGCGCGGTAGCGCACGGTCAGGTGGGTGACGTGGACGACGGTGGACGGCCACGCCTCGTCCGTGCCGCGGGGGTCGTTCGCCACGACGCAGGGGGGCAGCGCGGTCCACTGCGCGTCCGGCAGCCGCAGGCCGGTTTCCTCGGCCAGCTCGCGGCCCGCTGCGGCGGCGGGCGTTTCGCCGGGGTCGATCCCGCCGCCGGGCAGCGCCCAGCCGAGCCCGTCCCCGCGCTCGATCATCAGCAGCCAGCGGCGGCCGCGGCGGTCGGAGGCGATCACCGCCGCGTCGGCACACGGCCGCTCGCCCCAGTGCCACAGCGTGCCGCGGCCGGTCCGGCCGGTGCGCGGGCCGGGAGTGAGCGGCCGTCCGTCGATCACCTGGAACGGGACCAAGGCCGCCTTCTGCCGGGCGGGCCAGTCGATCAGCGTGGGGTCGTCCGGGTCGCGGTCGCGCCCGGCGGCCGGGGTGGCCGGGGTGGTGGTGCGTCGCGTCATCATGGGTGGTGTCCTCCGCATTTCCTCTGATCGGGATGGGTGGGGGCAGCGGGCGCGGACCGGCGTGCTGTCTTGGCGGATCTGGTCACGCTGGTACGCGCCCGCCCCGGGAGTCAGCGGGCGGCCAGCCGGTCGCCCAGGTCGGTCAGCTCGGCGACGATCGCGGCCAGCGCGGCGAGCGGGCCGGAGCGGGCGGCGGCCAGCTCGGCGTCGATGACGGCCGCCAGGCGCTCGGCCTGGTCCAGGACCTCGCGCAGCCGGGCGATCTCGGCCGGGTCGGCGGTCTGCTGGACCTCGTCCTCCAGGACGGCCGTGGCGGTCGTGGTGATCGTCATGTGCGTCTTCCTTCCGGGGGAGGGGGTCAGCGGGCGGGCCAAGAAGGCGATCACGATGTGGTCTCCTTCAGCACGCGGGGGAGGTGTGCGTGAAGGTGCTCGACTTCGACCTCACGGCCGCGGGCGCGAACGCGCCGGGCTGTCAGTTCCACCAGCCCGCAGGCCCTGTGACGTCCGCCGGCGCACCCGATAGCGATCGCGTGCGGGCCAGCGGGCAGTAGCGCGTCTTCGACCAGGTCGTTGATGAGTTCCCGCGCTCCGGGGGTGTTGAGGACCACGTCCTGAACGCGGGGGTGGAATCCGTCGAGATCGAGGACGTCGCGAGCGCGGGCCGGGTCGCGTAGCCGGTCGCGGACGTCCTCGATGCGGTCGGCGGTCGGCAGCACCGGACGTCCTTCGGCGTCGGTGGGCAGGTGCAGATAGCCGAACGAGATCAGGCGGAGCGGGATCATCGGCAGGGCTCTCCTGTTCATGAGGTGGAGGTGGGCGGCGGGCTGCTGCCCCGGGCACGCGCCCGGCCCGGGGCCGGGCGGGCACCCGCGGCCTCAGCGCCTGCGGTGTTCGCGTACGTAGTCCCGCCATGCCTTCTCGGCGGCGGCCAGCTCGCCGGCCGCGCGGTTCAGGGCCTCGCCGGCCGCGTCCTTCTGCGGGCCGGGCGCGTACCTGTCGTAGAGGGCCTTGGCCCGCGCGTGCGCCTGCTTGGCCGCACGTTCGCGGTCGCAGACCTTCTGGAACGCGTCCCGTTCGGCGAGTTCGGCCTTGCGCCGGCGCTGGGCGTCGTCCAGGCGCGCGGCCTCGGCGGCCTGGGCGGCGGCGGCCGCTTCCTTCTTCTTGCTGCTGGTGAACCAGCCCATCGGGGCCTCCTTCTTGTCGGGTGGTGGGGGTTGGGGGAGTCGCTGGAAGGGGGGGCGCGGGCCCTGAGCGGGGCCGTGGAGGGGGGTGTCCGCTCCCTCCCCCGACTCCCCCAACCGGGGCGTTTCCGCTGGTCGGATGGGGGCGGGGGAGGGTTGGGGGCGGTCGGGGGATCGGGGGAGTCCCTCGGGGGGCTCCCCCGGGGGAGGGTTGGGGGAGTCAGGCGGCGGTCGGCCGGTCGGGCCAGGCGGCGATCTCGGCGGGCACCGCCAGGCCGCCGGCGGCGATCCGCGCGGCGGCGGCCTCCAGGGCGTCCAGGGCGTAGCCGCGGGCCTCGCGCCCGCCGCGCATGAACTTGTTCGGCAGGGTCGTCACGCCGAGCGGGCGCAGCAGCGCGGCCAGCGCCAGCGGGTCGCCGCGGCCGTCGTCGCCGATGATGCCGAGCGCGGCCGCCAGTTCTTCGCTGTGCATCCGCACGCCCCGCACCTGATCGAACGCCAGCAGGGCGCAGCGCAGTAGCGTGGGCACCTCAGCAGCCGGGGCCTGCCCGACCTGGTGGACCTGTTCGGCGTGCAGCCGCCCGCCGTCGGCGGCGGCCGGGGTGGCGGGGGCGATGGGGCGGGCTGCGGCGTGCTCGGCGGCCGCCGCGGCGGCGATGGCCTCGGCATCGCCCCATCCGGCGGTCATCCCGGCCGTGCCGCCGGTCACCGCGTGCAGCAGGTCGCCGCCGCTGGTGGTCCGGCTCGCCGGCGGCCGCGGCTCGGCGGTGGTGGCCAGCTCGTTGCCGTGGTCTCCCGCGGCCGGGTGGGTGAGGGCCGGGTCCCAGATGATGGGCCGGTTGCGGTCATCACGCACCCCGGGCAGCTCGATGGGGGACGGCTTGGGCAGGCGGGTCCGCTGTTCGGGGGTGGAAAACAGCCACCGCATCCGCTCATACCTCGTCCGGTACGCCGTCCCGGCGGCGCGGGCGCCGGGGGCGTCCAGGTCGGGCCGGTGGGTGGCGATCTCCACCGCAGCCGGGAAGATGTCGCGGCGTGGCTGCATCATCCATGCCTTCCACGGCCGCACGGTCAGGTTGTCGGGCCAGGCCCGCACGAACCCGCTGCCCTGCCCCGACAGGTCGGCCGGGCTGACCCCCTTGGGGTAGTCGAACAGGTACTGGATCTCGCTGGTGTCGGAGACGAACATGATCAATCTGTTCGCGCACTGCTTGAGAACGTCGGTGTCCACGGTGGTGGAGATGCATCGCAGGACCGACAGCACCAGGGCGCACGCCTCGTTGCCGCCGACCCGCTGGGTCTCTTCGATCCGGTCGCGGGCCGCCTTGACGATCGGGTCCTTGATCTGCGGCGACAGCAGTTCCCGGCCCTCGTCCATCAAGACGGTGACCTGCGGCACGTCGGCGGAGACGGGCAAGAGCTGCACATCGGCCTGCAGCTTGAGCTGGGCGTAGTCGGTCTTGCGGGCGATGGCGATGTTGCGGTGGGCCTCAGCCATCAACAGCGCCTCTTCCGCGCACGGCGCAGCCCAGTCGATCGCCGGGCGGTCGGTCTGCCCGGCCAGCCACGGCGCGAGCCATGCCTGACTCACTCCGCCGCCGTTGAGGTCCATGTGCCAGTCCAGGTTGTCCACGCACAAGCCAGTGGCGCGGGTCAGGTCGTGCAAGGTGACGGTCTTCCCGGACCGCTTTTGGCCGACCAGCAGCGTGGACGGCTCCCGCAGGTGCAAGGTAACGGTGCTGCCGTCGCGGAACTCGCCGATCGCGACCGGCTGGGTGATGGACCGCCAGGCAAGGCCGCCGGGGTGGTCGATGGTCTGGGCCAGCCGGTTGACGGTGGCCACATGCATCCACGCCGCGCCGCGGTTCGGGCCGGGGGTGAACTCCACCCCGCAGCCCTCGGGGAGCTGGGCGTCGGCGGCCAGGCCGTCGCGCAGGGTGTCCAGGTGGGACACGGTCTTGCCGCCGGGCGGCAACAGCAGCAGCGCCGAGAACCCGGTGCCGTGCTCCCAGGGCCGGACCTCGGTGATGGTGACCCGCAGGCCGCCGCCGCACCGGCGGATCCGGGCGGTCCACTCGGCGGCGGTTTCAGTGTGCTGGCGGGGCAGGTGCGCGGTCTGCTCACGCTCCGCGGCCGCCGCGGCGGCCGGGCCGGGCAGGTGGGTCCCGGCCGCGGTGGCCCAGGGCCCCAGCAGGCCGGCGGCCAGCGCGCCCAGGCCCAGCACGGGCCACGGCGGGACCTGCGCCAGGCCGGCGGCCATCGCCCAGGTCAGCCACCCCGACGCCCCGGCCCAGACCCCGACCCGGTACCACAGGTTCCGCGGGTGCAGCCCGCCCCCGGCCACGACGGTGCAGGCCACGCCGACCATGCCCGCCCCGGCCGCGTACAGCGGCGACAGCTCCGCCAGCTCCCCGCCGGCGACGGCGGCGGCGGCCAGCCCGAGCGCGCCCATCCCCGCCGCGCTGACGGGCCCGCGCGGGCGAAGCGACCAGTCCCACCGGCGTGCGGGCCGGTCGTGGGCGGCGGGGCGGTAGGTGCCGCGCCCGGACCGGGAGCGGCGGGTGCGGGTGGTGGTCACAGGGTCCTCCAAGGTGGTGGCGCGAGGCGGTCTCAGCGCGGCCAGCAGGTCAGCAGGGGGTTTGCGTGCCCCTCCCGGGCGGCGAGCCCGGAACCGGCGGCCCTGCGGCCGACGTGAGGGGCGACCGGCGGGTGTCCGCCGGTCAGGGGGTCAGGCGTTCCACTTGCGTTCGCCGGACCGGGGAGCGACCCGCCGGGCGATGTCGTACTCGTGCCGGGCCCGGAACACGAGCGCGGCCTCCTGGCACTCGGCGCTGAGCCGGGCCTGCGCGCTGTAGATGTTCTGCAGCCGCTCGATCACGTCCTGGTGGACCGGGTACTCCGCCAGCAGCCGCTCCGCCCAGATGCGGAACCCGTTCGCCACGGCGATGGGCACCTCGCCGAGCAGGTCGAGATGGGTGGCGACGTCCATCATGTCCTCGGTGCTGTACCGGGAGGCGGCGGCGGGCAACTCGGCGGCCGCGGTGTGCAGGGTGAATGCGCTCATCGATGTTCCTCTCGTGTTCGTGCTGGTTGATGTGGTTGTGGTGGCGGCCGCGGGGTGCGCGGCCGGGTCGGTACGGTCCTGCTGATCGGCCGGATCGGCCGGATCGGGCGCGGCGGCGGCCGCGCCCTGGCCCTCGTCCTCGTCCTGGGCCTGCTGGTCCTGGGCGTCGCCCTGGCCCTCCTGCTGCTGCTCCTGCTGGTCGGGGTGGTCGGGATTGGTGTTGCGGCGGCGGCGCCACCAGGCCCGCACCGCGGCGTACGCCGCATCCCTGCGGCCGTGCAGGGCCTTGGTCGCGCGCTTGTCGAACTTGCGCCAGCGCCGCCACCGCCGGCGGATGACCCGCACGCCGCCGTCCTGGCCGCCCCGGCCCTTGTTCTTGCTCTTGCCGTTCTTGGCCTTGGCGTTCTTGCGACCGCGTGTCGCCGAGCTGGGCGCGCCGTGGCGGTCGGCCCAGATCCGGCCCAGCAGCCCCCGCCCGGTCCCGCCGCCGGCAGCGTG
>NZ_JBIRBB010000037.1:0-22870 GCF_044326295.1 Spongiactinospora sp. 9N601
GGCCGCCCAACGTCGCGAACGCGCCCGTGTCCGCAGCGAGAAAGGCATCCGCTGGGGCGGACGGCCCCTCGAACCCGCAGCCTGAAACGTCACGCAACCCGGTGATCGTTTCCGGTCACAGCACTAGCCACAACGGCGGAACCGATCATCCGAACCGATCAAAGTTTCACCGTCGCCGCGTGGCTGCGCTGGAGCGACAAGGAGGGCACCTACAGCGTCGCCGAGCAGCGCGGGACACACCAGCCGGCTTTCGTACTGGGCAACACCCCCGACCGGGGACTGGTGTTCACCCGCACCTCGGCCGACACAGCCGACGCCAGTTCGACGGGCGTCTTCTCCGACGTTGAGCCACCAGTGAACGAGTGGTTCCATGTGGCGGGTGTCTTCGACGCCACCGCCCACACCATGTCGCTCTACCTGAATGGCGCTCTGCTCAGGTCTGAGACCGTCTCGGGCGACCCATGGAACGCCACCGGAGCCATGACGCTCGGCACCAGGATGATGGGCTCTGTGGACGAGATCATCATCCACCAGAGCCCGCTCACTATCGCCGACATCGGCGCGCTGGCCAACGTACCGGTCATGGCTCTCGGCGCCGAACGGCACGAGCCCGCTCCGACCACGAAGGCGGACGACCTCACGCCCCAGGCCCTTCCGCCCTTCAACTACGACCGGGTGAATAGCGTCCAAGACTGCACCCGCCTGCGCGAAACCTCCGACTTCAGGTACTCGACCCCCGGCTGGCGGGACCTGCGGCCCTACAGCGGCTGCTGGAGCAAGATCCTCGCGTACGGAGACTGGACTTACCATCCGACCGATCCGGGCAAGTATCCGCCGAAGCCCGACGACGGGTACAAGGTCGAAGCCACTGTGGTCATGCACAGCTACTTGGGGACTGCCGACGGCAGCGGGGTCGTGGGAGGAGGCGACCGTCGTCCGAATCAGGTCAAGGTCTGGACGCAGCTGGAGCACATCGTGGGCTACAACGACGGCAATCCCACTGATGACTTCGATGACAAGGAACTCCAGCTCGAGGTTCAGGTCAAGGGCAGCGACGGCGCTGCCTGTGAGGTCACCGAGGGTAAGACCCGTAGGGCCGCCATCCGTGATTGGAAGCGGGACGGCTACGACGAGTGGCTGGTCGAGTCCAAAGTAAAAGAAGGGGACGTACACAACTGCACGATCCGGCCGCTGCTGTTCGAGTTCGGCGGGATCACCTGGTTCAACGAGGCCCGGCCGCTCTGGGGCAAGATCGAGTTCGAGAACGTCCTGGGCGACATCAAGCTCCCGTTCGGCATCCAAGCGATTGGGCTCCCCACCGGGGGCCGCAGCGAATTCGCTCCCGTCGTCCGATGCGACGACATGGTCTTCTCCAAGGGCTTCACCGATCGGCAGCACACGGGCGGGTGCATCTTCTCCGACGCCAACCGGATCTTCACCATGAAACGCAGCGATGTGGCGATCGACGCGGTGGTGAAGCACATCGACGAGGCATTGAGCTCGCCAGGCGAGACCGTTCCGACTCTGCCTCCGACGGACGCACAGGGCCAGCCTCAGTCGAAGATCATGCCAGGCAACATCGACGCGGCCAGCAACATCACAGTCGACGGCCAGAAGTACACCAACCCCGCCTGGATGTGGCTGGTGCGCCACACAGATCCGCCGGGCACCAAGAAGACGGACACCTTGACGTACAAGAACCGGAAGGCCATCGGCCCAGCATGCCGCGTCGAGCGGGCGAGGCTGAAAGCCGAGGAGGAGTGGCCGGACAACGTGATCGTTAATGGGAAATCGGTTCCCAAGTTGCAATGTGACGAGTATCCGTTCGCGTCAACCAAGAACGGGGCACACAACTCGAAGGGGCACTTCTCCATCCGTTACGTGGACAGGGACAAGAATCACCTTCACGGCCAGTATCTGGCCGCGTTCTACTCCAGATACCGGGTCGGCAACGACAACAGGTTCTGGGTGAGAATCAGCAACTAGCCCATGCCGGTGTGCGGGAGTCGCCGCTCCCGCACACCGGTCTTCGCACATGGAGAAAGAACGAAGAATTGGATACCGATAAGGACCTCTGGGAACTCCTCGTCGCTCACGGTATCGACTACGACACGCCGTTCCGGAGCATCTGGGTGGAGGGCTTGGACGTCGAAGAGGTGGCACGGAGGCTGGGCGCCGATCCGAGCAGTGCCCGCGTGTGCGGCTGGCGAGAAATCGTCACCGGCAGCTACACGGAGCACGGCGACGGCGTCATCTGGAGCGGCCCCCAAGCGCCGGGCTGGGTTCAAGTGATCCAACTCGACGGGAACGACACGTGGCGATGGCGCTCATGGGCCGAGCTGACCCGGGACGGCGGGCGGCTGCTCTACCTCGGTTGGCCTCTGTATGAACTGGAGGGGGTCGAAGACCTCGAATACGTGGTCAACGGCGAGGTCGTGACGACCCTCGTGGTCGGGGATCCGGAGGAACGAGACGGCACTGAACCGGATGCGTTGGACGGCTACATGGACGGGCTGGCCTTCGAAGGCGACACGGCCGCAGCCGAGGTGACCTCGGCTCTACGCCTAATCGGCCGCGTCACGGGGAGGGAACTCGACGAAGCGTGGCTGAACTGCCCACACACCAGATTCATCATTCCCGCGTCCACTCGAGAGGAAGGTGAAGACCGCGACCACGACGTCTGAGTGGTCGCAGGCCCAACCTGCCGTGGCCGGGCCACCGGCTGCCACACCCTCTCGCCGAAGACACCAAAGCCGCCAACGACATCAACCCGCGTATTAATAATCTGCAGGGCCTTGGCGATTATGGTTGGTGGACTGCAGCACCTGGGATGTGTCTACGGCGCCACTGACTCCCGCAACGCCTGCGTCTACCGTCAGAAGGAGCTTCACAGAGCCCTCAGGAAAGGACTCAAGCATCGTGGGACGGCAGCGCAGCTACTCCGACAGCACTCTCGCCGCCCTCTACGCGCTGGCGCAGGGGACGTGCTACTGGCCTGACCCTCCATGCGATCAACCAATCGTGAAGATGATCGATGGCATTCCGGAGCTCAACGTAGAGAAGGCTCACATCTACGCGGCCAATCCCGGCGGGCCCGGGACTGTACGGTTTTCGGCTCTGGCTCACTTTCGGTGGTGACGAAACGTGATGTTTCGTGTCGGTACGCGGCTTTGGGTCTGCGTCGTGCCAGCGTGACGCCGGTGTGACATTGAAGATCTCGCAGAGCTGGCGTTTCCGCAGCTATCCAGCTTTGTCATCACCAGGATCGAGGCCCAGACCGAGGGGATCGTGGTACATGCGGCGACGCGGATGCGGCCGGTAATGTGCCCGAATTGCGCGACGGTAGGGCGGGTGCACGGCTATGTGAACCGGCTGCTGGCGTGTGAGTCACAACAGCGGCGCCGACATGGGTCTACGCCGTCCGGCCGGGCTACTGGAATACATCTTTGCTAAAGCGTGAGCCATGACATCATGGGTACGAGTACCGTCAGGTTGTACACGCGTAACCCTTCGGCATAACTGTAGCAGCATGTGAGATAGGGGCACCTTGGCTGGCATGCTATATTACCCTGGAACGGTACCACCCGACGAGGCAATTTTTCAGGCGGTTCTCTACTGGGATTTCCTGGCAAGCGTTTCTCCTCCTCAATGGGCGCCCCAGGGGGATGCAATGAGGCGGCTCGTTGATGCCGACCTATATCGCCCCGTATTTGTTCACGATGGGCGCTATGATCAAATATTTATGAAGGGCTTCGCGGCGACCCTTCCCACCATTTTGCGGGATAGACCCCTGGATGACATCCTTGCCCCCAGCCGCATTCCCGGCGGCAACAGGGTACCTCCGATCCACAACACCCGCTTCCCGTTGACCGTTCGTCAATATCTGCTCGAATTGGGATTACTCCGAATGGACGACCCAGATGACCCGCAATGGCTGTTCGCGTCCCCAGAGATACGCCACCTTCTGTTTGCCATCGCTGCGGAGCATGTCGCCGGGGAGTCTTCGCTGCATGGCGACAAGAAAATGTTTGCATATACTCTCGACGACACCTTCTTCTGGGACACTCATCGCGACTGGTGGAGTATGGCCGACGATCGCCTTTATGGGCGGTTCCGTGATCGGCGCGACGCTTCAGAGCCTGTGAAGGGGCCACTTCGAACGTGCTGGCAAATAGAGCTTGGAGACCTCCTGCCTACCCCTTCGCCAGGTACCGACCTTTCCAATTTGATAAAGTTTCGGGAGCGCTATGCCGACGAGCGTCTCCGTCTCGTCCGAGGCGTCAGTCAGCTTCAGAACAATCTTCGAGACATCGACGGAGATCCCATTTCGTCCCTAAACAATGTAAAAGGAGAGGTGCGGGCCGCAGTCAATGACCTCCAGCGAGCAGCTAGCTCTCGCGCTATTTCCCTGATAAAGCGCCCCATCTACTCCTTCATTGCCGCAGGGGCCGGGCTGAACGCCATCAAATACCCCGAATTCGGAGTTATATGGACCGTCGTCTCAGGCATCGCCGTGAATCTCGCGACGGCCCAAATCGCAGGCCCCGATCCTAATTCGCGCCCCTTCACCTATCTGCATCAGACGGGGAAAAAATTCGGTCAGAAAAGAAAGAGAACCAGACGGCTCAAGCTTCGGTGGCCCTTCCGCCGGTAGGCGTCGCGTTCTCCAGTCCCCGTCCTAGTACTTCGCTTCACATTTCACGATCTTCTAACTAGAAACCCTTGAGTTCCTTCGCGGTTCTGCGGTCTCTCTAGCCTCAGGACCTTGGGCTATCTGCTGACACTCCGGCTCAGGTGTTGATGATATTTCAGATATTCTGAAGGCCCATCGCCCTGGCCGTTCGTCCTGCTGCGAGAGTGAAGGCGAGGTGGCCAGAGCAAGCAGCAAGGTGTTCTCGCGGGCAAGCTGCGGTTCGAGAGCCTTTCTCTGGCCTGTGGACCGTTCGACGCTGTATTCGGTGGGCAGAGGCCCCACCGGCGTCCGGCCGCTACGCGACCCTGATCAGCCCGACCGTGATGACGCCCCCACCTGAGACCGCCGACGCTCGCGCCCGGATGCGCCGCGACGCCGCGGACGACCCCCGCTGCGCCAGGCCCGCGCCGCCACCGAACAACTCGGCCCGCTGGTCGAGTGGCTGCTTGCCACCGGCCAGAATGTGCCGGCCGCGCTGCACGCCGTGGGTCGGCCAGGTGTGAAGGACGCCGAGACCGCCCGTGCCGCCGCGCGCGACGAACGCCGCGCCCGCGAAGAGGCCGACATCCGTGCCGAGCTCCCCGAACGCCGCGAGCAGCACGCCCGCGCTGTGGCCGCCGAGGCTGCCGAACGTGCCCGGCGGGCGGTATGGGGAGGACGAACACGACGTCGCCGCCGCCCGCCAGGCGATGTGGGAGGCCTGGGAGCAGGCCGCCCAGACGACCGCCGCCCGCGCTGAAGCCGCCGACACCGGGCGACGGCGGCGGGTCACCGAGCAGGCGCTGGAGGTGGCCCGGCACGAGACCGCCCAGGCCCGTACCCGCGCCGAGACCCTGGAGCACCGCGCCGAGACCGCCCGCGACCAGGCCGTCCAGGCCCGGCTGGAGCTGGCCGCCGCCCGGCAAGTGCTCCAGCGCGCCGAAGACGACCTGCTTCAGACCGCTCGCGAGCGCGACGACCAGCGCGAACGCGCCGCCGCCGAACAGCAGGCCCATGCCGCCACCGCCGACGCCGACCGGGCAAGGGAGGAACTACGGCAGGTGCACGCTCGGCTGGCCGCCGCGCAGGCCGCCACAGGGCTGGTGCCGCCCGAGCTCGCGGATCTGGGGGAGGGCCGGTGGGGCGTGCGACTGCCCGCGGGGAGCGCCGTCGCCGCCGTCACCCGCGACAGCGACGGCGTCCCCGCTCTGCTCCTTGCGGGTGAGCACCGAGACGAGCACCGTGGTGAGCCGATCCGGCTGGCCGATCCCGCCCGCGCCGGAGCCGCCGCCCGCGCGCTGGCCGCCGCGCTGCTGGCCCTCACCACGGTCACGGGCACCTTCGCCGATACCGATGCATCGCGCGAAATGACCTGACCTGCGATCTGATATATGACCGATGCGGGGCGGCGTCCTTTTCCAGGCCGGAGCCGGGAACCGCTGAGGCGATAGGAGGCCATCGGCCCCCCTTATGCTCGTGTCTCCTCTCTGGTGCACCGGTACGGGAACGCGGAAGTGGGCGTGCGTGGCACTACCGATCGCACGGCCGGCGGATGGCCAGACCTGGGAAGTACTCGTCCCATTGCGCACGGCTGAGCTCAGGGTGCGGCAGTGCGCATATCCGGGCGGCGGCCCGTTCGACGTCGGTGTCGAAGAGCCGGGCGGTGCCGTCGGCGCCGCCGGTGATGAGCCGGTGGTTGTCGGAGGCGAAGGCCAGGGACAGCATCCTGTGCTCGTTGCTGATGAGGGTCGTGGCCTGGCCGGAGTTGCGTGGATCGGCGACATCCCACAGCCGCACCGTGCCGTCTCGTCCGGCGCTGGCCAGCGTATGGCCGCCGCGGGTGTCGAAGGCCACAGCCGTGACGGTCATGACGTGTCCCGTCAATGTCGCCAGGTGTGCCCCGCCGTCCCACAGGCGTATCGTTCCATCGCCTCCGGCGCTGGCCAGGATGCCGGTGCCTGCGCTGAAGTTCAGTGCGGTGACGCCATCTGGGTGGGCCGCTGACTTCGCCATCGCGATCGGCCGAGACGGGTCGCGGACATCCCAGAGTCGGACCACGCCGTCTTCGCCGCCGCCCGCCAAACGAAGGCCGTCCTTGCTGAAGGCGACCGTGTTGAGGGGATCGTTTACGGGTTTCCACTTCGCCAGCAGTCGGAGGGCGACGGTGACGCGCACATCCCACAGTCGGATGGTTCCATCGGAATCACAAGTGGCCAGGACGCCTTGTGGGCTGAGCGCGAGGCCGGTCACGCTGGCATCGTGGGCCAGAACTGTCAGAGTCCGTGGGTGGGCCGGGTCGTTCAGGTCCCACAGCCGCACCGTACGATCCAGGCTCGCGGTTGCCAGCAGGCCGCCTATGCCGTAGGCCATCGCGGTGATGTTGTCAGTGTGTCCTGACAGCGTGGTGAGGGGAGTCGGCCCAGCGGGCGAGCCGATGACCCACACCCGTCCGGTTTGATAGCTGCCCGTCACCAGAATTCGTTCATCCGGGCTGACCGCCAGGGCGTTCACCTCCCCGCTGTGCCCTGTGAGTAGGCCCAGTCGGGTGTGCCAGAGCCGCGTGGTGGAGTCCCTGCTGGTGCTGAGCAGACTGCCTCCGTCGGGGCTGAACGTCACTGAGGTGACGGTGTCGATGTGCCCGGTCAAGGGCACCGGTGCCCCGACGAACTTCGGATCGGTGATGTCCGACAGGTGGATCGTCGCGTCGTAGTCGCCGGTCGCGATGGTATGGCCGTCCGGGGAGAAGGCGATCGTCGTGATCATTGAGCTGGGCACCTCTGAGGCTGAGATGAACGCGGCGTGGCGGGGATCGGATACGTCCCACAGCCGTAGGGCGTTGTCGAATCCGCCGCTGGCCAGGATGCGCCCGTCCGGGCTGAACGCCACACTCAGCACCCGGTCGGTGTGGGCCATCTCGGTGCGCAGTTGCTTCGGCTTGCGGCCGGAGGCCAGATCCCACAGCCGGATCTCGGCATCGGCGTGGCCGGTGGCCAGCAGACGTCCACTGGGGTGAAAGGCCGCGCTCATGACAAGTCCCGTGGCGATCACCATGGGTGCGTGTCGGTCGGTCAGGTCCCATACCCGTGTGGCACCGTCGGCAGAGGTCGCCAGTGACCGGCCGTCAGGGCTGAAGGTGATCGCCCGTACTGTGTCGGTGTGACCCATGAGCGTCGCCCGAGGCCGGAAGCGTAGCGGTGTTCGCACATCCCAGATCCGGATGGCGTGGTCGTCACCTGCGGTGGCAAGGGCCGTTCCGTCCGGGCTGAACGCGGCCGTCAGCACCTCCCCGCGGTGGCCGGGCAGCCGCCCCGCCGACCGGGGCCGGTTGGGATCGGCCGCATCCCACTGCCGCACGATCGCGTCGGCTCCCACGGTGACCAGGAGGCGCCCGTTTTGGTGAAAGGCCGCGGCGATCGCGGTGGGACCGGTCATCCGTGTTGCGT
Organism: Spongiactinospora sp. 9N601; assembly: GCF_044326295.1. Classification (NCBI taxonomy): domain Bacteria; kingdom Bacillati; phylum Actinomycetota; class Actinomycetes; order Streptosporangiales; family Streptosporangiaceae; genus Spongiactinospora; species Spongiactinospora sp. 9N601. The sequence goes on from NZ_JBIRBB010000037.1 coordinate 8,116, forward strand.
ACGGGACCGCGAGCGCGCCCAGGACGGCTCCGCGGGCCTCAGCGGTCGGGGCCAAGCGATAGGCGGCAATAGCGAGTTGCGCCGCCAGGGCGGAGTCGGTGTCCCGCAACCCGATCGCTTCCCTGGCCACCTTGCGCGATATCGCCGCGTCACGTTGCTGGGTGGCCTCACGCTGGGCCCGTAGCGCGATCAGCGCGGCTCCCGCTGCGACGATGGTCACCACCAGTGCCGCGACCAGTCCGTTGAGCACCAGCCGGCGGCGGCGGGCGGTGCGCGTCGCGGCGCGGCGGGAGGCGTCCAGGAATTCGAGCATGACCGCGGGCGGCGTGGCAGCGAGCGCGGACGTGGTGGCCTGCCAGGCGGGTAGCGCCTGTTCCACGGCGGCCAGCCGGGAGCCTTGGTACAGATAGGCCTCATCGCGGGCGTTGGCCCGCCATTCGGCCGCATCCTCCAGCACCTGGCCGTACAGCACCCGGTCGGCCTGGCCCTCGGCGAGCCAGCCCCGCAACCGCGGCCAGGCCGTCAGCAGCACCTCATGCGACAGTTCCACGGTCTGCTCATCGGCCACCAGCAGCCGCCGCGCGGTGAACACCTCCACCACCTCCGCCAGCGCCTCCTGGGCGGCATCCTGCCCGTCAGGGCACTGCCCGGCCGGGTCGCCGATCCCGTGCCGTGGCACGGTCAGATCGGTCCGGGCCAGACGGCGGCGCCCGTGCCGCCCATCCGGCTGTGTGATGACCAACTGCAGCAGCAGGGCCTTGGCCAGGCGCCTGCGGCGCTCATCGAGTACGGCATAGGCCTCCTCGGCACTGTCGCGCACCGCCGTGGCGACCTTCCCGGCGGCGGCGTAACCCGCTATGGTCAACCGGCCGCCACCCGGATCCGGCTCGCTGCCGGTCGGCGCAGGCCCGCCGAGGTGGCGATGGCGCCAGGTGCGGGCCATCGCCTCGGACAACAGCGGCAACGCGCCCGCCCCGTACGCCCGCTGCCCGTCGAAGCCGCCCGGCTCCAGGCCGGCGGCTTCCGCCGCGACGAGGTCGGCCAGCACCGTTTCCGGCAGGTTCTGTTCCACCGCCACGCCCGCCGCGGCGGCCGGGCCACAGATCACCTCCCGCAGTTCCTCGGCCCGCATCGGCCCCAGCACGAAGCAGCTCTCGTTCAGCGCCCGGGCCAGCACGGGATGGGCGGCGCACCGGTCGACGAAGTCCCCCCGCACCACCGCCACGACCACTGCCGGGGCCGCGCCGCCCGCGTCATCCGGCGTGGCCGCCGCCCGCAACGCGGCCAAGAACGCCTCTCGCTCCGGCACCGCCGCCTTGCCCGGGCCGGTAGGTGCTTTTGGGACATCGGCGGTGGCCGGCCCGCCGGCCGTGGTCGGGTAGGTGAAGATCTCCTCCAGCTGGTCGATGACCAGTACCAGCCGTTGCCGCACCGGCTCACCCCCGCCGCCCATCGGGTTGTGGGCGGCTTGGGCGACCAGCACATCGCGGATCCGGCGGCGGACGTTGCCGGGATCGGCGCGCAGGCCGGCCTCCACCGCGTCCGGATCGGCCCGGCATCGGGCGGCCAGCCACACCGACAGCTCGTGCAGCGGCTGCGCGGTGGGGGTGAGCACCAGGTGCGGCCAGTACCGGGACTCCGGTGCCCCCGGCAGCAGCCCGTGTGCCAGCGCCGGCAACACCCCGGCACGCAGCAGTGAGGACTTTCCCGCGCCGGACGCGCCGGTGACCAGTACCAGACCGCCCTCCTCCAGTTGTTCGGCGATCAGCCCGAGCAGCCGGCCGGTCTCCGCGCTGCGGCCGAAGAACACCCGCTCATGTTCGGCCTGGTAGGTCATCAGCCCCAGATAGGGACACCCCTGGGCCCAGGGCGCGGGGTCCTGCCCTGGCCCGTGAGCAGCGGCGGGCCGGGTGCGATATTCCAGCAGCTCCAGTCGCATACGCATGCCGGTCAGCAGCGCCAGTTGGCGGCGTACCAGCTCGCGGTCATGGCGATGTTCGGCGTCCTGGCGGCGCAGTATCCGCTGCAGCGAGATCATCGCAGTGTCCAGGCCATGTGCCAGCGAGGCGAACGCGGAAAGCGTCCCGTTCAGGCCGCTCAACCGGGTACCGAGATACTCCAGCAGTTCCCGGTTGCCGTGCTGGACCGCGGCGTCCACCATCACCTGAGCCGCGCCGATGTCCCGCAGCATCCGCTCAAGCTGAGCGGCCAGCATCCGCGCCTGATCGTCATCGGCCGCCAGCCGCTCCTCCAGCCGCCTGGCCAGCTCGGCCCGCAGCTCCGGCTCGGCGGGCGGGGCGGTGCCACCGGCACGCCGGCGGGCGGACTCCAGCGCACGGCCGATCACGTCGGTGAGCATGTTGGCGCCGACCGAACCGGCCACCGCGGCGATCGTGGCCGCCTCCAGGCCGGTCACCGCCAGCGGCGCCAGCGCGCTGGCGCACAAACCGGCGATCAACGCCCGGGGTGTCACCCGGACCGCTCCCGCGCCCGCCCGGCCGGCCAGATCCACCACCCAGGCGCGCACCGCGGCGCGCATCGACCCACGTGTGGTGTCCTGCGGGTCTTGTCCATCCCCGTCATGAGCGTCGCCGTGTGGCAATTCCGCCATCCCCGTTCGTGGCATGTCACCTGTCGCTACGCGCGTCGGCGAGGGCCGCGCTCAACGGGATATCGCTGCCGGTCTGCCGCCTGCTACCGGCCGCCGGGGAATATGCCCATCTCAAGAACTGATCGTCACCACGACCAGCACGGCCACCGGCACCTCCGCCGACACTCATGCATCGCCCGAAACGACTTGACCTGCGACCTGATAGGTGACTGGCAGGGGCGGCATTCTCCTCTCGGCCTGAGCCGGGGAACCGCCGAGGCGGTGACAGGCCTGATGCCGGTGGACGGGATTGGCCGCGGCACCGGGTGAACCCGGCGCAGCTCCGCATCCAGTGCCCAGCCGACTTGGGACCCCGGGCCGGGCATGCCCACCTGAAGCACTGTATGGACGGCACCGTGTCAACGGAGCGGGCCGATCCAAGGCCACAGGGTAGTGATCTCAGAACGCCATGTGATCTTGCTGTCCGGCGACCAGGCCCGCGGCCTGCTCACCGAGATCAGCCGCGAGATCAGCCGTGAGATCAACGCACAGAGCCACGCGGAGCCCGGATGAGCCCACCGATCCCCCCTGCCCGGCCGGATCCGCACCCGGCCTCGCATCCCGGCGACCGCCACGGCCACCGGCCTGCCCACCCCCACGAGCGGGGCCGCCGGTGGGTGGCGCGGCCATATGGCCGCACCACCCCGCGATCCCGGCTACGCCCCACCGACGGCCAAGTGGTCGAACAGGCCGTCCCTGGCCCCGGCCAGGAACGCCGCCCACTCGGCGTGGGTGAAACACAGCACCGGCCCGTCGGGCATCTTGGAGTCGCGCACCGCCACCCCGAGCCCGGTGCCGATCACCTCCACGCACTGACCGGGCTCGCAGTAGGCGCTCTTGACCCAGGCGATCGCACGCGGGCCGTTGCGCCGCTGGAGGCTCTGCTCGTTCATCGGCTCGTTCATCTCGGTCGTCCTTCCGCTGGGGGCAGGTCTTGTCCTGCCCGGCACTTGCCAGCATCGGCGGCGGCCCTGGCAGGCCGGCTGGGCGACGTCCTGACCGGCGATCTGAGCAGACACCTGGGAGACGACCTGGCAGATAACCTCGCCCGCCCGGCGCGCCCGCCCCCGCCTCGTGCCCCGTCTCGTGCCAGCCCCTGTGTCCAGCCCCCGCGAACGGAGCAGCGACCGATGACCTCGATGCCCCTGGTGACCTTGCGGTTCCGGTTGCTCGGCCCCGTGACCGTCCACACCGTCGGCAACGGACGCCGGGACGAAGGACGGGCGGACGCCGGGCGGGTGGAGGCCGGCGAGCGGATGCACCGCCTGCTGCTGGCCATCTTGCTGGCCGCCGCCGGCCGCCCGGTCTCCACCGACCGCCTCATCACCGCCATGTGGGATCACACCTCACCCGCCGGCGCGGCCGCCCGCATCCACGCCTACACCCGTGACCTGCGTGCCCGCCTCACCACCGGCCACCCATCCGAGCAGATCCTGCCGCGCAACGACGGCGCCGGCTACCGCATCACCATCGCCCGCGACGCGGTGGATGCCCACCGCTTTCGCGACGACGCCGCAGCCGCCGCCCGCGCCCTGGTCGGCGGCGACACCCAGGCCGGGGCCGCCCTGCTGCGCCGCGCCCTGGCGCACTGGGGCAGCGGCAGCGGCGGCACCGGGGAAGTACCAGAGCCGGTGACCGACCTGAAAGGACTATGGGCCGAGGACTACCGCCGTGACCTGCTCGCCGAGCACGAGACGGCCTGGCTGATGTGCCTGCAGGCCGAACTGGCCCTGGGCCTGCACACCCGGCTCATCCCCGAGCTACGCGCCATGGCCCGCGCCCGCCCCTGCGATGAGACCGTGGCCGCCATGCTGATCGGCGCCTGCTACCGCGCTGGGCGGCAAGACGAGGCCGTGGCCGCCTACTTCCACATCCGCGACCGGCTCGGCGAAGAATTCGGCGCGGCACCCGGTCCCTGTCTGTCCCGGTTGTATGACCAGATCCTGCACCACGACCCCGCCCTGGATGCCCCGCCACCCCCACCCAAAGGAGCCGACATGCCCCAGCACCCGAACCACGCCGCCCCCGATCAGGCCGGCCACCGCACCGTTGACAGGGCGGTGCACGACAATGTCCGTGCCTTCCCCGGCGTCACCGCCGCGTCCCATGCCGGGAACGACTGCGCGACCGGTCAAGACTCACGACACGGTACCGGGCAGGGCGCTGCCCCGGACGGTGAAGAGGGCGTCGGCCGGCAGGATGACGAGCGGTGCGAGGGGGCATGCGAGGGCCCGGTATTGCCTGGTCGCGGCAGCGCCGCCTGGCACACCGGGCAGCCCCCGAACGTGCACATCGGCGCGCAGTGGAACTTCAACGGCGGCACCCCCCAGATCACCCACGCCGAACGCGACATCCACATTCACCACGACAAGCCCTGACCTCACCAGCCGGGCCAAGACGCGGCCGCCATGAGGGCGCTGGGCTGGGCTGGGCTGCAAGGTTGCCAGGGCTCGGCGGCGAACGCCGAGGAGGAGGTCCAGTATGACTAGGGAGGAGCGCGTGCTGGCGTTGATGGGGTGGGAGCGAGCAGAGCCTCGTCGCTGGCTACGGCACGGCACGGCACGGCACACGGTGCATTGCGTGCCGGTGACGCTGCCAACCTGAGGCAAAGGCGCGTTTCCCCGCACCCTCATCAGGTCTCTCGCCCCAATGTGCGCTATGCCTCGCTTGTTGTCGTCGGCGGTGTGTCTGAAGGGCCAGGTCCACGCCGCTGGATGTGGCGTGGACCTGGGGGAGGCACCGTTTGCAGAGAGCGATACGCCTCGGCTGTGTCAGAGCTGCTCTCGCCGTCTCCGGCGCCAGTCGGATCGGGCTGTGCTCCGTTCTGGACAACTCAGGCGGTGAATTCTCGCCTGCGCCTGGGTCACAGTGTCAGACGAGGCTCGCCGTACTCGGCTGGGCTATCGAGCAATCACCCTCCCCACCACAGCGGGTCCGGAATGTAGTTCCACATGTTCAAGGTGAACAGCGTGATCCATGCGAACATTAAATGCCTTCCTTTGCGTGCGGCGATGGACTTAGTCCTGTTCTAGTCGGCGCCTCAGAAACGGCTCAGAAGAATTCGGCCCTCGCGCTCAGGAATTTGTCAGATGCTCTCCTGCATGCCTCCTTCTGGTGTGAAGTTAGCGAAATATGGCCAGGTTGGATCGACTACGCCCGTATTGGACTTTGCGGTCTTTGGGTCGATCCAACTTTGTATGATGTTTTCGCACAGCTTGGTACGGTCTGGGCAGTATGCAGAAGGGAGACTCGACAGAGCGCTTCTAGTGGCCATGCCATTGACCTCGGCGCGCGGGCGTGGGGTATCTGCGCGGATCGTTCGTGTGAGCGGTGCGTGCCGGTGGTGCGCACAGGGCGCACGCGGGCGGGCGAGCGCCTGCTACTTCGCGGCGGCGCGTTGGACCGGCAGCGAACATCTTCAGTATCGCATTGCGCCGCATGCTTCACCGCGGCGCGTTCTCGCCTTGCGTACAGGTTACTTAAACTGCCGAGGGTTAGCGGTGGGGCCAAGCCCTCTCAAAAGCGCAGCTCTCCCTGGTGTTATTGAGTCGCTGGGGGCCTTGAAACCGTGCTCGCCGTTCCCATGGTCGCTCGGTTAAATGACTGCACATTTCCGCTGGATGCCGCATCTTGCCTCATGGGCGGCAAGAGCGCTACTAGTGCAACGCCTGAGCGCTATGGGTGGAATTGACGGGTGGTCGCGGGAACGGCTGTGGTCAACGTCCCTGGGGCGTGGGCCGGCATCGGAGAACCGCATCGGTAGCACGGCTTGGCCCGGACAGCGGGCAGTGGCGATCGGCAACCCTGTTGTGCCGGGCGTTCAGGTGGCGGTGCGGGGGAGCTTCGCCGAGTGCAGTAACGGCCGGTCCTGGACGGTGATGGTGATGTGCTCGCGTGGGAGGCCGAGGTAATCGGCGGTGTGGTCGGCCAGTGCATGGGCGGAGGAAGGGCTGATGGGAGTGAGGAGATGGACGGTGGCCTGGTTGGGGGATGGGTGGCGGATCATGGCGCAGCGGTGTCCGAGGAGCGGTCCGAGGGCGTCGAGGGTGTCGCGTGGCCATCGGCCTGCGATGGGGTGGTCGTCGGCGCGGCCCAGGAGACGCAGGCGGTCGTTGTGGTCGATCTGGCCGAGGTCGGTGGTGCGCAGTGCCGGGCTTGGGAGGGGTTCGGCAAGGTCGAGTGGGACGGCCAGGGCCGGGGTGGCGAGTTCGATGAGCGGTCGCCCCTGGTGGGGCGTGATGGTGGCGATCACGCCCGGCATGGCGGTGCCGACGGTGCCGAGGGAGGCGGCGCTGGCCTGGGTGTCGAAGTGGGTCAGAGATGCGGTTTCGGTGAGCCCGTACCCTTCACGGACGTCGATGCCGTGGTCGCGGTAATGGGTGATGGCCGTGGTGCTGAGGGGGGCGCCGCCGGAGTCGATCGTGATGTGGGCCGGTAGGGGTTCATGCCAGGTGGCTTGGTCGAGAACGACGGGGTTGGCCAGGACGATCACCCGGTCGGCGCTGTGCGCCAAGCGGACCGCGTCCGTGAGCACTTCGGAGAAGGTGCGGCTCAGGTGCAGGCGAGCACCGAGGCGGGCGGCGAGGAGCACACCGGCGATGAACGGGAAGTTGTAGGAGACCGGCAGGGCGGTCACGATGATGCTGTCCTGGGTGGCCTGGTAGATCGTCTCGTACCAGGCGGTGACGGTGTCGAGCTGGCCGAGGGTGTGGCCGTAGGCGCGTGGATGTCCGGTGGTGCTGCCGGAGCTGAACAGCGCGAGGTCCCAGCCGGTGCGTACCTCGGTGCCGTACACCGGCATCGGCCGGCAGGCGCGCCCGGAGTCCAGGCTGATCCCGGATCCGCTGGGCAGGTGCAGGTCACGCAGGCGATGAACGGTGCCACGGGGTGGCAGGACGACCCGGTGTCCGGTCATGAGCGCGAAATGGGCGAGCGCGGCCAGGCCGAGCTGGTCCAGGCCGGTCAGCAGCAGGGTGCGCGTCGCCGGTTCCCGTGTGGGAGCGAGCCAGGCGGCCACGGCGCGGGCGGGCATCGGCTCCGTGCCGGGGGCGGAGATCGTCCAGTCACGCATGCCAGGCCTCTACGGTGGCCGGTCGCGGGGTGAGGAGGAACGTGGTGATCGCATCGACCGCTGCGGACAGGGCCGGGCGGGGTGGGTGATCACGGCAGGCTGGGGGCGGTGGTCCCGGTACGGCGCTGCGCATGGGGAGCCCGATGTCGGGGAGGCGGACGATCAGCAACGCGATGCCGGGCGGGTCGGCGTCGGCGTAGGCGTGGCGGAAGGCTTCTTCGGCCGCCGCTTTCGCCGCCGCGTAGACGAGCGTGGCGGGCATGGAAATGCCGATGACGTCGGTGGATACCAGTACCACCGGCAGCGCGGCCCGTGGTGCGATCGATGCGTTTGCCTGGGAGGCGAGAGCGGCGTGGAGCAGTTGTACGTTCGCCCAGGCGTTGACCTGTGCACATGTACGAGCGGCAGAGACGTCGAACGTCTGAAGGCTTGCGCGGGCGTCCACCCCGGCGGCACAGACCAGTGCGCTGACAGCCGGCCGGGAGGCGATGCGCTCGCTGACCTCGGCGACGGCGGTCGTGTCGGCGAGGTCGACCGGTGTGAATCGCATGGGCCGACTGACCGGTGCCCAGGGAGAGGTCCGGCCGAGGGCGAGCAGATCGCCGGGCCACCGTGGGGCGAGCGTGTGCAGCAGCGCGGTGCCGACCGTCCCGGAGGCGCCGCTCAGCACCAGGGTGCGTGGGGCGGGATCAGCCATCGCAGAGCGCCAGACGTCCGGTGGTGGCGTTGAAATGTACGGTGACCAGACGCAACGGCAGGTCCAGCAGGGTGAGCAGTGCGCGGACCCGGTGCTGCTGCACCTCGTAGTAGTCCTCCAGCACGTTCAGGTGCGCATAGACGGGGTCGGCTCCGGCCAGAACGTCGTTGACCAGGGCGGTGATGTGGCGGTCGGGCCGGTGCGGGTTGGTGACGTCGGCGAAGCGGCGGTAGTAGTCCTGCAGGGCCGCGATGGTGGCGTCGTGCCCGCCGGCCGCCTTGGCGCGATCGTGACGGGACAGGAGCGCGGCGGCGTGCTCGTGGACGCCGGCGTCGAGCTGGTAGCGGTCGGTGAAGTAGGCATCGAAGCGCTTCGGGGCGCTGCGGTAGATCAGCAACGCGGCTTCGAAGAAGACGCATCCGGTGATCGCGGCGCCGTCGATGTTCTCGAACAACTCGCAGTGGGTGCCATCCTCCAGGGGCAGGTACAGGTTGCCGCCGCGCCGTTGCAGGTGGCCCGCCGGTCGGCTGTTGCGCAGCCGCTGGAACAACGCGACCACGATCGCCCGGATGATCGGGGAGGATTCACAGATCAGGTGCATCGGCACCGGTCCGAAGGTGCGCCGCAGGAACCGGCGGTAGGACTCCGGGGTGAGACGGACCAGGACGTGGTCGTCGTCCATCATCGGCGTCAGCGCGACCGGCCGGTTCTGGCGGGCGGCCAGCATCCCGAGCAGCGCCGCGCCGATCGCGACCCCGGCGTCCTGGTCGGTGTCGAGGTCGCGGTCCAGGTGTATGTGCCCGGCCTCCATGCTGACCAGCTCTGGGCCGGTGTACGCGGCGAGCCGCTCGCAGGCCCGCGTGGCCAGATCCGCCGGCCTGACAGGGGCCACGGCGGCGGGCGCGGACAATTCCGCCACGACGCGCGGCGGCGCGGCCTGAGCCACGACGGCCGAGGTGGGTCCGGTGGAGCGGACCTGGTGGTCGCAGATGGTCGTGGCGGCACCGGGCGGCAGGTGGGTGATGGCGGGCAGCGTGTCGCTGACGCGGCCGAAGGCGTCTCGCCCCGGAGTCCCGGAGGGCTGGTAGCGCCAGGCGACGACGGTGGTGCCGGTGGTGGCGTCGACCTGGGCCACCGCCAGTTCGACGGCGACGCCCAGGCGCTGTTCGTAGCAGTGCGCCCACAGCGCCAGCGCGGCCTCGGCCGGGGTGAGGTACTCCAGCAGGGCGGACAACTCGAAGCGGAACTGACGGCGCAGGCGGCGGCGTTCGCAGCGGACGACCACCCAGTAGTCGGGGCTGACGGTCGGCGAGGCGGTGGTCAGGTCGTCGGCCACCTCCGACTCCACCGCCGCCTCGCTGCAAAGCCAGGGAAGCGGCAGGGCACGACCACGCTGGATCAGCCGGGAGCGGGCGACGATGATCAGCTCTGACAGGACCTTCAACGCGTCCGGCAGCCGGTCCGAGCCGCGCAGCCGGCGTAGCGCGTGTTCGGCGGCACCGGTGTGCAGACCGAGTTGCCCCAGGTCGACGATGCGGGAGAAGTGCACGAGTTCTTGCTGCAACTCGCTCGGGAGGCCGGTCACCTCACCGGTGCCACGCTCAAGGAAGGCCGCGGCCAGATCCACCACATCGACCGGCACCGCCCCGGTCGCGGCGGCGGTGAGCGCGTCCAAGAAGCGGGCCGGCACCTGCGGGCCGTGCAGCGCGATCAGCGCCACCAGGCGGCGGGCCAGGCGCTCCAGCGCACTGTCGAGCGCTTCGGCGGGCAGCGTGGCGGTGGTCGCGTGGTCCAGCGGCGAGTACGCGGCCAGCAGGTCACGGCTGGCAACGGTGCGATCCCGGTAGGTAGTGGTGAGGATCATGGCATCTCCCATCGCTCGGAGCTCGGGGATCGATGCCTGCACTCAACACCACGATGATGACGTCGCCGACCCCGTGCGGCGGGGCGGCCGACGATAGGGGGAACACCCCTCCGCAAGGGGTGTTCTGCCGCCCGTGCCCGCAGTACGGTCCGTGGGTGAGTCGTGCTCGTGCGGGGGAGGAACAGCCCCCGATGGACGATGGCGGCCCGCTCGCTCGACTTCGGCGGCTCCGCGATGGGATGGCGCGCCGGGGAGCGGCGGGCGACCAGATCGCAGCCGTCCTGATCGAACGTTTCGGCGTCAACCCCAGGGTGGCCTTCCGGCACGCGGCCGGACTGACGCAGTCCCAGGTCGCCGACCGCTACAACCGGAACTGGCCCGCGACAGTGCCCAAAACCCGTAAGGACGTCTCGTATTGGGAGTGCTGGCAAGGTCCCGGCACGAGCGCCTCCGCTTCGGCCCGCGCGCCCTCCTACTGCGATCTCATCCGCCTCGCACAGTTGTACGCGTGCTCGGTGGACGATCTCCTCCTGGGCCCGCGACGTGGTGCCGATTCGGCCCCGATCGAGGTGTCCTATCAGGTCATCACCGACATCCTGTCGAGTCCGGGGGTGGTCGATTACGCTGAAACTCTCGACGGCGGCGGCGCGGCTTCGATCACGCTCCGAGCCGCCGTCGGTGAAGGGAGCATCACCGTGAGATTGTCCCGTCGCCAATTCACCGAACTGCTGGCCACCGGTGGCCTGGCCGCGCTGCTCCCCGATGACGCCCTGGCGGCCGTGACCGCCGATGCAGGCGTCACCGACGACATGTCCACCTGGCGCAGGACCCTGTCCGCGCATCAGGCCGGGCACCATCTGCTGACCCCACAGGCGCACATCGCGGCGCTCACCGACGTGCTCGCCGACATCTCCGCCGTGCGCGAGGAGGCTTCAGGTGAGCTGCGCCCGAAGATGCGGCGAATCCAGGCCGAGTACGCCGAGCACATCAGCTGGCTGTGCCGGGAGGCTGGAGACTTCACCTCCTGCTGGCACTGGGCCGACCGCGCCGCAGGGTGGGCGCTGGAGACGGGCGATACGGCGATGGGGACCTACATGATGCTCCGCCGCGCCACCGTCGCTCTCGACCATGGCGACCACGTGCGCGCCACCGAACTCGCGCGCGCCGCGCGCCGGACCAAGCACACCATCCCTGCGGCCCTGGATGCCGCCGCCCAGTTGTACCAGGCTCGCGCCGAGGCGATGACCGGGAAGATCGCGGAGGCTCGGCTGGACGGGGCCGATGAACTGCTGGCGCAGGGGCGGCATCGTGACGATGGCCCTGCCTACCTCCGGTATTACACGCCGGAATTCGGCGAGTTGCAGCGCGCCACCTGCTACGTGACCGCCGGCATGCCGAGTCGTGCGGTGACGATCCTGCAAGCGCGCATCACCAGCCTGCCGAACACCCACCACAGGGATCGCGCCGTTCATCTGGTCCGGCTGGCCACCGCCCACGCCGTGGACCGGGCGCCCGATGCCGCCGCGATCGCCGGCCTGGGCGCCCTCACCGAGGCCCGCCGCGCGGGATCGGTGCCCACCGTCACCGACCTGGAGCGGGTGGACGGGATCTTGACGCGTGGCTGGCCCCGCCAGCCCAAGGTCCGGGAGTTCCACGACGCGCTGATCAGCGCGCAGGCGGCCGTTCGATCGAGCCACCTCGCCACCTGAGCCTCGCCCATGCCGCCTACGACCTCGTCCGGTACCGCCGTCCGGCCTACCTGGGACCGGCTTCCCGCGCCTTTGCGCGACGGGCTGGCGGCGCGGCTCGGCACGATCGTCGATGCGCGGACGCAGACCGGCGGATTCACCCCCGGCCTTGCCGCCCGGTTGGCTTTGAAGACCGGCGAGTCCATCTTCGTGAAAGGCATCCCTGCCGACCATCCGCTCGCCGATCGGTACCGCTGCGAGGGTGCGACCGTCGGAGCCCTGCCCACGTCGGTTCCGGCACCCGCGCTTCGGTGGACCGACGACATCGCGGGCTGGACCGTACTCGCCTTCGACGACATCCCCGGCCATCACGCCGACCTCTCACCGAACTCACCGGACGTCGCCCGTGTGGTCACCGCCGTCGCGGGCCTGGCCCACACGCTCACCCCTGCCCCGATCATGGCTCCCCGCGCGCAGGTCGAACTCGCCCAGCTGGTCCACGGCTGGGTGGTTCTCGCCCAAGACCCGCCGGATGACCTGGCCGGTTGGCCACGACGCCACCTCCACGCCCTCGCCGAACTCGAATCGGCCTGGCTCGTCGCCGCCGGCGGCGACACCTTGATGCACGGCGATCTACGGCCGGACAACTTCCTGCTCACCGATCAGGCGACCTGGATCATCGACTGGGCACAACCATGAGTGGGTGCCGCCTGGATCGACCTGGTCGACCTGGTACCGCATCTCATTCTGGGGGGCCACCCGCCGGCGGACGCCGAGCAGGCGATCGCCGTCCCTCTCTCCTGTCTCGGGATCGACCCGCAGGTGGTCACCAGCTATGCGGCGGCGTTCGCCGGCTATTGGGCACGGGTGTCGCGGCTTCCGGCTCCACCCGGCGTGCCCCGGCTGCGCGCCTTTCAGGCGCGCGCCGCTCAGGCCGCTTGTGCATGGACCGCCCACCGAACCGGATGGCGATGACCGGGGCCGCGCGCGGCCGTTGCCACGGCCCAACCGGCGGCCTCCGACTCGCTCGCGAATTGTGCGGCCAACCGAAGCGACGCCTCGTGGTTCCTGCCACGACCAAACTTCTCCCGATTCGGTCTCCACGCTACGAGGGGAAGCTCAGTTTGGGAACCTGCCGGAATCACACAGATTCAACTTTCGGCAAGCTCCATCCCGTCCGTGTGGTACCCGTCAAGCAACCGTCGATCCCTTGGAGTCAACCAGAATCGCCCTACGGAAACCCTTCAGGGCGGGCTCGGCTTTGAATCGGTCAAACCCTAGCCCAACGATATGAAGGAGAACGCATTGGATGGGTGACCCTGGGGAATCTTCGTGGTTCAAACGCTCAGCCTCATCGACGCATATTCTTATAGTCCTAAAGACATGCTCCTCTATGGCATTATCGTCATGTTCGGACGATTCATTTTCCGGCCTAAGATCCCCCAAGGGAAGCGGTGGGGTCGCCAAAATAGTTTTTGGCGACCCGTCCCGTAGGTGGTTGACGAGTGCCTGGGCTTTCCCAATCTGTGGAGTTCCGCCGTACCGGTCGTGCGCGAATATGAAGGCTACGATCTCGGCATCGCAACCTTCCCCAACTGTGGGGACATGTCCTACGCGGAACTCTAGATTAGGGAGATCGTCCAGACCCTGGATCCATGGGCGCAGCGTCCTCTCAGTCGATGAAGCGATCACGTATTTCATCTGTTTCGCCTATCCGCAACTCGAGTACGGCATGATACGCGGCCTTCCCAACTCAGGAAGAAGGTCGGTCGGCAGAGCAACTCCACCACCGGGAACATCAACCGTGGGAGGCATGATACTGCTCGACGGAATCTTCCCCTTATTGATGGTGGCTCGCGTCACTGTGTATGGTCCTTCCTGCGGGCGTACGCCATGAGCCCTTCGCCCATACTCTCTTGCTCCTTCTTCGGTGAAAGCGAAGTACTTTGTCTCATAGCCCGGCGGATTACTGTACGAACGGTTCCCATGAATATCTGCCAACTCGGGATCCTAAACAGCACGCCAGAGGTAGATCTCGTCATCGCCGAGCCCGCGCCCGGGACCAGCATTATGGACAAGAATAGCTTGGTTGCCTGCTACCACATGGTAGGTGTGGACATCGGCGACTGCCAGGTTGTGGACGCGCTGGGTGGCTGTGCGTTGCTTGAGGGCGGTGATCTGGACGTAGGTGCCGGCTGAGGTTTGCAGCCACATGTTGGGCTGAAGGCGGCCTGCGCTTATCCACTTGAATCGCCCTGGGTTCGGTGGAGACTTGATCTCTTGAGAGGATCGAGTCCATGCCAGGTAAGTCTCCCTATCCCGCCGAGCTGCGCCGCCGGGCGGTACGGATGGTCACCGAAGTGCGACCGGATCACCCGACCGAGTGGGCCACGATCAAAGCGGTGGCGACCAAGCTCGGCATCGGCACCGCGGAGACACTGCGCACCTGGGTCCGCCAGGCCCAGATCGATGAGGGCAGCCGGCCGGGCCGCACCAGCGACGAGTCGGCCGAATTGAAGCGGCTGCGCCGGGAGAACGCCGAACTCCGGCGCGCCAACGAGATCCTGAAGGCCGCGTCGGCTTTCTTCGCGGCCGAGCTCGACCGGCCGCACACGCACTCGTGAGCTTCATCGACCAGCACGCCGGCGTGTTCGGTGTCGAGCCGATCTGCCGTGTCCTGACCGAGCACGGCCGCCCCATCTCCACCAGCACCTACTACGCCGCCAAGAACCGTCCGCCCTCTGCCCGCGCCCGGCGCGACGCGGAACTGGACGAGCACATCGCG
>NZ_JBIRBB010000038.1:0-21716 GCF_044326295.1 Spongiactinospora sp. 9N601
ACGGTGGGCGCGTCGATGGCGACGACGTCCAACAGGTCCGCGGCGATGGCGTTGTCGTGCACGCTGGCGGCGGTCACCACCACCGCGATCAACAGCCCGAGCACGTCGGTGGCGATGCCGCGCTTGCAGCGAAATGGGCCGCCACCATGAGTTCTCCGTCGCCGCCGACATGCCCGTCTACTTCTGCGATCCGGGCAGCCCATGGCAGCGCGGCTCCAACGAGAACACCAACGGCCTGCTACGCCAGTACTTCCCCAAGGGCACAGACCTGTCGGTCCACACGCGCGAGGATCTGGCCGCCGTCGCCGCTGAATTGAACGCCAGACCGACTTAGGTTCCAGGTCTCGTCGCAACACCTGGCTCGAAGGGCGTTGCCATGACCAAGCCGTTCCGCAAATTGGGTCCAGGCGAAGCCCTACTGCGGATGCTGAGGTCGGGCTATGCGAAGACCCGGAGTGCGACGACCGGCCAGCAGGATGGACATGGAGGCGACCACGATCGCACCATCGACCGCAAGCGTGATGAGCACCGCGGCCAGCGGATCCTCGCCATGGCGAAGACACAGCTCATGCATGTGACGGAACGAAACGACAGCGGCGATCAACGCGACTACTCGATGTCACCGACCGGCCGGGGTCGGGCAGCAGGTCACGGGCCGCCTTCAGCGGCTCGGCGGTGACCACCGTCGGGCTGGAACAGGCCAGGAAAAGTCCGGCCTCGTGGAATCCCGGCGAGCGGGACGGCCATGGCGATCATCCTCCCGCTCCTCCGGTTCCACGCGCCGATCGCGCGCCAGCGTGAACACGCACCCCGGACCGATCGTCCAACACTGGATGAGCACCGTGCACGCGAAGCCGACCCGTTGGGAAGGGCAAGGTGAGTGACGTGGCCGAACAGCCCCGCGACGATGAGGCGATCGTCGGGCGAGAACACGAACAGGGCAGGCTGGTGGGCCTGCTGAACCGGGGCGGCGGACCCCGGGCGATGGTCCTGCTGGGGACGGCCGGTGTCGGGAAGAGCGCGCTGCTGTCGGCGGTCCGTGATGAGGCGGTGCGGTCCGGCCGGCGGGTGTTGTACGCGGCCGGGGATCGCAGTGAGAGCGATCTGCCGTTCGCGGGCCTGCACCAGGTGCTGTACCCGGTCCTCGATGCCGCCCGTGATCTCGGCGGCGGGACGGCGGCCGTGCTGGCCTCCGCCTTCTCCCCGGCCGAGTGGGCGGGGCGGCCGCGGCGGTTCGCCGTGGCCATGGCGGTGCTGAACCTGCTGTCGGAGGTCGCCGCGGGCACGCCGCTGCTGGTGGTGGCCGATGACGCGCACTGGCTGGATCGGGGGTCGCTGGCGGTGCTGGGGTTCGTGGCCCGCCGCCTTGCGGGTGAGCCGATCGCGTTTGTGGGCGCGGCTCGCGGTGACGCACCGCCGCCCGGGTGGGAGCGCGGGCTGGAGGTGATCGAGGTCGGGCCGCTGGCGCCGCAGGCCGCGCGGCGGTTGCTGGCTCGTCAGCCGGGCGCGCCTGGGGTGCACCTGCGTGAGCGTGTTCTGGCCGAGGCCGCGGGCAACCCGCTGGCGATCATCGAGCTGGCCAAGGCCGCGGGTGACGCCGTCGGTCCGGCATCGTGGCCGGCGCGGGCGACGCTGGCACTGCCGCCGAGTGAGCGGCTCGGGCGGTTGTACGCCTCCCAGCTGGCCGCGCTGCCGCGCGAGACCATGCGGCTGCTGCTTTTGGCGGCGCTGGCCGGCAACGTGAACGTCCAGACCCTGCTGGACGCCGACGGCAGGCCCAGCGATGGGTTCGGCGGTGAGGTCGGTCTGGAGGCCCTGGCACCCGCCGAGCGGCAGGGTCTGATCCGGGTGGAGGGCACCGGGGACGGGGCCAGGATCGTCTTCCGCCACCCGCTGCTGCGCTCGGCTGTCGGCCAGGCCGCCCCTTTCGGCGATCGGCGGGCCGCTCACCTGGCGCTGGCCGCCGTCGCGACCGATCCCGACCGGCGGGTCTGGCACCGCGCTGCCGCCGCCGTCGCGCCGGACGCGGGGCTGGCCGATGAGCTGCTGGCGACCGCAGAGCGGGCGCTTGCGCGCGGGGCCACGGTGGAGGCGCTGGCGGCCATGGAGCGCTCGGCGGGCAACACCCCCGATCCCGCGCTGAAGGCGCAGCGATTGCTGATCGCCGCCCAGCACGCGTGGCTGAGCGATCTGATCGAGCACATGCTCCATCTGAGTGAGCAGGCGATCTGTCTCAGTGGCGACCCGGCGGTGCAGGCGTCGGCGCTGTTGGTCAAGAGCTGCGGGCTGACGGATCAGGGACGGCAGAGCGAAGCCCTGGACATATTGATCCCGCTGGCCGATCAGCTGGCCGGTGGTCGTTCAGTGCACGAGCAATGGGCGCTGATCACGGCGGCGAGTGCCCTGCTGTCGTCGGGTACGGCCGAGCACCGCCGGCGGGTGCTGCGCCTGACCGCCGCCCTGCCCACGCCGACGGACCCCGCCGACGTGCAGGAGGTCTGGGCACGGATCCTGCCCGATCCGCTCACTCAGCAAGACCTCGCCGAGGTGGTCATCGCGCACACCGTCCGGCACCACGGCCGCGACCTGATGCGGCGGATGATGGCCGGGACGCTCGCGCTGTGCACCGACCGGACCGACCAGGCGCTGCGCCTGCTCGCCGAACCACCCGCCCCAGCGGGCGGAAGTGCGCCGCGCCGCATCGGCATCGCCATCTTCTACCACACATGCGCGTGCCTGGACGCGGGCCTGTGGGACCAGGCCCACGAAGCCGCCGACCTGGCGGCCGAAGTGGCCACGGAACTGGATCCGGGGCTGAACCTCGCGCTGAGCCGCGTGCTGCAGGGCACCCTCGCCGCCCTGCGCGGACGCCCGGAGGCTCGCCCCCTGCTCATCGCCGCCCTGGAGGCGGGCTATGAGGAGGTCGGGCAGATCAGCGTGCGCGCGCACCGCGCACTGGCCATGGTGGAGGCAGACGCCGGCGACCCGGCCGCCGCCTATGAGCACCTGAATAAGATGTTCGACGCCGACGGCAGCCCGGTCCACTACCTGCTGTCGCCGTACGCGGTGGCCGACCTGGCCGCCGCCGCCATACGCACCGGCCAGCCCGGCCACCGCGAGCACGCCGCCAGGTCGGCCAAGACCGTGACGGCCATCGTGGAGAGCGGCGGCACCCCCCGCCTGCGGATGCTGGCCCACCACGCCCGCGCACTGCTGTCAGAGCCGCCGCAGGCCGAAGAGCACTTCCTATGCGCGCTGGAGGACCCGGCCTGCGAGCGGTGGCCGTTCGAGCGAGCCATGGTCTGCCTGGACTACGGGCGGTGGCTGCGCCGCCGACGCCGGGCTGCGCATGCCCGGCCGCATCTGATCGGCGCGCTGGAGGTCTTCGAACGGCTGTCCACCCCGCGGTGGGCCGAGCGGGCCCGCGGCGAACTACGGGCGGCCGGAGTGCACCGCGCCGACCCCGCCCCCTCCGCCCTGGCCCGGCTGAGCGTCCAGGAGATGCGTATCGCCCGACTGGCCGCCCAAGGACTGAGCAACCGCCAGATCGCCGAGCACATGTTCCTGTCCCCCCGCACGATCGGCGCCCACCTGTATCGCATCTTCCCCAAGCTGGGCATCACCTCCCGCGCCCAGATCCGCGACGTACTGGACGATCCCGGCACCGCAGGCGAGCCGACTTAACCCGACTCAACCCGACTTAATCGGCCAGATTAAGTCGACCGACACAAGCGCCGCCCCCGCGCCGGCCCTTACCGTGACGGTGCCCGCCCGCTCTTCGAGCGAGGACGATCACGAGCACCGCATCGCGAAACACGCTCCGGCGATACGCCATGCCGTGCCCGTCTGCGGTCGGCTTCGCTGATGTGCTCCAGCCGACAAGCGTTTCGGAGGGTTACTTGAAAAAGTTGTCATGCGTCGCGGTCGCGCGGTCGGTTTTACCGGGCTCGCCCGTCTATCGACCGATGCGACCCGCAGGCGAGGATGATCGTGCAGCGTCGCCGGGGCGCGGCCCTTGAGCAGCAACCGTTCCGATGCGGGTGGGCGTCTGCGGTGGATCTACGGAGCCCCTGGCCAGTCTGAGCGGTGTCGTTAAGGAACGTCTCACCAGCCGCCAAACGAGAGAGAAGGCACAGGTCAGCGGCCTGCATCGGAGAGTTGCGGTGAGACCGATGAGCCGAAGCCTCTATGGAGACATACCTTCCCGACCTGCGGCGATGTTGCGTTTGGCGGCCGGTGACACGTTTCCTACCGGTACCCCATATGTGCTGAATCGAGGCGCGGGGCCATTCGGCGGCGGGGCCGCGTGCTCATCACGATGGCGATTACGGATCGCTACATAACACGAAATTCGCTTCCAGAATGGGGCATCTTAGTTCAATTCAGAACTTTTCAGTTGAGGCGCCTGTCAGAGAGTGCATGGGTTCACCTGAACGCATCACGCGCGCCGACGCGGCGACCGGCCGCCGGACAGCGGCCGGAGCCCACCTGCCATCGATGAGGCACGCGCAGCGCAGGTGACCTCTACCAGCTGTGGAGAAACATTCGGAGGGTTCCTTGAAAAGATCGTTACGTGCCGCGCCGGCCGCGCGGCCGCGTTCGCCGAAGCCTCCGGCGCCCTTACGCCGCTGGGGTTTCGCACTCCTCGCGATGATGATGCTGACCACGCTCACCACGGCCGTCACGATCGCCGGTCCGGCCGCCCCGGTCGCGCAGGCCGCGCCGCTGTCACAGACACCGATCACCTCCAACAATATGCAGGGCGCGGACGAGGGCGCCAAGTGGTCGAAACCGACCCGAGATTACGTGCAAGACAGCGATGTGGTGCTGCTGCAGGAGGCCGGCCCCACCCCGCCGAGCAACAGCGAGTTCGTCGAGAACATAGAGTGGGACTCGCAGCGTCCGGGCCGGGCCGGTTACGTGCAGCATCACACCTGGCGGCTTGACACCGAACGCAACGACCCAAACGAGTATCACGTCTACTTCCTGCAGACCGACCGGAACGGCGGCAGGTGGGAGGGCGGGCGCAACAATCTCGCCATCGTTACCCGCCGCCCGGCGGATGAAGTCGAGGTCATTCGCAACTATCACACCGCCGATGAGGCGCGGCCGGTGCTGGGGGTGCGGCTCGGGGACACCTGGTACTTCACCATTCACGCCCTGTCGGGCGGGGGCGCCGACGCCGCGAACATGGTGCGGGACATCGAGGCATGGATGAGGAACGTCCACGGGGGTCAGCACTTCGTGATCGGGGGCGACTTCAACGTCGATCCGGACGTTCTGCGGGGCAGGGAGAACTACCCGGTAGGGCGGGTGCGGCGCTACACCACCGGCCTGGCCACTCACCAAAACGGCGGAGAGTACGACTACTTCATCACCGACAACGGCAGCATCGCCCGGCAACGCGCCAATCGACGCGATGGCTCCTCCCCCGACCACTACGCGGTCGGAATCGGGCCGTTCCGCTCCGAACATACCTCGACGCGGATCGACCTGATGCCGACAGGCGACACGGTGGCCTGGGAGCCGGTGGAATTCGCCGACCCCAGGCGTAGCACAGGGCAGTTCACCATGACGAGCATGTCCGACTACCGCTACCGCTACATAGGGCAGGGCGGCTCGGGTGGCCTGACGCGTCGTGGCGCGGGCCCGGCCGCCCTGGCCGACGAGGAGGTCCCGCTTACCCCATCGCTGGACATGGTGGGCACGCAGCGCCATGGTGACATCCCCGACCCCGACCACGAGGGGTACTCCGATCATGAGATCGACCAGGTCGCCGAACGGGTGGACGACACCGTGCCCCAGTTGCGGCCGAACGTGGTGATGTTGATGGCCGGCACCGAGGACATGGAGAACGACACCGACGTGGCCGGGGCGCCCGATCGGCTGGGGCGGCTGATCGACCAGATCCTCGAGGACTCCCCCAGGGCCGCGGTGCTGGTGGCCACCCTGCCCCCGGCCGCCGACCCGGCCATCCAGGCCCGGATCGAGGCGTTCAACCAGCGCGTCCCGGACGTGGTGGCCCAGCGGCGCTCGGCGGGCAAGCACGTCGCGCTGGTGCTGATGAACCACCTGACCACCGCCGACCTGTCCGGCGACGGCCTGCACCCCAACGAGGCCGGCCACGAGAAGATGGCCACCGCCTTCGTCGACGGCATCGTCGGCGCGTTCTTCGCCGGCTGGATCCCCGCCGAAACCGGCACCGAAACCGGGGAGACCGCGGACGTCCTGCGTACGATGGGACTTGGGTCCTCGACCACCTTCGGTGAGCGCAGCCCGGACGGCAACGGGTACCGCGACAAACTCGACGAGGAACTGCGAGAGCTGTTCGACCCCAGCCCCCGCCCCGCCCCCGCCGAGCCCCTGGTGGACTGGGTCGGCTCCGTGCGGGTGGGCACGATGGCCGACCGGGACATCGAAGGCTGGCCCGGGCTCCGCATTGACCAGATCGCCGACAAGGCGAGATGCGCCGTCAAGACCTACCAGCCCAATCTCATCACCCTGACCGCCGGTGGCAACGACGTCGTCCAGAACTACCAGATGGGCACCGCCATCGAGCGGCTTGAGGATCTGATCGAGCAGGTCATCACCGACTCCCCGGGCGTGACCGTCCTCGTCTCGGGACTCCAGCCCTTCCACGACGCCGCCAGGAACGCGCGGAGCGAGGCGTTCAGCGCCCAGGTTCCGGGCCTGGTGGACCGGCTCGTTGCGCGCGGCAGGCATGTGGTCTACGCCGACATCACCGGCATGGAGGCCTCCGACATCGTCACCATCGACGGCATCCATCCCAACGGCCAGGGCTACCACAAGATCGCCGCCGCGTTCGCGGCGGCGGCGGCGGAGGCCAAGGCCAAGAACTGGATCCGGAAGGCGAACCCCCAGGCCCCCAACGCCGCCAACCACCCCTGCGGGCTGGAGGACCACGGCGACGGCACGGAGACCGGCGAGTCCAACCCCAACAAGCTGGGGCAACACTGGGAGGACCGCGGCGTCATCCAGAAGGAGCAGTTCTCCTCCACCAGCCGCTTTTGGATGGTGGACATCAACAAGGACCGCAAGGCCGAGTTCGTGGTGGTCGACAAGGACCAGAAGTTCCAGTTCTGGTGGAACGGCGGCCCCTCGGGCACGAACTGGGTCCCCTTCACCCCAGGACAGAACTCCTACACCCCCAAGGCCGGGGCGGTGGGCAACATGCTGCGCTTCGGCGACGTCGACGGGGACGGCTTCCCCGACTGCATGGTCGTCTTCCTCAACGGCGTGATCGACCTGCACACCTGGAAAGCCGACAACCCCTCCGGCCAGCGCATGTGCATGAACAAGTACGACGGAAAAGCCCATGTCTTCTCGAACGGTTCCACCGGCAACCGCCTGCCCATCGCCTCGGACACCAAGATCCGCTTCGCGGACGTCACCGGCGGAGGCCGCGACGACTACCTGCTGATCCGGCCGGACGGTTCGGTGAAAGCCTGGTACAACAAGGGTTTGCAGGTCGAGGATGGCCGCAAGTTCCTGGAGTGGGAGGTTCCCCAGAACATCAGCGGCCCCCTGGCGGCTCCCCGAGAGATCCGCTACGCCGACATCAACGGCGACAGGCGCGCCGACAGGATCCTGATCACCGCCAAGGGCGGCGCCCGCGCCTGGATCAACGAGGGACCCGGAGGGTCGGGCGGAACCTACCGCGACATCGGCAAGATCGCTGAGGACGCCGAGGTGCCTCCCAAGGACGTCCAGTTCGCCGACGTCGACGGCGACGGCAAGGCCGACTTCCTGCGCATCGGCTGGACCGGCGTCATGCACGCCTGGCTCAACAAACTCCCGGCGAACTACTTCGCCACCTTCCACCCATAGAGGCGCCTTCCCCACGCGGTGACGGGGCCGGTGATGTCACCGCGTGGGAAACGGCCCTTGAGCAGCAACCGAACGGCCAGTCATGACAGGAGCCGCTTGCCGGGCTCTATCGCGACTGGCCGTTCCGATGCGGGTGAGCGTCCGCGGTGGATCTACGGAGCCCCTGGCCAGCCGATGAGGTTCATGGTGCGCGGCGGAAGGTGGCGGCGGCCTCCAGGTCCGCGAGGACCTTGCGCCCGTCCGCAGTCTCGTTCTCGTCCATGTCGACCCAGTTTTGTTCGCCGAACTCGCGGGCGAACTCACCGACGTGCTCGGCGCTCTCAGCCGGCTTGTTCAGCACGATCCCGACGCTCATCCCTCCAGTGGGGGTGGCGGGAACCGGTAGAGCAGGAGCGGGAGGTCGGCGGCCGCGGTGGCCATGGCAGTGGCCTGCCGCTCGATCTCACGGTTGATGTTGTCCAGGCCGCGAGCGGTCCGTTGTGGATGAGCTCTATGGCGGGGACTGTAAGAACAACGGCTTTGGCCCACTTTGGGGGACGGCCGGAATACGCCGGAAAGACACCGCCGAGGCTGTGTGATGCCCGGGAGTGGCGTCTGAAGTGCTGAAACTTAGGTTTCAATAGATCCATGGCCACCTCGCCGCGTAAGCCGTTGACCGCAGGTGCCGTCCGGACTGCCCTACGCCGCTTCTTGCGCGAGCGGCGGCCGAGACCCGCCCCTTTTCCCGATGATCCGGTCCTGGCCGGCTTGCTTCTGCCCGCTGGCTCGCCGCCGAACCGGACCTTGTCACCCGAGAGCTTGTGGTGACCGCCCGACGGGGCGAGCGCCGCTACTCCTGGCGGTGGATCGGCGAGGCGATGGGCACCTCCGGTCAGGCCGCCGGTAAATGGGCACGATCGCACGGTCTTCCCGTCGAGGAACCCGCCGCCGACCACGCCGTTGAGGAGGGGCGGGCGCTCGTCGCCGCGCTCCATACTCGTCGTCACCCCGGACGGCCCCCTGGTATGGCAGAAAGGGGCCGCGGAGGTGTGAGCGGAGGTGTGATCGGCTGAGGCGTCTTCGGGTGTTCGCCGACGCGCTGGCGATCCCGGTGGCCACGCTGAAGACCTACCGGTGGGTGTGCTCGCGCTGGCCGGCGCCGCGGCGCCGGGCGGGGGTGTCCTACTACATCCACCGCACCCTGGCCTCGATCCGGGACGACGAGGAGCGCTGGAAGCGGATCGCCGACCCGCCGCTGGATCAGCGGACCGGTGAACACCGGTGGACCGAGGATGCGGCCAAGCGGCTGTTCGGGCAGCAGGTCAGCCGCCCGCAGACGGTGCAGGAAAAGATCGAGCGCATCCACGACCTGGCCCGTGATGAAGAGGTCGCGGTCCGGGTGGCCACCGACCTCCTTCGCCGCCCGCAGGTCGCCTCGCGCACGATGCTGGACGGCACGGCCAAGCACATGGTCAACCGGGCGCAGATCGACCACGCCCCTCAGGCGGGCGAGGTGGTCCGGCAGCGTAGCCCGGCGCTGCCGAAGGTCGAGCACACCCGCGACTTCATCGAGCTGGCCGGGGCGTGCACGGTGTTCGTCGCCGCCATCGGGCGGGTGCTGCCGGGCATGCGCAGGCACCGCTTCACCGCCGATGAGCGGGCGGCGATCGCCAAGCAGGTGGCCCGGGGGCGGGCCACGGCCGACTGGATCGAGGCGGCGGCCGAGTCGGGCGAGGTGGGCATGGATGAGGGCCTGGCCCGCCTGTTGCGCGGCGAGTAGGGGCGGGTGCGGCGATGCCGCGGGGTCTGGCGGCGAACGTGTGCGGTGGTCAGGTGCGGCTGGCGCTGCTGGAGGCCCGCCCGGCCGGGCTGACCGCCCGGCAGTTGGTGGCCGCCACGGGCTTGAGCATCGGCCATGTCCGCAAGGGCGTCACGTATGTGCGCGAGGTGGCGGCGATGGCGCACCTGACCCCGCTGATCTGGACCCACCGCGACGGATACCGGTTTTCCTCCGACCTCGATGACTGGATCGCCTACGAACGTTCCCGGCTGCGCACCGAGCTGACCCGGATCAGCCGGCTGTTGTCAGCGACGATCGCGCCGCACGCCGCCGCACGCCCGGAAGAATGAGCCCGAACTCAACGGCTCGCTCCAGCAAGCCGGACTCAATGGCCTGCATAGCCCGTACTCCGTGGCCGTTCAGCCCCTTCTTCTGGGCGTCAGTGAGAGCGGTGCGGAATCCGGCGGCCTGGGTGTCGCCGTCACCGGTCAGCCGTACGAGCTTGGCGATGACGTCTGCGGTCACAGGGGTCCAAGTCGTGGCGACGCACGCTCGGGTAGCACCGGCGTTGTAGCAGCGCCATGCTTCCTCGACCAGCGGCCTCACGCCTGGATTCCACACTTGGCTGATCAAGTTCTCCACATCGGCCACCGCACTATTCTCCACCCCAGCACGTCATTCCTGGGAGCCTTCGACCATTGTGATCCATGGTGCTGTGTCAATTGCTTACTTCGTGGCGGTTTTGTGTCAGTAATCAACGTTCTGGACAGTTCAGGTGCCATGACCGTACTTGTGATCGCTTGTCAATGGCCATTTAGTGCGCCCCGCTGGCGGCCAGATATCTAACACACTGCTGGCCATGACGGAGGGTTCTGATCCACTTCTTGTGATCCGGTGACATGGTGTGATCATGTTCAGTCGGCGTGGAGGATCTGGAGGCGCAGGAGATCGAAGCTGGCGCGCCCGTAGCCGTCCCTTTTGATCCGTTTAATCCTGTTAACGTTGCCCTCCACGCGACCGGAGTTCCATTCCAGGGTCAGCCCGGCGGTGACGGCATCGAGGTCTTGGCGCAGGCCGCGAACGAGGCTGCGTAGTGGCTGGAGGTCGATGGCCTCGGCTTGGCGGAGCCAGGCAGGTAGCGATGCGGCCAACGGCGAGCTCTTCCGAGGGCCCGCCTCGACGATGGAGCCGCAATCTGCGCTCCCTGCGCGGGCTTCGTCCAGTCGTTCGACTGCTCCCGCTGCGGCTTCGAAGGCAAGCTCCTGGGCGGCCGGCTCTGCGAGCGCTGCACCCTCAGCGACCGGCTCACCGCAGTCCTGGACGACGGAACCGGCCGCGTCCACCCGGAGCTGAGCCCCCTGTTCGACCTGCTCGTGGCAATGGAGAAGCCCGGCAGCGGGCTGGCCTGGCTGACGATGCGCCGCAACCATCCCGGGAACGCGGCGGCGCTGTTGCAACGGCTCGCTCTCGGACAGATCCCGCTCACCCACGACGCCTTCCACGAGCTCCAGCCCTGGAGGGCAGCCGCTCACCTGGAAGAACTCCTGATGTCCAGCGGCGTCCTGCCCGCCGTCGACAAATACATCTGCTCCTTCCAGCGCTGGTTCCCTGGCCACCTGGTCAAGATCGATAATCCCGAGCATGTCAGGACGATCCGGCTGTTCGCATCCTGGCACGTCCTGCCCGCTCTTCGGGCCCGCGCCGAACGCAGCAACATCACGCCGAGCGTTCGCCGCAACGCCGCCGAGCAGATCACATACGCCACAGCGTTCCTCGCTTGGCTCGACAGGCGCGACCGCACGCTCGGCTCCTGCCGCCAGTGCGACATCGACGCCTGGTATGCCCAGAACACTGAACATGCCCGCCGACGGCTCCGGGCCTTTCTGACCTGGGCCATGCAGAGCCGACAGTGCTCACGATCACTGTCACTGCCCGCGATGAACATCTCCCGCCGGGCCACTCTGACCGGGGACGAGCGACTGGCCGCCCTCCAACGTCTGCTCATCGATGCCCAGATTCCCTAGCGGCTGCGAGTCGCCAGCATCATCGTGCTCCTCTACGCACAACCCCTCACCCGCGTCGTCCAGCTCACCATCGATGACCTGATCCGCGACGAAGAAGACGTGTTCCTGCGCATCGGGGAACCGCCCTCACCCGTCCCCAGGCCGGTCGCCGCCCTGCTCCTGGACTACATTGCGGCACGCGACAACATGAACACCGCCACCAACCGCGCCTCTCGCTGGCTGTTCCCCGGCCGCCGAGCAGGCCGGCCCTGTCGCCCCGACCATCTCTCCGCCCTCCTCAACTAGATCGGCATTCCAGCGGCCGCCGCCCGCGGCGCCGCCATCCGGCAACAACTCCTGGAAATGCCTGCCTCCGTCGTCGCCGACGCACTCAGCTACCACGACAAGACCACCGCCCACCTCCTACGAGAAGGCGGTGGAGGCTGGAGCCGCTACGCCGCCGGGGAACACGGAACGTCACCAACAGGCCCCGTGGGACCGACAACTCGCGACAGTTGAATAGGCGAGCTCACCAGTATCGACCCCCAGGTCATAGGCGGCCAGAATTTCCATGATCTCCTCGTTGGTCTTCACCGGCGACCCTGACAACGCCGAGCCCGGGGCGGGTGGGTGATCACCTGGCCGGTTCGGGGGTGATCGAGCCCGAGCTCGAACATCCCCGGCGGACGTCCGTACCAAGGGCCAGGATCAGGCGGCAGCCAAGCACGCCTCGGCGACCTGGGTGTCCTGCTGGACATCGCCGCCCGACACTCCGATCGCGCCGATGGTGCGGCCGTGCTCGTCGGTGATCGGCAGCCCGCCGCCAAAAGAGACCAGGCCGTCGTTGGTGGCCTCGATGCCGTAGCAGGGCCCACCCGGCTGGGAGATCTGCCCGATCACCGCGGTCGGCATCCGGAACAGCACCGCGGTCTTGGCCTTCTTCAAGGCGATGTCGATCGAGCCCAGCCACGCCTGGTCCATCCGGACAAAGTGCAGCAGGTGCCCGCCGGCGTCCACAACCGCGATGTTCATCTCCACCCCCAGCTCGGCGGCCCGCGCCATCCCGGCCCCGGCGCGGCGAACGGCGTCGGTCAGCGTCAGCACGGTCATCACATGCTCCTTAATTTCTTGGGGTTCGTAACCGAACGCCATCACTATGACCCGCCCTCACTCATCCCAACAGGGCCGCTTTTGCCCAGGTCAGACGTTCCAGGGACAACCACACCCAGGCAGAACACACCCCGCATGTCGATACTGTGAGTCATGAGCGAATTGGGAGACTTCCTCAAGGCCAAACGCGCCGCCCTTACCCCCCAGGACGTCGGGCTGTTCGCCGGCGACCGGCTGCGCCGCGTGGCGGGGCTACGCCGCGAGGAGGTCGCGATGCTGGCCGATGTGGGCATCGACCACTACACCCGGCTGGAACAAGGCCGCACCACCGGTGTCTCCGACGCCGTCCTGGCCGGGATCAGCCGGGCCCTACGCCTGACCGACGACGAACACGCCTACCTCAAGGCGCTGGCCAAACCCCCCGCCCGCCCCCGCTCTCACAGCGGCCCCCAGACCGGCCTGCCCAAGATCAGTGCCGCCACCGAAGTCCTACTCGACAGCTTGACCGCCGCCCCCGCCCTGGTCCTGGGCCGCCGCATGGACATCCTGGCCTGGAACCCCCTGGCCGCCGCCCTATTCCTGGACTTCACCCAACTCCCAGCCAGCCACCGCAACCTGGTCCGCCTGGTGTTCCTGGAACCCCGCATCCGCGGCCTGTACGCCCACTGGGAAACCGTCGCCCTGGACGCCGTCGCCCGCCTGCGCATGGCCGCCGCCACCCACCCCCACGACAAACGCCTGACCGCGCTGATCGGCGAACTGTCCGTCCACGACGAGGACTTCCGCCGCTGGTGGAACAGCCACACCGTCAAAGCCACCGACCAGGGACGCAAGACCTTCAACCACCCCGTCACCGGCCCCCTGGAACTGGACTGGCAGGCCCTCCAGATCAACGCCAACCACGACCAGACCCTGGTCGTCTACACCGCCCCACCCAACTCACCCGCCAGCCAGGCCCTGCACTTCCTCCACGCCTGGACACCCGAACCCCAGCCCACCACCTGACCACCCAGCAAGACCTTCACCATCCTGGGGAAAACCGCTGTCCGCACCGGGGAAGATCAATGTTCCACCACTGTGCGGGAGCTCCCGGCGGCTGGACCCTCCACCAGCTCCGCCACTCCCGGCTCACCCACCTGGGCGAAGACGGCTGGTCCGCCGCCATGCTCATGGGACTGTCCGGCCACACCAACCTGCGCAGCCTCGGCATCTACACCACCCCAGTGCCGAGGCCGTGGCCGCCGCACTCGCCGGGCACGACCCCGCCCCCCCGGCACCGCTGACCCGCCCGCATGCTGGCACCGAAGGAGCTACGTCCCCGCAGCCGAGCCCGGCGCAGGAGACGGCGACTGGCTCGATCCCGCGCCCCCGTCGATCATCGTCATGTCCAGGGCGATGAGGGTGTCCTGCACCCTGCGGGCGTACGGGGAGCCCAGCCGACAGTAGATCGAAAGGGCCTGACGCAGAAGAGCGACACCGTCACCCGGCGGAGCTTCCTGAAGGTGACACCGCCCGATGCCTTCCAGCGCACGCGCTTCCTCCAACGGGAGGCCGATGCTGCGGGCGATGTCCAGGGCTTGTCGGAAGTGGGAGTACGCCTGCAGCGTGGTGGCGGAAAGAGCGAGCAGCTCGCCGAGGTCATTATGTACTTCCGCCAGACCACTTGAATTACGGATCTCGGTGTATAGGTGCAGGGCGCGGGTGAGGCACGCTTCGGCCTGGACGTAGTCACCCCGCTTCCGGTGGGCACGGCCGAGATGGCTGAGCGCCATCCCTTGGGCTCCCGCATTGCCCAGCTCGGTGAAAAGGTGCAGGGCGCGGGTGTGGTGATCGACGGCCGTGTCGTGCTCACCTCGATACTGGTGAACGAGCCCAAGATGGGTGAGGGCACAAGCCTCGCCGTATCTGTCGCCCGTCTCAATGGACAAGTGCAGGGCGCGGACATGAGACTCTGCGGCCAAGTCATAATCGCCCCGGTAAGTGTAGACGCGGCCGAGATTGTCGATAGCCGCGGCTTGGCCGTTCCGGTCACCGGCTTCGGCGGATAACGGTATGGCCTGCGTGTGGTGATCCGTGGCCAGGTCATACTCGCCGCGATAGCAGAACACGAAGCCGAGGTTGGTGTGGGCGAGGGCCTGACCAGGCGAGTTGCCCGGCTCGGCATGTAGCGCCAACGCCTGGGTGAGATGATCAATAGCTTGTGCGTAGCCCCCCTTCAATCGGTACATGACACCGATGTGAGTATGGGCGGATGCCTGGCCAGGCTTGTCGTCGGCGCGGCAGGCAGCTGCCAGAGCGAGGTGGTGCAGAACCTGCGCCTGTTCCCAATGGCTGGCGACAATCAGCAACTTGAAGAGAGCGGTCGGGAGGGCGATTGCCTGGACTGGGTGGGTGTAGATGGCCGCCTGGACCGCTGCATGCAGATTGCCGCGCTCGGTCTCCAGCCAATTCAGTGCCTGCTCATGGTCGGCGACCCGCGGGATGTGGGAGGGGACATCAAGATGCGGGAAGTAGGGCAGCTCGCCACCAGCGGGGTGGGTGACAGCATGGGCGGTGCCGGCCGTGTGGGTGTAGTAGTTCAGCAGGCGTTCCAGCGCCACATGAGCGCCGGATCCGGTGGTGTCGGGGCTGGTGGCGGCGATGGTTCGGGTGTAGGCGGCGAGCAGGTCGTGCAGGCGGTATCGTCCGCGGCTGGTCTCGATCAGCAGTGACGCCCGGTACAGGGCGTCCAGATGCGCTCGCGTCTGGGCCAGGGGCAGCCCAACGAGAGCGGCGATGGCGTAGGCGTCGAAGTCGGTGCCGGGGTAGAGGCCGAGCATGCGCATCAGGCGCCGGCGGGCGGGTGGCAGGTCTCGGTAGGACAGCTCGAAGGCGGTGGCGACGTTGTGGTCGCCTTCGCGGAGTTCGGCGAGCAGGTCATGGGTGGTCATCTGCTCGATCAGGTCGGTCAGGCTCCGGGCGGGCCGCACGGCGTAGCGGGCGGCGGTGATCCCGATGGCCAGCGGCAGCCCGCCGCACAACCTCACCAGTTCGGCGCCCGCGCCCGCGTCCTGGTCGCCGATGGTGCGGGGGGTGGCCCGGCGGGCGAACAGTTCCGCCCCGTCCTCGGCGGGCAGGACGGGCGCGGTGAGCGGCACGGCGCCGGGGATCATGAGTTTGGTGCGGCTGGTGATCAGCACCAGGCAACCGGCCGCGCCGGGGAGCAGCGGTTCCACTTGGCTCTCACTGGCGGCGTTGTCCAGGACGAGCAGCAGGCGCTGGCCGGATAGCCGGTCTCGCCACATCGCGGCCCGCTCCGCTCCGCGAGATGAGGCGGGATGGCGCCGGGGTGCACGCCGTCGGCGCGCAGCAGGCTCTCCAGCACGTTGGCAGGGTCGGCGGGTTGTTGCCCGGTGGTGTGGGCGAGCAGGTCGACGAACAGCTGCCCGTCGGGGAAGCGGTCGGTCATCTGGTGGGCGGCGTGCACGGCCAGGGCGGTCTTGCCGACGCCGGGCATGCCGTTGATGGCGTGGATCACCACCACCCGCCCGGTCTCGGGCCCGGCCAGGGCCTGCGGGACGGCGTCCTGGAGCACCTGGAGTTCCGGCGTGCGGCCGGTGAACGCCGCCGGGTTGCGCGGCAGTGTCCGGGCGACCCGAGCCGCGCCCGTGGCCGGCTCGGTGAAAGGCCACCCGGCCGCGTGCAGGGTCACGCTACGGGCCTGGATCACCGGCCCGTGCACCGTTCCGCCGGAGATCCGGTTGCGGGAGACGCCGTCGCTGGTGCCCTCTTGGGGGGTGGTCGCCATGGTGTGATCACCGGTCTCACATGGGCCTGTCCTGCGCTCGCGTTCTATGTTCCTCCCGGCCGCCACGGTGTGGAAGGGCTTCGTCACCAAGAGTTGAGCGGGCGCTCTGATCCAGATGCCGGTCTCCACACCCGGTTCTGCCGTACCGGCCCGCCTTTCACGGACAACATTTCGGCGTCGTCCGCGGTCAACTCATCGGCGCTCGACAGCTCCCAGACCCGCGTGGGTGCGCGAGCGGGTCGCGGAACTCGCGCACCCCGGCAGGGGCGCCCGCCACGAGCAAGGGCTGTTCGCCACATCAGATGAGAACTCGCCAGGTCCTTCGCCAGGTCCCATGTGAGTTCGCCACCCGGGATCGGAACGGCGAGTGGCGGCAAGCCGCACCCTGACGCCTCGCTAAAGCCACTGGCCGTTCCATTGCTACTCGACCCCCGTCGCCGCCGCACTCGCCCGACACGACCCCGGCCAATGCCACCGGCAGTCTGGCATCACCGCAGGTCGGTTACAGGTTCGTTGGATTTTCCGCGATTGCTACAGGCACCCCTGGTAGTGGCAGTGCCGGGCTGTGGCCTGGTGGCGGCGGCGTCAGTCTGACCAGCGCAGGATGTCCGTGATCGTGCGAGTTGTGGTCAAGATGAGCGCGGCCAGCAGCCGGCGGATTTCGGGCAGCGTCAGTGGGATGTGGTCGTCGTTGGTGCTGGGTGGCTGGGCGGCGGCGATGGCGGCCAGGAGGGCGAGGGCGAGCATGGCCAGGGTGATGTGCCGGTGCCATGCCGTCCAGCCGCGGACCTGGTAGTGGTCCAGCCCGACCTGGCCCTTGGCGGCTTGGAAGGACTCCTCTACCGCCCATCGGGTCCCGGCGATCTTGACCAGGGCCATCAGGGGCTTGAGGGTGGGCGCGTAGCAGCGGTAGAACGCCAGTTCGCCGGTGGTGAGGTTGCGCCTGATCAGCAGCCACCGA
Organism: Spongiactinospora sp. 9N601; assembly: GCF_044326295.1. Classification (NCBI taxonomy): domain Bacteria; kingdom Bacillati; phylum Actinomycetota; class Actinomycetes; order Streptosporangiales; family Streptosporangiaceae; genus Spongiactinospora; species Spongiactinospora sp. 9N601. The sequence goes on from NZ_JBIRBB010000038.1 coordinate 17,469, forward strand.
TACCCCTGGGCCACGCTTTCGTCGATGCGCGCCCGGGCTCAGGCGTACCAGCGCGGGCCCTTGGCGCCCTGACCGGCGCGGTAGCGGTGCCAGTGCCGGTCAGCCACTTGCTCGTTGTCTGCCTGGCGTCGGCGATGATCCGCTACCGGGCGAGGGTCCGGCCGAAGTCTGCCTACGAGCCGATGTTTGCGTTTCCTTGGCATGAAGTGCCATATGTTGCCACTTCCGGGTGCGGCGTCGACGACGTACGTCCGCCCCTCGCGGTTGTTCTTTCCGGGCGCGGCCACGAACCGCTCGAGCTTGCGCGTGTCGCACGCACGGTCGCGGTACTTCACCCGCTCTCCGACCTCGTCGTCGTCCAACGTGATGTCGTGTATGCCAGCCGAGGTTCGATTTATGCCCATGGCCGCCCCCGTTTGGAAGGAACGTTGCGCCGAGCCGCCGCGGGGATAGATCCGGTGCCCTCGACTCAGCCGTGCAGGGTGGGCCGGTAGATGAGCTCTTGAATACGGCCGTCGAGTGTCCGGCTCTCGACCAGCTCGAGGTCGAAGTCGGCCGCGCCCTGGAAGATCGGGGCCGTTCCGGTCTGTCCGGTGATCACTGGGAAGATCGTCATCTGGACGTGGTCGACCAGGCCGGCGGCCATCAGCGCCCGGTTCATGGACAGGCTGCCGTGCGAGCGCAGTGGCACTTCGGACTCTTCCTTGAGCCGGGTGACGACGTCGACGGCGTCGCCGCTCACGAGGGTCGCGTTCGGCCAGGCGAGGGGGCCTTCGAGTGTGGTCGAGACCACTGTTGTCGGCAGGTTCCTCAGCCGGGTGTTCACTGGATCGCTCACCTCGGGCTCGGTGCTCGGGTCCAGCAGCTGCACGGTTTCCCGGTAGGTGTTGGCCCCGAAGACCATCCGCTGCTCCTCGCCGTACAAGGCGAAGCGGTAGTCGAGAAACTCGGGGCCTTGCTTGCCCCAGTAGCCGCCCCAGTCGCCGTCGCCGTCGTAGGAGCCGTAGCCGTCGTAGGAGCCGTAGCCGTCGTAGGAGCCGTAGCCGTCGAGGCTGGAATAGACGTCCCAGGTGTAGGTCGCGGTCATAATGCTCTCCTTGCACGCGGTTGATTGGGCGTGATTGCAGTGGTCAGGCCGATCACGTGATCCTCGGGGTCGGTGAACTGGCCCAACTCGATGTTGGTTCTCGGCACGATGTCCGGGCCGAACAGCCGGCGGCCACCCAGCTCTTCGGCCCTGTCCAGAGCTGTACCGACATCGGGCACCTCGACGTAGACGGTGACGTGCCGGCTGTCACCGCCGTCACCGGAGCCGATGCCGCCGGTGATCCCGTCCGGCCCGCTCGGCTGGACCAGGCCGTAGTCGCCAGGACCGCGGGGTTCGATCTTCCAGCCGAACAATTGGGCATAGAAGGTGTGCAGTGCAGCGGCGTCGCCACCGACGATCTCGAAGTGCACGACGGGTTGGGGCATGGCTTCTCCTCGATCCAGGTCAAATCGATGAGCGCTCGTGGCTCGGGGTGGCCAGCGTGGCCGTTTTGGCTTCGGGCAACGGGTCGGCGTCCGTCGTCGTGTCGTCGTCGCCGTGCGAGTTCCGCACGTGTTTAAACGCCTGCACAGCGAGAACAGCTAGGCCGACGTAGATGACGGCGCTGACGATGCCCACCACATGCACGCCGGAGGTGAAGGCGTCGCGGGCTGTTGCCAGCAGGTCGCCGCCCTGCTCTGCGGGCAGCTGACCGGCCGCGGCGACCGCGCGGTCAATGCTTTCCCGGGCTGCGTCCGCCGCATCAGGACGTGCCGTGCCGAGACCGCCCTCCACGTTGCGCCGGTACACCGCGGTCCCGAGCGTTGCGAGCGTGGCGATGCCGAACCCCATCCCGAATTCGGCGGCCGTCTGGACGATCGACGCCCCCGAACCGGCCTTGTCCGGCGGCACGGCCCCCATGGCGAGGTGGTTGCAGAGCGCGGCCAGCGGAGCGGTGCCGAGCATGACGACACACATCGCGATGAAGATCGTCATCGGGCCGGACGTCGAGTCGGCCAGCGTGAAGATGATGTAGCCGACACCCGCGACGATCAGTCCGCCCGCGATCAGGTACGCCGGACGGATGTGGTTCGCCACCGGAGGAGTGGTCAGATTGCCGATGATCATCAGCACGTTGGGCACCAGCAGGAGCAGGCCGGCCGCCAGCGGGGTGAGGCCGGCGACGTTCTGCAGGTACTGCGTGACGAGCAGGAGGGTGCCGGCACCCACGACGGCGGTGACGAACATCAAGGTCAGCGCGGAGCTGAACGTGCGGTTGCCGAACATGCGCAGATCGAGCAGCGGGTGCTCCAGGCGTCGCTGCCGCTGGACGAACACCAGCCCTACCGCGATGCCGAACACCAGCGCCCCGGCGGGGAACCACTCCCAGCCGTTGCGAGCAAGTTCTTTGAGCCCATAGACGAAAGGCAAGATCGCTGCGAGGGACAGCACGACGCTGACCGGGTCGAGCTTGCCGGCCCGCGGTGCCTTCTGCTCGGGGAGCAGGGAGCGGCCGAACGCTAGCAGCAGCACGATCCCCGGCACGGACACCAAGAAGACCGAACCCCACCAGAAATACTCCAGCAGGACGCCACCGACGAGCGGGCCGAGCGTCGCCCCGCCCATGAAACAGGCCAGGTAGATGGCCAGGGCGCGGCGGCTTTGCTGCGGGTCGGTGAACATGCCGGTGATCAGGGCCAGCACCGACGGCGTCACCGCGGCACCTGCCACGCCGAGCAGCGCACGGCTGGCGATGAGCATCTCCGGGCTGGTGGAAAACGCCGCCGCCACCGAGGCGATGCCGAACACCGCGGCGCCGACGAACAACAGCTTCCTCCGGCCGATCCGGTCACCGATGGTGCCCATGGTGACCAGCAAACCCGCGATCATGAGGCCGTAGATGTCCACGATCCACAGCTGCTGGATGCCGCTGGGTGCGAGGTCGGCGGTGAGGCGTGGTACGGCCAGGTACAGCACGGAGAAGTCCATTGTGACGAGGAACGTGGGCACGCTGAGCACGGCAAGCCCAACCCATTCCCGCCACCCGGCTCCGGGTCTCGCATTTCCAGTAGTCACGATCTACTCCAGTCGGTGGTCATTACTGACTCCTTCGGTGTCCGGCGGGTGATGTCCCGGCCGTTCGTTGCTGGTGTGACCAGGTTGTCTTGCCGGGTGGCATGCTGTCGTCGTCAGACTTGGTGAGATCGAGTCCGGGCTTGGGGGTGAAATGGGGATGGTCGGGTCGGCTGCCGGCCTGGTCCTGGTCGGCCGGCACAGGCACAGTGCCGCGATCTTGGCGGCGTATGAGCGGGCTCGCTCGCGTCGGCCGGTCACCGTGCTGGTCTGCGGTGAGGCGGGGATGGGCCTTCGCCCCGAAGTGTGGACACCTTGAGTACCGGATGATGGAGATCCGGAGACAAGGAGTTCCACGCGGCGATGAAGTCGTATCCGCCGGAGTTCAAGGCGGACGCCGTCGCGTTGTACCTGTCCGATCCGGGACGGACGCCGGCCTCGGTCGCTGAGGACCTGGGGATCAGCCGGGAGACGCTGCGTAACTGGGTGCGTCAGGCACAGGCGGAGGGCACCGCGGGCGCCAAGGCACAGGGCCCGGCCAGGAAGCCGGCGCGAGGCCCGCTATCGTCCGATGACGTGCTGGAAGAGGAGAACAAGCAGCTCAAGGCCCGGGTCCGGGAGCTGGAGATGGAACGCGACATCCTGCGCCGGGCGGCGAAGTATTTCGCCGGAGAGACGAACTGGTGAGGACCCGTCAACTAGGTCGGGGTCTGTGGGCGGGAGGGGGCGGGTGCGCAGGGTGAACGGCGGGGTTTCGGCGGAGCGGACGATCAGGCGGGCGGCGGCCTGGAAGGCGCCGAGGTTGGCCAGGTCGTGCCGGGTGAGGTTCGGGCTGAAGTGGTGTTCGGCCTGGTGGGCGTCTTCGGGTGAGAGGGAGAAGTAGATCTTGTTGCGGGCGTCGGAACTGATCGCCTGGCACAGGTCACGCGGGAGCTGGGCCAGGTGCTGGTGGGCCAGCACCATGGACAGCCGGTAGGCGCGGGCTTCGGCGAGCATGTCGGCCAGGGCGTGCGGGAGGTTCAGGAAGTTGTGGTGAAAGTCGGCCCGGAGCGCCCTGCCAGTGTTTCCACCGGTGGGTTTCTCCGGACCGCTTCCCGAACCGGACGTGCCCATTTCTGAGCATCCGGCTCTCCGCAAGTCCCGTTCGG
>NZ_JBIRBB010000039.1:0-21570 GCF_044326295.1 Spongiactinospora sp. 9N601
CAGGACTGCTCCCGCCCTCCCCGGCGTCTCCCGGTTCGGGCTGTCCTCAGCTTCAGCAGCCAGCTGCGACTGGCCGCAGGTCGGGGTCTTTCACCCCGACCCGGTCTTGCAGCGCCTCGTGGCGCACGCACTCGTCCACGTAGAGCGCGGCCGGGCGGCGGGCATGGCCGAGCCGGGCGCGGCGGGCGGCGGTCTGCCAGACCTGGGCGAGGAGCATGGAGCCGAGCAGGCGGGCGGTGTCGTCGCCGAGCACTCCCTTGGGGAGGCGTACCAGCAGGATTCCGCCATCGAGCACGTCGCCGAGGTCAAAGGTGGACTCGGCTGAGCCGACCACGTCGCGGACGAAGGAGCGGAGCAGGAAGGCCCGCAGCTTGTTCATGATCGGTGCGGTGACGTGGGCCTGGGACTGTTCTGACAGGCTCGCGTACCAGGTCCAGAAGCCGCGCAGAACCGGGTCGTTGATCGTGGCGATCAGGCGTTGGCGGAACGTCGGGTCTGACAGCAGCTTGGGTATGTCGGCGAGGGTGCCGCCCTTTCCGGCCAGGGTGAGGGCGCACCCGCGCAGGATGTCGTCGGTGCGCGGGCCCCAGTGGTCGGCGTAGATCTCGCGGAAGATGCCGACCAGGTTGTCCACGCCCATCACCGGGTCCGGGCCGCCGAGCATGTTGAGCGCCGGGCGGCGGTGGCGGTCGTCCGGGTCGATCAGGACGACCTTCTCCCCTGCTGCTTTAGGGAGGAGTCCGAGCAGGTCGCGTACGAGGTCGCCTTTGGCTTCGATGACCACGGTGCCACGTCCGGCCTGGATGTCGGAGAGGATCATCTGGGCGAGGAGGGTGCTCTTGCCGGTGCCGTTGGGGCCGAGTACGTGAACGTGGTGGCACGATTCGACGACGCCCAGCGCGACCGTGCGTTCGTGGCCGGAGTCGGAGGTGCCGAGGATCTTGGCGCGCGGGCCGCCGTACGGGATGGCCGGGGACGGTGGCACGCTGTTGGCCCTGGCTCGGCGCAGGCCGGGGACGGCGGTGTCGAGCGGGAGGTGGGCGAGGGCGGCGAGTTCCGGTACGGAGAGCAGGAAGCCGCGGGTCATCCGGCGTGCGGCGAGCCGACGTACCGGCTGGTACATCCGCTGTCGCTGGAAGCGGTTGTGTCCTGAGTACAGGGCGAAGGCGGAGGCGATCGCGTGTGCGCGGCCACGGGCCGCCGCTTTGGCGGGCCGATCGACCTGGACGGCGTAGCGGATCGCGACCTCGTATTGAGGGCGTTGCGCCTTGTCGCGGACGGCGCGGGCCCAGCCTGCCCCCTCCAGCGAGGTGACCTGTTGCGGTCCGGGAGTGATCAGGTCGAGCAGGGCGCTCACCGTCCTTTTCGGGACGCCGCTCAGCCTGCGTCCGGCGGCCGGACGGGCGAGGATCTGTACGACGGCGCGCTGTCCGGGCGGCATGCCGACGACCGCGCCGGTGAGCGCGCGAAGCGGGTCGGAGGCGTGGTCGTGCCGGATCGGCAGGCGTTCGCCGCGTGCGAGGACGAACTGGCCGCCGGTGGACCAGCCGCGCTCCCGTATCGGCTGGTCGGCGGCCTCGATGCGGGTACGCGCGGACGGCCAGGCCGCCTCGATCGCGTGCTCCACCAGGTGCTTGGGAACGACGCCGGGCACCCACATCCGGATGCGCATGCCGTCGCTGCTGAAGACGTACTCGAAGGCCAGGTGGTGCTGGCCCAGCAAAAGCCGCTTCCACCAGGACCGGAGCAGGCCCATCAGGTTGGTCCACAGCGCTTCGGCTCCGGCCATGTCGGCCGTGGGCGGGGCGAGGATCTCGACGCATCGAGCGTCGCGGCTCCAGCGGCGGTGACGAAGTCTGTGGACAGTGAGGTGGAGGACGGCCATGACGGTCTCGGCCGTGGCCAGGGCGGCGGCGAGTTTCCACAGGTCGGCGGGGTCTGCATGGATCATTTGGCGGCTTCCTGTCACGATCCGTTGATGCTGGTCGTCGCGTACCAGCCGCCGGCGACGGCGGCTTTGGCCGTGGCTCCGGCCGGTGGGATGACGGCGACGAACGAGCCCGCGGCCTTGATGACCGCCCGGCTCACGAAGGCACGCCCACGGCTGAGGGCGGCCAGCACGGGCCGGCTGAACCGAATGGCGGTGTGCGGGTCGGCCACCGGGGTGTAGGTCTGGGTTTCCCGGATGCCGTACCAGGTCAGGGCGCCGCCGTCCTTGGTGCGCAGCGCGTACAGGGCGGGCAGGTCGTGGGTGGTGATGCTCAGCGCCCACTGGCCGCGCGTGAGCGCCTGTTCGGCCTGGAGGTCGCGGGCGGCGTCGCTGGTGTGGGTGCCGGGGGCGAGGACCGCGCGGGCCTGTGGATGGAGGTGCATGCTCGCGAGCGAGATGGCGTGGGCGTGGGCCACTTGGCGCGGTGTGGCGTACAGGCCGGTGGCGTGCTCGTCCAGGGCCATCGCGTGCCCGTCGGGGTCCAAGGCCGGTTCCGGGAGCCGGTACCCGGCCGGGGTGGCTGATCCCGCGACGACCCGCCATCCGGCTCTGGTCTCTTGGAAGATGAGCTGGGCGCGTACGGTACTGGCGAGGAACCAGCGAGGACTTCCTGGCAGCGGGCGCGGGATGATGAACCGGACATCGCCGGGTGGGAAGGGTTCCGGGCGGGCGCGGCTGATCTCCAGTGCCAGTCCGGCGTAGGTTCGATCGCCCAGCCGCAGGTAGCGGTCATAGGCGCGGCGGGCTTCGGTGTTGCTGACGGGCCGTACGCCGACGGTCATGGCGCTGACGGGTACGGCCGGTGCGGCCTGCGGGCGAGCCTCAGTACATGCTGTGAGCAGGGCCGATTGCAGGGTGATGGCGATGGCGCATGCGGCGCGGGTCATAGTTCCTCCTCAGAGTTGAGTGCGGTGAGTTCTTGGGGGTCGCTGGTGACGGTGGCGTGTTCCCAGGGGCTGCCGATGACCTGGAAGGCGACGCGTTGCCGTCCGGCGGCGAGCAGTCCGGTGCCGCGTTCGGCGGACAGCAGGAGCCGCCGCTCGCCGTCCGAAAGCTGGAAGGCGTCGGTGATCCGGTCGATGGCCTGGGGTGCCTGGCGGAGCAGGATCTGGGTGGTGGAGTTGGTGACCACGGCTTGGCCCTGGTCGGTACCGAGCAGGTCGGCGGCGTCCTGAGTGACGACGGACAGTCCGGCCCAGTGCTTGCGGGCGGCTTTGGCCATGCGGAGCAGGAACTTGGCGCCTTCCGGGTCCTTCATGAGCAGCCACGCCTCATCGACCACGACCAGTCGCGGGCGGCGGGCATCGGGGTTGGAGACGCGTCGCCAGACGGCGTCCAGGGTGAGAAGAGTGCCGACGGCCTTCAGTTCCTCGGGCAGGTCGCGAAGTGAGAAGACGATCAGGTGCGAGTCGGGGCGAGTGGTGGTGTGCCCGTCGAAGAGGCGGCGGTGGGTGCCGGTGACATATGGGCGCAGACCGGCGGCCAGGTTTCGTGCGTCAGGGTCTTCGGCGAGGGCGTCGGCGAGGTCGCGTAGCAGTGGCGGGCGTCTGGACCAGGTGTTCTCGTCGGCGGTGATCCCGGCCTGGCGGTAGGCGGCCAGGATGGCGCGGTCGAGCGCCGCTTTGCGTACGTTGTCCAGCCGCTCGCCGAGCAGGACCGCCACCAGCGTGTGCAGGAACAGCGCGCGCCGGGTGAGCGGGTCTTCTTCCTGTGCGCTGGGCGACGGCAGGTCGAACGGGTTGAGCCGTACGTCGGCCGCGCCCAGCCGGATGTGCGCGCCGCCGACGGCTTCGCACAGCCGGCCGTACTCGTCTTCTGGGTCGATGACCGCGACCTCGACCCCGGTGTAGAGCGAGCGCAGTGCCTCCAGCTTGGCCAGGTAGCTCTTGCCGCTGCCCGACCGGGCCAGGATCACCGAGTTGTGGTTGTCCTGCGCGAACCGGTCCCAGGTCACCAGGGACGCGGACGACAGGTTCGCGCCGTACAGGACGGCGGTTGGGCCGAGATCGGTCGTCAGGTCGGGTGAGGTGAACGGGAAGGCGGCGGCCAGCGCGGAGGTGTCGAAACTGCGCCGCATGCCCAGGTTGTCGTAGCCGAACGGCAGCGTGCTGATCCAGCCCTGGAGGTGGCGGAAGGTCACCGGGCGGGCGTCGAGCAGCAGGGAGGCGGCCAGCGCGCGTACCTCTGCGCAGGTTTCGGCGAGCTCGGCGGGGTCGGTGGCGTGGACAGTGAGGTAGATGGCGGTGCGGAACAGCTTGGCCTGGCCGCGGGCCACGCGGGAGGCCAGGTCGTGGGCGTCCTCGGCGGCGGCTTCTGCACTGGGGTCGAGCAGCCTGCCGTGTTCGTGGTCGGTGCGAAGAGTCGATTCCAGGCGGGCGAGCCGTTTGCGCAGCCGGTCGGCGGCGACGAGGGACGGGATCGGCTCGATGTGGAGGGAGACGTCGAGCCGTCCGGGGTGGGTGAGCAGGGGTTCCAGCCAGCCGGGGCCGACGTCGCGGGGGTAACCGGCGATGGCGAGCGTGGTACACACGCCGTCCGGTACCTCGATGTGGCGGGGACGTACGGTGACCAGGTCCGGGCCGATGCGGGGCTTGGTCATCGCGCGCCTCCGGGCCTTTCGGTGTCGAAGCAGGTGGTCAGGGCGTGGCGGTCGAGCAGCCGTACGTCCAGGCCGCAGGCGTTCAGCACTCGCGTGGCCTCCTCTATGCGGCGCAGCGCCCGCCCTGCGCTCTGCTCGCGGACGACCAGCAGGACTCGGCGGCGAAGCAGTTCGTGGCGGTCGGCCAGGTCGGTGAGGAAGGCGGCGTGTTGCTGTGCCGCCGTGGTGAGGGCCGGGCGGGGCAGGTCGCGTGCCTGGTGGAGCAGCGCTTCGATCGTGGGGGTCAGGTCGGTGCGCTCGGCGCGTACCAGGATCTGTACCGATCCGGACAGCGAGTGGAGCCAGCGTGCGAAGACGGCGACGAGTTCGTCCTGCTCGTCGGGGGTCCGCAAGGCGAAGCTGACAGTGGAGACCTCCGCGACCGCGGCGACGCCGTCCCGGTCGCCGAGGTCGATCAAGCCGTCCTCGGTGACCCCTCGTGCGGGCAGCCGCAGAGGTCCGGCGCGAGGTGCTTTGCGGGCGGCGATCCATGCGGCTGGAGCTGGTATTTCGCTGGGTTCGGGGATCAGGTGCTTGCGGCTGGTGACGTGGTGCAGCGCGGCGAGCGCGTACTGGTCCAGGCCGACACCGTCTCGGGTACCGAATGCGAGCAGCACACCGGCCACCACGATGGGCAGCGCAAGCGCGGCGGCGAGCGGGAGCCGTTCACCGAGGGCCGCGTACTCGCCGTAGAGCAGGACTGCCGTTACCGCGAGGATCACGGTCTGGCGTGCGGTCAGTCCCCATACGATCTTGTCGGGCTGGTCGATGTCCGCGGGAATCCGGACGATTCCGTCGGTGGTCACTTTCGATCTCCTTGTGCGGGCTTGCGGGTACGGTCGGATGTCGGTGTGTTGGGCGTCGGCCGTCGGCTGCGATGGCGGAGTTCGCGCAACTGGCCCAGCCCGGCGGGGCCGTTGGCGTAGAGGGCGTCGCGCGGATAGCCGTGGTCGGTCGCGGCGATCGGCGCCTGCTTGCTCGACCCTTCGCGCACCGCGGCAGCCGCCGTTGCCGTTGTAGCAGGGCCCGTTGCCGCTGTTGCCGCTCGTGCGGCGACCGCCCGCGATCTGGCCGGTACCGCAGCCCGCCCACCGCGCCCAATGTGCAGCGCATGCAGCACCGGACTCGCCAGCTTGTACGCGATGGCCATCTTGACCACTCGCCCGACCAACGTGCCGCGGCGACGCCCCGGCCGTATGAACATCACCCGCGCGATCCATGACGGAATCCGCACCAAGATCAGCAACAGCACAATGGCGAGCAGGAAGCCGTACAACTGGCCGAACACGGAGAGCCCGACCACTTCCCGCCCGTCCTGATTGAGGAAAATCCGTACCGAGGCCGCCAGCGCGAGCGACTGGCAGACCTGGATGAGCAGCAGCCCGCCAAAGATCCGCCACCACATGCGGGCGACCCCGTCGATCTGCGGAAGCGCATGACAGGCCAGCGCCAGCGGCGCCGCGATCACCAGCAACGCGGTCAGCGCCACCCGCACCACGAACGTCATCAGCAGCAGCACGAGCAGGATCACGACGACGATCGCCAGAACGATGTAGAACAGATCCGGTTCCGCCGACACCACGACCATCCCGCGCAGGGCCCGTGCCGCCCGGGCCGGGTCGAAGTCCTGCCCGAGCAGCGCCTGGGACAGACCGTTGGCCACCTCGATCGCCTTGGCGGCCAGCACGAAACTGGTGTTGGCGGCCAGGAAGGCGATCACCAGCCGGGGCAGGATCTCCTTCATCGCGTACCGCGTCTGGAACGACTGGTGGCCCATCACCAGGATCCCGCCTGCCACGATGAGCACGACGTACCCGCTGTTGGCGATCACCGCGTTGGCCTTCCACAGGTCCCACAGCCGTGGCAGACGATCCACCGGCGGGGTGGTCAGCAACGACACCGACAGCACATCGAGCAACGGCGTGACCGCGGACGCGACCAGATCGGCGAACCACGCGGTGATCTGGTCCCCGATCCACCCGCCCAGCCCTGCCCCGCCTGTCGCCGGTGCGGGCACCGGCTCCACCGGAGTCACCCGCCCACGACGTGCCGAAGCACGTTCATGAACAGCGGCGCCAGAACAGCCAGCGAATACCCGAACGCCGCCGCCTTGAGCGCCGCCTTGCCCTTCTGCACCTCCCCCGGATCACCCCCGGCGACCAGGTACCGCACCCCGCCGATCGTCAGCATCAACGTCGCCAGCGCGGCCAGCAGCCCGGTCAGCCAGTTCCGCAGGTTCGTGAACACCCTGGTCAGCTCGGCGGTCCCGGCCGGCGGCTTCGGCTGCCACTGCGGCAACGCCACTGCCGCGGCCTCTGCCACAGCGGCAATGGCGGTACCGGCGAGCAGTACGGCAGCGACTCCGACCACGAGCGCGCAGCCGCGCAAGCGCCGTCGATGCCGCAAGGTGTGATTCCGCGCGGGACCGGTGCGAACGCCCCGATCTCCTTTCTCTCGGATGTGAATGGGCCGCGGATCTGAGGAAACCCGGCCCCGCGCGGAAGCTGTGGAAACCCGCTCACCTGCCGTACGGGCGGCGTCATACAAGAACGCCACCAGATCCAGCCGCTGAGGATCAACGGTCCGAAGCGCCTCACTGAACCCGGCCAGCACCCTGCCCTCGACACCGGCCCGGCCCGCTGCCGCCCGACTGCCAGCGGCAATGCCGCGGAGCAGAGGTACGGCCACCCCTGCCGCCGCGACGGCCCACCGCGGCTCACCTCCCTGGACTCGTATCGCCAGTTCGCGCCACACGAGGCGCGTGGTGGCCGTGCTCACCGAGCGAGTGGCAAGCAGATGCCGCAATTCTCTGAGTGATATCTGCCGCTGCGGCAGTTCGGGGCTGAGCGCGGCACCATCAACGGCAAGACTGCCGCCACAGGCTGCCACCAGCCGAAACAGGTGCTCCGCGAGGTCCAACGGCGAGGATCCACCACCGCCGCCGTCCATCAGTTCGTTGGCCATCAGATCGCTCCAGGCGAGAAGTTCCACTATCTCGCCACCGGTCTACGACCCGCCTCTGGCAACCCTCCGGCAACACTAAGAGTTGATCTTGAGCAGATGGAGACGAGCGAAGATGACCTTGTTCAAGCCTCTCGACCTACTGAGCCGGCCGAGCAGCTTCCGAGATGCACCGCTGCTTGATCAACGAAGAATGCCAGCAAGCACCCCCCTGGCCACCAACTCGGCGTACGCAGGTAGCGATCCCCACAGTGGTGAACCGTGACGCGGCCCGTACCGTGAACGGTCGTCTACGCGAGCGCGCGTTGCGATCCCTCCAGGGATGATCGGTGACCAGACGGGCGCGTCTGGTCGTACAGACCAGCCCAGTTGCGATCCCTCCAGGGATGATCGGTGACCCACACCGCCGCGCGGTAGTCGCCATCGGCCGGTTGTTGCGATCCCTGGAGGGATCGCAACCCCGCCTGGATGCCGTAGCCCGCCGGACCGGCAGTTCCCGATCATCCCTGGAGGGATCGCAACCTGAGCTGCTGGCCGCCACGGCCGGGCGGGCCACGTTCCCGATCATCCCTGGAGGGATCGCAACGGGTATCCCCGATCGGGGCTGCCGGGCCACCGGCCGGCGGTTCCCGATCATCCCTGGAGGGATCGCAACGTGATGAGAGGCGGGCACGCGGGGTCCGGGCGTGCCGTTCCCGATCATCCCTGGAGGGATCGCAACAGGATGCGCCCGGCGGCGGCCGCGGACTTGCCCTGCGTTCCCGATCATCCCTGGAGTGATTCCATCATTGAGCGTTTTTACCGCGAAAGCACAGGTCACAGGCTGGTTGCAGATCCCTGTTCTTGATCGAGAAGTAGAGAAGGCCCCTGGTAGAAGGGTTGTCGACCAAGATCAACCACCAACCAGAGACCTACATGCTGTTCTATCGTGCCGCGCTGCCGTTGTCATCCCAAACGCTCACCTACCTGGCCGGCATCGTGCGACGCCACCGACGGCAGATCAACTCCACACCGCGCCGCCTCAACCCCGGCCGACAAGCCATGCTCGTCCTGGTCCACCTGCGCAAAGGCGACACCTACGCCGAGCTCGCCGCCGGATTCGCCATCGGCCTGGCCCACCGCCTGGCGCTACGTCACCGAGGCCATCGCCCTGCTCGCCGCCCGCTCACCCAGCCTGGATCAGGCCCTGCGCGCCGCCAGACGCGCCGGATGCCGCTACCTCATCATGGACTCCATGGGGGTTCGACTCCCCGACCGACCCTCACACCCTGACGATGATGGTCTCGCCCCGGACAACGCTCACCAGCGCAGGGATGTCCGGCCGGTAGGTGATCATCAACGCCAGCGAACGACACAGAGCAGCCTGCTCAGCCAATCCGCGCGGGGCGTCGATACCCTCCACGTCTCCGCGCCCCTGTGAGACCGCCACAGCCCGAATGAGCAACGCGCCCAGATGGCCGGCCACCGTGTCCTCGCGAACAAACACGCTGCGGTGCCGCTGCCCCGCCCGCGGGCGGCAGCGGTAGTTGCGCCGGCCGTTGGTCCATGTTCCTTCCATGGACCGCCCGCACACGCCGCAGCGCAACAATCCCCGCAGCACATACGTCCGCGATACCCCACGGATCGTCGGGACGGTCTGCGCGCGGTCGAAGTCCTCCGTCGTGACGATCGCGGGATGGGCCGGGCGTCGTGACCACACCCACGCGCGCTCGGGATTGCCCCGCCTCACCCGATGAACACCCAAGGCCACATCACCGGGATCGACCAGCACCTCACTCGATCGCTGCTTGTTCCACACCTGATAGCCGGTGTAGCGGGCGTTGTGCAGGATCGACAGTTCGGAGACCAAGCCGCCACAGACGACCACCCGAGAAACACGACACAACAGAGGCAAGTCCGCGACCAGGGCTGATGACTGAAGCCGTGTCACGGCACGCTGCTATGACTCAGAGCCAGTAAACGCGAGAGACGCTCACGTGTAAATATGGCATAAGTCACACTTGCCGCATGGCAATGATCTATGTACGTTCCAATCAGATGATCTTTGACGTCTTCTCCGGATAGTTTGCGAGCACAGGCGGTCGCAGAAAGCATCGGAGGGTGCGTTCTGGCCGCTTGAATTTTGGAGTGTGACGTCGCATGCAGCGAAATGGCTCCATGTCGCCCTTAAAGCGCCGAAGCGCATGGAAAACCATCGCTGTACTGCTACTCATGATCCCGGGCCTGACATTTCTCTATGCCACGCCTGGCTGGGCCACTCCGGCATCGCTGATCGCGGCAGAGACCGGCCCGCAAGGCACCGTGGCCACTCCCAAGCAGGCGATGGGTTCGGCACGCCACGGTCCATCGCTAGTACCGAGTTCGGCGACCTCATTGCCCGAGCCGGGGCGAGAGAGCAGATGGGTGCCTATCCCAGAGCCCCCCAAAGACGCCATACCGGTTGAGGATCGGAAGGCACCCCAGAGCAATCCCGGCCCCTCCGAGGAGGATTTTGCCAAGCTCCCGCCGGGAGTACGTCGCGCCGAGGTGACCGATGCACAAGTAGCAATCCTCTCCGCGCCAACGATCGTTGATCTTTATCCCGTCCATGGCTACCTCGTGGATTCCATCACCCCCACATTGCGGGCATGGGGCCAAAGCAGCGGCGCCGCCCTGCGATACAACTTCAAGGTCTGCGATGTGGAAGCCATGTCCGGGACCGGCTGCACCACCTCAGGATTCCTGGCGCAGAACGTCAACAAGTGGACCGTGCCAGCCGGACAGCTGGAGTGGGGCCAGCAGTACTGGTGGACCGTCACCGTCCGGGACACCTCCGACTCCCTGACCACGACGTCGTCAGTGGTGTCGTTCGTCACCGGCGTCCGCCAGCCGGTGATCATGTCGCATCTGGCCGCCCAGGGGATCCAGGACAAGGACTTCGACCAGCAGTCGGGGAACTACACCACCACCTTCACCGACTTGACGGTGGCCACGGCCGGGCCGCCGCTGTCGGTGGTGCGCACGTACAACAGCATGGACCCCCGAACCGACGGCATCTTCGGCGCCGGATGGTCTACCCGCTGGGACATGAAGATCGTCAAAGAGATCCGCGGTGCGACGACCTCCGCGCTGGTCACCTACCCTGACGGCAGCGAAGTACGATTCCGCAGCAACGGCTCGGGGACCTACCAGCCACCGCCCGGCATGCACGCCACCCTCGCTGAAGAGGCCGGCGACGGCTGGAAACTGATGGACAAGGCCGCCACCACCTACCTGTTCGACGCCCAAGGCCGGCTGACCACGGTGACCGACCAGCGCGACCGCGCCCAGAATCTCACCTACGATACCAACGGCAAACTCCAGCAGGTGACCGCTACCGGCGGCCGGTCGATCACCTTCACCTGGTCCGGCGACCACGTAGCCACGGTGTCCAGCGACCCGATCGACGGCACCCCGCTGACCTGGACCTACAGCTACACCGGCAACCTGCTGACCAGTGTGTGCGCCCCGGTCGCCGCACCGAACTGCACCACCTTCGCTTACGGCAACGGCTCGCAGTACCGCAGCACCGTGCTCAACTCCGACCCGTTCGGCTACTGGCGGCTTGGTGAGGCCTCCGGCACCGCCGCCGACAACCTCGGCACCGGCGAGACCGACGCCACCTACCAGTCGGTCACGTTGGGGCAGACCGGCGCGCTGGCCGGGACTCCGGACACCGCCGTCGGCGGATTCGGCGCCACCTCGGCGATCAAACTCCCCGCCAACGCCATCCCGCATCTCGGCGATCAGATCTCGGTGGAGACCTGGTTCAAGACCACCCAGTCCGGTGTGCTGGTGGCCGCCGGTACCCAGCACACCGGCGGCGTCGCCCGCGGCCCGATGCTGTACGTGGGCACCGACGGCAAACTCCGCGGCTCCTTCGGCACGGTGGCGACCCCGATCACCTCCTCCGGCACGGTCAACGACGACGCCTGGCACCATGTCGTGCTGACCGTCTCCGGCGTCGACCAGACGCTGTACCTTGACGGACAGCACGTGGGTGCCACCACCGGCACGGTGAGCGGCTGGCGACAGACCGCCAGTGTCGGCAACGGCATCACCGATGCCGCAGTGTCCCCCGCGGTGCCCGCGGGGGTGCAGGCGTTCCCCTTCCAGGGCAGCGTCGATGAGGTCGCAGTGTACGGCAAGCCGCTGACCACCGCAGAGGTGCAGGAGCACTATGCAGCGCGGGCGGAGGTGCCGCACAAGCTGACCCAGATCACGCTGCCGTCGGGGCGGGTGCTGGCGGCCAACACCTATGACGAGCGGACCGACCGGCTGGCCACCCACACCGATGCCCATGGCGGCACGTGGGAGATCGGCACCATGTCGACCAACCCGAACAACGGTGAAGCCACGCTCGTGGTCACCGACCCCGATGACCACGAGTTGCAGTACTACTATGACGGCTGGCGCGGTTACCGGCTGCGCGCGGAGGTCGATCAGCTCGGCAAATCCACCTGGTACCAGTACGACCAGGCCGGTTTCATCCGGCAGATCAACGACCGCAACGACATCGACGTGGACTTCTTCTACGACAAGCGCGGTAACAAGATCGGCCGCAAATACTGCCGAGTCCAGAACGAGTGCGCGATCGAGTACTGGGCGTACTACCTGAACGCGTCCGATCCGTTCGACCCGCGCAACGACCAGGTCACCGCCTACCGCGATGGCCGCTCGGCCGGCGAGAGCGACAACACCTACCGCACCACGTATGAGTACAACGCCTTCGGCGAGCCGACCAAGCAGACCACCCCGGTCACCTCCGACTTCCCCGCTGGCCGATCCACCACGCTGGTCTACACCGACGGCACCGAATCGGCGATCGGCGGCGGTACTACCCCGGCCGGTCTGTTGAAAACGAAGACTCTGCCCAACAATGCCGTATGGACCTATCAATACACCGCCTCCGGCGACGTGGCCGAACGGGTCGAGCCCGAGGGCCTGAAGGTTGTGTCAGATCACGATGCGATCGGCCGGGTGACCGCTCAGACCAAGATCCACGACCCGGGCCAGCCCGCTGGATCCCAGACCACGTCTACCTACGACGGTGTAGGGCGGATCCTGACCGAGACCGGCCCCGCCGTGGAGAACGCGGTCAGCAACATCACCCACACCACGCAACAGCGATATACCTACAACGCCGACGGCGACCTCCTCACCAAAACGGTCGCCGACCTGACCGGTGGAGATCCGGACCGGACTCTCACGTACACCTATGACGGTTACGGTCACGTAGCGACGGTCACCGATCCCGAAGGCGGGGTGGTGGAGCAAGAGTGGAACCACCGTGGGTGGGTCACAAGCGTCACCGACGCCCGAGGTGCGGTGATCGACAATGGTTACAGCGTCCGTGGCGAACTCATCGGCCGCACGCTTAAGGACTGGACCGGCAGCCCGGTCAGTCCGCAAGCCGCGACCGACGTGGTCGTGGAGTCACGGACCTATGACCCGGCTGGACGCCTGGCCTCCTCTGTTGATGCGATGGGCCGTAAGACCGCCTATGCCTACTGGGACGACGGCACATTGCGCAAGAAGACGGCCGACGACGTCAAGCTGAACGGTGCTATCACCACCCGTGACGTCGTCGTGGAGGAACATGAGTACGATCCGGCCGGCAATCCGATGGTGGCGATTACCGGGGGTGGGACGACCGTCACCGAGTTCCTCTACGACTCCGCCAGCCGGCTGACCTCTCTGACCCTCGACCCTGGCGGCATGGCCCGCCGGACCGCATATGTCTACAACGCGGCCGATCAGCCCACCAGGGCCACCCGCACGGAGGCGGCGAGCGGTCGAACCGAGATCACCGAGACCGTCTACAACAAACTCGGCCTGCCCACCCGCGAGACCGTTGAGAACGGTAGCCAGGACCTGGTCACTACCTCCGCCTACGATGCTCGTGGACTCTTGACCGCGATCACCGATCCTCGCGGCAACCTGTCCGGAGCCGACCCCGAGGACTTCACCACCACCTTCACCTACGACGCGCTGGGGCGGCTGGCTGAGACCGTGGCACCACGGGTGACCATCGACAAGGCCGGAAACTCCACCACCGGACAACCGAGCATGCGCTACGGCTACAACACCACAGGCGAGGAAACTCATCGCGTCGATGCCGAAGGACGGACCATCATCAGCGCCGTCGACAAGGCGGGACGTCCCACGCAGATCACCTCGCCTGCCTATACCCCGCCTGGCGGCGCCGCCGTCACTCCGACGGTCAGCCACGACTACGACGCAGCCGGGCAGCTGATCAGCACCACCAATCCGCGTGGGTTCGTGACCTCGTTCGAGTACGACAAGCTCGGCCGCCAGGTGCGCATCACCGATCCTGCTCCGACGGGCCAAATCGCAGGCCAATGGGTAAGTGACTTCAACCTGCTCGGTGAGAGACTCGCCGACGTCGACCCCACCGGGGCGCGCACCGAAGCCACCTACGACGACCTTGGTCGCCAGGTCACCAGCACACGGATCGAGCGCACTCCGGCCGCCGCGCACATCACCAAGTACGAGTACAACGACGCCGGGCACCTCACCAAATCCATCGCACCCGGCAACAAGACCACCACCTACACCGTCAACGCCGCTGGCGAGCCCACCACGATCACCGACCCGCTCAACCACACCACCACCAACGTCTACGACCTCGCCGGGCGGCTAACCAAGAGCACCGACCCGCTGGGCAACTCCACGGTGGCCGACTACGACCTGGCGGGCCGTCAGATCGCTACCAAGGACCTCGACTCCTCCGGCACCGTCCTGCGGTCCACCGGCTACGGCTACGACACCGCCAGCAACCCGACCTCGCTCACCTCAGCCGAAGGGCACGTCACCCAGCAGACCTTCGATGTGTTGGGCAGGCTCTCCTCCCGGGTCGAACCCATCAGCGCCACCGCGTCGATCATAACAAGCTTCGGCTACGACGCCACCGGCGCTAGGACCCGGATCACCGACGGCCGCGGCAACGCCACCTGGACCACCTACAACACCCTCGGCCTGCCCGAGACCGTCACCGAACCGGCCACCACCGCCCACCCGGCGCTCGCCGACCGCACCTGGACCAGCCTTTACGACGCCGCTGGCAACGAAACGGCCACTGTCGCCCCCGGCGGCGTGCGCATCGACCGCACCTTCGACCACCTGGGCCGCCTCACCGAACAGGCCGGTACCGGAGCCGAGGCGTCCACCGCCGCCCGGACCTTCGGCTACGACCTGGCCGGTCGCGCCACGAGCGTTGGTGACCTGACCATCGGTTACAACGACCGTGGCCTGCTCACCACCGTCACCCGCGGCGGCACCCAGCAGAGCGCCTACAGCTATGACGGGCGCGGCAATCCCACCCAGCGCATCGACGCCGCCGGTACCGCCAGCTTCACCTGGGACGACGGCGATCGGCTGGCCACCGCCACCGACCCGGTTAGCAGCCGAACCCTCACCTACGGCTACGACAACGCCGACCGGCTCAAGACCATCAGCGCCACCGGCCAGGCCAGCACCCAGAGTTTCGACTACGACAAGATGGACCGTCCCACCACCCACATCTTGAAGAACGGCGCGGGGACCCAGATCGCGAAGATCACCTACGGCTGGGACAAGGACGACAACCTCACCTCCAAGACCACCACCGGCACCGCCGGGGCCGGCACCAACACCTACGGCTATGACCACGCCGGGCGGCTGACCTCTTGGATCGCCCCCGGCGGCACGACTACCGCCTATGAGTGGGACGCCTCCGGCAACCGCATCAAAGCCGGTGCCACCACCTACGTCTACGACGAACGCAACCGGCTGACCTCCGGCGGCGGCACCGACTACACTTACACCCCCCGGGGGACCCAGGCCACGCGTACCACGAACGGGACCATCACGCAGATGAGCTTCGACGCCTTCGACCAGCTCATCACCGACGGCGACATCACCTACGGCTATGACGCCCTGGGCCGCGTCATGTCCCGCAACAAGGCCGGAGCCGCGCAGGGGTTCCTGTATTCCGGTCTCGGCAACGACGTGGCCGCCATCATCGACGGCGGCAGCACCGTCCAGGCCAAGTACAGTCGCGACCCCTCCGGCGGGCTCCTCAGCCTGCAAGAAGGCGCCGGCCCAGCGCTGGCCGCGTTGAGCGACCTGCACGGCGACCTGGTGGCCACCTTCACAGCCACCGCCCTGACCGACTCGGCCGCATACAGCCCCTTCGGCGAGATCACCGCCCAGACCGGCACCGCACGCGGCATCGGTTACCAGGGCGAGTACACCGACCCCAACAGCGGCAAGATCAACATGCACGCCCGCTGGTACCAGCCCGGCACCGCCGCCTTCACCTCACGCGACACCGCCACACTCCCCCCGGCACCCTCGGTGCAGGCCAACCGCTACACGTACGCCAATGCCTCCCCGCTCACTCGACTCGATCCCACCGGGCATGCATCGAGCAGCGGCGTCTACGTTCAGCCGAGCGATGATAAGCACGGGGACAGCCTGCAACTCAAACCATTCTCATTGGACCCCGACCCCTGCAGTGGAGGCTGTGGGCCCTTCAGCGGGATCGTTTACGTGACTCCTATCGCCTGGGACTTGAGTTGGACGGGCCAAGGGGATCCCGGAGAGATTTGGGAGCTACTTAAAGGCTATTCCCCCCAGCTCTCGGATGAGGAAGCGCGCCGCGTCGGTTACATGAATAATGGCAGAATAGCCCCTAAGGGCTTCTGGAATGCAGATAAAGACACGCGTGAAATATATATGACGATGTACGATCTTGGGATTCTTGGGGATCGAGATCTTGACCAGCTCTGGAAAGCACTCACAGACAGGAAAGACAAGAAGCAACCAAAAGGACACGGAGGGCGCACTCCAACCTCTGCCGGCTCCCCGACATCCTCTGACGTTAATCCTCGCGAGAAGGAGGACTGCAAGAAGGAGCTAGGTGTCCAGACCTGCTACAAAATCAGCACTATAAGAGATTCGGTCAACGCCTTCGTCAACGCAAGAACCAAGGAGGGGTCGCATGCACGAAACGCATTGCGTCACTTCATGGGAATGGTCATGATATGTTACTATCTCGGATGCGATGTGGCCAAGAAGATCGGAGATATACACGAACGCTACGTAGCTCCGAAAGACAGGAAAGAAAGTGCTCGCGATAAAGTGATAAATAGCATTGGCATAAGCTTTTATGAGAAGAATAAATCATGGATCGGAAGGGACCACCCCCGCCCGAGGAGTGTGTACGCCCCTGACCATTCATACCTGATGTACCAGGTCTTCCGCGGCGGAATGCAGCAATTCTGTGGAAAGTCAGTCTTTACGCAGTACGAAAACATTCGCATCCGGTGCGGCAAGGTCAACCCGGATCCGGACGGCAAATTCAAGAATACCCCTCTACCTAAATACACTCCTGCTGGACTTGTGAATGACTAGCCTCACTTAAGGCATGAAAATTCATGCAAATAGGCTGGCCACGTATCGCAAATACCAGACTGTGTTATGGTGTCCAGGCGTAATCCTCCCTTCACGTAAGGGTGCGCCGCCTCTCGGATCCTCACACCTTCCCATACGATGAGGCCACGGCTATACTTATCGGCATGAAATTGTGGCCCACAGCTTTCTCCATCACGACGTACACAGCGGGAACGGCTTTGATCTGCGCCGCCACCCTAAGTTGTTCCGGAGTTCTCCATTCCGCTTCTGGGTGTACACCTGAAGATTTAGCTCTTATTCCCATACTGCAATCACAGAAGGTTTTAAGCTCGCATCCCCCGACCGTAAGGGCGGTAAGCTCTCAAGCCGGATGCGATCAGGAAGATGAGCATGTCTTTGCGACAAAACAATACGCCTACCAGGGCTCAACGCCGGATATTATTGCGTTCTATGACCGAGTTGCCGAGGAAGATGGCTGGAAGTGGGTCAAACGAACACAGGACGCTTGCCTCCGTAAGACGTTGAACAATGTAACAGCTTATATGCATGTCTCGGCAATTATCGGTGCAGACAGTGATCACGCGGTCGGTGATTACGCGGTCACTGTGTCGGCGGCGCATGGTGCAGATCCTGATGATGGCGGCGTTATGTGTTAGCACCCAGGAGCTCAACATTCGCCCGCACGGCCTCGCCTTCGGCGTGTCCGAGGCCACCGCCTACCGTTGCCTCTACGGGACCCGCACCGTGCCGCTGCCGACAACGCCCATCTGATCCTCAACGTCAAGATTTTCGACACCGGCAGATACCGATCAAGATTACCAGCGTCAAGGGCGACACGATCAACATCTGGTTCCCCGGGGAAGACAGGTACCATCGCCGTGAAGCGGCTGTGCCATCTGGTGGAGGTGTCCCGCTCGGACTTCTCCCGGTGGAGCAAGGCGGCGTTGGCCTGGGTAGGGCGGGTCGTGGCAGATGCCGCGCTCGCCGAGATCGAGTAGACCCATCGTGCGTCCGTCGGCATCGAAAACAGCCACCGCGAATACTCATGACACTGCACCTTTTTCAACCTCAAACTCCCTGGCCAGACGGAGAAGGCGAGTCGGTGTCTCCGACTGACCAGGCGTCCTGCGACAGCATCGGGGCGGGTTCGCAGACGGCGGACCGCAAGCTGACCTGGTCCAGACGACCGGTTGAAAGGGTTCACTGGGGTCTAACAGTTCTGGGTATCTGTGGTGCGCGCACCAAGCGCTCTTTGTCGACGTGAGCAGCGCCCGTCGAACGGGCTGGCTTGCCACGAAGCGTTACGCTGGCGTTCGCAGGGAATGTTTGATGGGATCGCTCTATGAACACGCAAGGACATGAAATCGAGGTCACGCCCGTAGCGGACCAGGTCGTGGTGCGAGTCGGGGACGTGGTCGCCGCGACGTCCTCGCGGTCGGTCATGCTCACCGAGACGGGCTGTCCACCGCGCTACTACCTGCCGTCGGCGGACGTGAAGATGGACCTGCTTAGATCATCGGCGACGACGTCGCACTGCCCGTTCAAGGGCGACGCCATCTACTGGTCGGTCCAGAGTGGTGACGCTGTGATCGAAGACGTGGTCTGGTCCTACCCGAAGCCGTTCCCGAGGGTGGAAGAGATCACTGGCCTGCTTGCCTTCTGGGGTGAGAAGCCGGGCGTCACAGTCGAGGTGAACGAACAGGCCACATAGGCGCCACTGGTTACGTTCGCCGACACGCGCAAGAGGCTGTCCTCATGAGGAAGCGGAACATCAATTTTTACCGCTGACCGGGTGAACTAACCGTTTGCGCCCGGTTGCTCCTGCGTCGCGTGTTCCAGATCGATGCTCAGGCGTGTGATTAATGGCCGAACGCTTCGTCGCTCCACCGCCATCACATCCCACCCTTGTCGATGTGCAGGAGAAACTCGGGAACCTCACCGCCGTCTGGGTACTTGAGGGTCACGGCTGCCTGGATTTCCTCGTATGCGGCCTCCCATTCATCGACGTGGTCGTTCGCGTCATCGAGCAGGCGAGTTCCTTTTCAAATAGGGGGTGGACGTACGTCGGCTTTAAGCCATGGAAAATCGCCATCATTGACGACAAGGTCAGCGATGAGTTCGTCACCTACCTGGCAGTCCTTGGGCGGATTCAACCGGTACTCGCAACACTTCATCGCCGGAGGTGTTGGTGCACGGGCGTGGGCAAGAAGTAGTAGGCTGCCCGGTTGTATCGCGGTCAGGTCCCCTCGCCGGGACGGCCGACCGCCGCCTGGCGTCATGATCGCGTCCGGTTCTGGCAAGCGATCGTCCAAGGAGCGACCAGGACGCTGCAGCGGAAATCGGCGTGTCGCCGACGGTCGGGACACGGTGGTTTCGCCAGACTGGCGGGGTGGGACCCTGCCTTGCCCCGACCGTGTCGGGCCGCTACCTGTCATTCGCAGAGCGATAAGAAATCGCCTTGTGCCGTGCCCGGAAGATCGGCGTGCGCGAGATCGCCCGGCACCTGGGACGGTCGCCGTCGACGATTTCTCGCGAAATTCAGCGCAACGGCTCGAGGCGGACCTATGACGTGGAATACCGGGCGATGGTCGCGCAATGGCACGCCGAGCGCCGGGCCCGGCGGCCGATGAGCAGTTGCGCGAGTACGTGGAGGAGCAGCCGGCCGGGCAGGTCCGCCACCCGACGGCACACCGGTGGGGCCGCGGACGGCGCCCTGGAAAGGACGTAACAAACCCCGCCGTCAAGACCGCCGCTGGGCGAGGTCGTGGAGCCCCGAACAGATCGCCCATCGGCTGAAGGTCGACTTTCCCGAGGATGACACGAGACGGATCTCCCACGAGGCGATCTACCAGGCCCTGTTCATCCAGGGGCGAGGAGCGCTCAAGCGAGAACTGGTCGCCTGCCTGCGCACCGGGCGTGCCTTGCGGGTGCCGCGTGCCCGCGCCCGGCACAAGGACCGCGGCCATGTGACCCCTGAGGTGTTGATCAGCCAACGGCCCGCCGAGGCGGAGGATCGTGCGGTCCCGGGTCACTGGGAGGGTGATCTCATTATCGGCACCGGCCGGTCGGCGATCGGCACCCTGGTAGAGCGCACGACCCGGTTCACCTTGCTGTTGCATCTACCGCGGATGGAGGGTTTCCCCACGCAGGAGCGGGTTAAGAACGGCCCGGCGCTGGCCGGCCGCGGCGCCGAGGCGGTGAGGGACGCGATCACCAAAGAGCTCACCGGCCTGCCCGGGCAGCTCCCGCGTTCGCTGACCTGGGATCGTGGAACGGAGCCGGCCCAGCATGCCCGGCTGCGGATCGACACCGGCTTGCTCGTCTATTTCGCCGATCCTCATACCCCTGGCAGCGTGGCACCAACGAGAACACCAACGGCCTGCTGCGGCAGTACTTTCCCAAGGGCACCGACCTGTCACGATGGAACGCCGAAGACTTGGCCGCTATCGCGTTCACGCTCAATACCAGGCCTCGAAAGACCCTCGGCTGGAGAACACCGGCAGAAGCCTTCAGCGATCATCTAAACTTGCTGCTGAGCAGCAGTGTCGCGACGACCCCTTGAATCCAAGCTGACAACCACAATCCGAATGAAAGATCACCGGCCCAGCCGGACGGCGGCGAACATAGGCCTGCGGATTGATCGAGGGAGGTACAACCCGCCTCGGGCGCACAGCAGCCGGGGTCACCGTAGTGCTACTGAGGGGCCACCGCGGCGTGGCTATCACATCGTTGGTGTCCGTCAAAGGGGAGCAAGCTCACCCGACCTACGACAGCGTTCTGATCTACCGCACCCAAGGCCCTCACCACATCCAAACCGAACTCATCGGCCAACCCCTCGGCAACACCGACCCCATCCTGTGACCACACCCCTTGTGACCTGCGCATCTGCACTACCGCCGAACCGCTGCAAAATCCGCCGTTCCAAGTCCTTCTACTGCGGCGGTGACCTGCGGCGTTATCCTCGGGTTCCCGATCATCCCTGGAGGGATCGCAACACGGTCACCCACACGCCGTCATCGGCCACCCGGGCGTGGTTCCCGATCATCCCTGGAGGGATCGCAACGGTCTTTGATGGTGGGGGACAGCACTTCGGCCCGTTCCCGATCATCCCTGGAGGGATCGCAACCGCACCGCGGCGGGTCACGTCCACGCGAGTGGTGTATGAATCAGCCGTCGCGTGATCCTGTTTCTGCAGGTTAAGCGGTAAGAGTCTGCGGGATCGCGTTCTGCGCAGGTGTGTCGCCCTCGATCACCTGGAGCCGGGCCTTGGCCAGCACGTCCACCCCCATGTAACGCCGCGCCTCGCTCCACTCATCGGTCTGCTCGGCCAGAACCGCACCGACCAGCCGGACGATCGCCGCCCGATCAGGGAAGATCCCCACCACATCGGTGCGGCGGCGGATCTCCTTGTTCAGCCGCTCCTTTAACCGGCCCTGGCCTTTTGGGCAAGGCGGTGGAGGAGGTCGCAGTTCAGCGCTCGAGGCGGGAAATGTGGTCGGTGAGTGCGTCGGCGACGCGGGCGTGGCGGGCCGCCTCGCTGTCCCAG